>NZ_JBFWPA010000004.1:0-147892 GCF_050250235.1 Pseudorhodoplanes sp.
TCAGCATCTGGCGCGATCTTTCATTCACGCCGGTCAGCGGCGCGATCGGTTTCCTGCAGGACCTGCCCGGCGACCTGGTCGCCAGCGTCACCGCGCAGCATGTCGAGCGCGCCCCGCGCGCCCCGGAATTGCTGTCGCGCGGCGTGCACGAGGCCACCGGTACGTTCGATATCGGTGATCCGAACCTGGTCACCGAGGTTGCAAATTCGGTCGAGGCCGGCATCCGGCGCAAGACCGGTCCGTTTCGCTTCGAGGCGACCGCCTTCTACACGCGCTTCAAGGGCTTCATCTATCGCAACCTCACCGGACAGACCTGCGACGAGGACTTCGACAGTTGCGCACCCGGCACCGCGGGCGAGCTTCTGCAGGCCGTCTACGCGCAGCGTGATGCGACGTTCCGCGGCGCCGAGATTCAGGCCCAGCTGGACGTCGCGCCGCTGGGTGCGGGCGTATGGGGCGTCGACGGCCAATACGACATCGTGCGGGCCACCTTTTCCGATGGCAGCAACGTGCCTCGCATCCCGCCGCAGCGGCTCGGCGGTGGCGTCTATTACCGGGACGCACAATGGTTTGCGCGCGTCGGACTGCTGCATGCCTATCCGCAGAATGACATCGCCGCCTATGAAACCCAGACCGGCGGTTACGATCTTCTGAAGGCCGAACTCAGCTATTCGTCGAAGCTGCGGGGCGACCCGGATGGAATCGCCGAGGTCAAGTTCGGGGTGGTCGGCGACAATCTGCTGAACGACGACGTGCGGTTCGCACAATCGTTCAAGAAGGACGAGGTGCTGCAGCCGGGCCGCACCGTGAAGGTGTTTGCGACCGTGAAATTCTGACGTTCGGTCTCCCTGGCGTCCTGCGTCGAGATGCGGGCTTTGCCCGCATCTCAGGATGAGGCCGGTCGAGATTTCCGCAATCGCACATACAGCGCGCCTTCTCCGCCGTGAGGAATTGCGGCGGAATCGAAGCCTGCCACCAACCGGCGAAATTCAGGCAGCGCAAGCCATAGCGGCACTGCGCGTTTGAGCGCGCCTCCAGCGGTCTCGCCCCGCACACCGGGATTTCGCGAGCCCTTCCCGGTGATGACGAGCACCATGCGGTCGCCACGTGCCTGTGTCTTTTGCAGGAAGCGCAACAGCGCATCATGCGCTTCCGCCTGCGTGTGACCATGCAGGTCGAGCCGCGCGTCGATCGCATCGCGCCCGCGTGCGAGCTTCTGCTTGGTCTTGCGGTCCAGCGGAGCCAGCGGTGGCGCCGGCTTGCGCACCGGTGCCGGGGCCTTCGGTACGGGCGTGGAACGCTTCGGCGCTTTCAGGGGGGCCGCCGACGGATCGGCGGTCTCGGCTCTGGTTTCGCTCGCACGAACACGCTTGCGCAGAGGCCGTACGGATCGGGTCACCCCGTCCCAAAGCGCCAGATCTTCCGGTGAAAGCCGCCGGCCCATGCGGCTTCCGCCGGCGGTCATGACGCAGGCTTGCCCGATGGCTTGGAAGCCGGTTTGGAATTCGCTGGTTTCGGCGCGGGCTTCGCCGCGGCTGGCGACGCCGTTCCGGCAGGCGTCGTCACGACCGGCTTGACCGGCTTGGGAAACGGATTGGCGCTCTTTTGCGCCGGGCGCGGCTTTGCCGGCGCATCGGTCCGGGAGCGGACCGCAGTGGCATTCTCCGGCCTGACCGGCGGTTTCGGTACGGCATCGGCTTTCGCCGAGGGCTTGCGCGCCGGAAGCGGCGGCTGCGCCGGTTCATTCCTGGCGGTCGATTGCGGCCGCGGCCTTGGATCGGGTTTCGGGACCGGCGTCGCCGCAGCCGCGGGTGCCGCGGCGGATGACGGCTTTTCTTCGGACCTGGCCTGCGGGCGGCCGACGCTCGCGACCGCGATGCCCGACGGCCGCGGCTGCGGCAGCGGCATGCCGAGCGCCAGATTTTCGCCATCGAGTTCGTTGGGGACCAGCATCACGAACTGGCCGTTATGCTTGAACCGACCCGCCGCGCGCGCCGCTTCCTCGCCCGCGCCAAGGTAGATATCCGCGCGTGCAGGGCCGACGATCGCGCCGCCGGTATCCTGCGCCACCATCAGCCGCCGGAACCACGTATCGGGCTTCTCGCTGACGATCGGCAACAGGGCGTTGACGAAAACCGGCATCCCGTAGGTGTGAATCTTGCGGTCGACCGCGATCGAGCGCGCGGCGGTCAGCGAGATGCCCTGCGCGCCGATGGCTTCATCATGCTCCCCGAGATCGGTCTCGCGGAAAAACACATAGGACTTGTTCATCCGCCGCAGCGCTTTGCCTTCCTCCGGATTCTTCTCCATGAATTCGCGGATCTTCTGCATCGAGATCTCTTCTCTCGACACGATACCGCGCTGGATCAGCACGGCGCCCACGGCGAAATAGGGATGGCCGTTCTTGTCGGCGTAGTTCAGGCGGATCACCTTGCCGTCTTCCAGCCGCACCCGGACGGAGCCCTGGATTTCGGCGAAAAAGGCGTCGATCGGATCCTTCAGCCAGACGATTTCCAGGTCGCGGCCCGCGAGCGCGCCCTCCTCGATCTGGGTGCGATCATAGAATGGCGCGGTCGCGCGCTTCACGGTTCGTTTGCCGGCCTTGCCCTTGCCCGCGGAGCGGCGCAGCCGCATCGTCGTGAGGTTCGGTGGGCGCCGGTACAGGGGCGTGGTGTAGATATCGCTCGGAAAGCGCGCGCCCTCCGCTACCGGCTCGTAATAGCCGGTGAAGAACCCGTCCGCTTCGCCCTGCGCCGCAAGCTTCACCGGCCGGAAATTCTGCTCGAAGAAATGCCGCGCGCCGGTCTGATCGAGCGGAACCGCCGCGACCGCGCGTCCACACACTTCGAACAGCGCGCGATAGGTCTCGCCGCGCTGCGCGCGCGCCTTTTCGGAACTGCGCAGGATCGGCTTGCAGCTCGCCAGGAATGCCGAGAATGCTTCGGCGTGATCGTCCTCGATCCAGCCCTTGATCTCGTGCCAGGCCAGGGCCTCGAAGGCACTCTTTGGAATCTTCAGCGGATGCGCCTTGGTAACGCGCTTCTTCGCAACCTTGGCGCGCGCCGATTTCTTCTTGGCGGCAACCGTGATGGTGCCGGCCGTGGTCTCTGCGAAGGCGGCGTTCGAGGCCGGCAACGCCAGCAGCGGTGCCACGACGATGGCTGCGACAAGAGTGGCCGTGGCAAGAGTGGCCATGGCAAGGGTCGATCCGGCGCACCATGGCCGGCGCGCGTTCATTCCCCGCAATGACCGCAACCTCGGCTCGATCAAATCACTGTCCCGCTTCGGTCGCGACCAGCTTCCAGTTCGGATCGCGCGCCGTCACGTCGCGCGCGAAGGTCCAGACGTCGGTGACCTCGGTGACCTTGTCCGGACTGCCGTCGATGACATTGCCTGACTTGTCGCGGGTCGCCGAGATCAGTTGCGAGATGAACCGCACCGTCACCTGCGCAACATTGCCGCGCAACTCGGCACCGATGATGTCGGCGGTGTCGAGCGACACGAATTTGTTCTCGATGGTCTCGCCCTTGGCTTCCCGGTCGCGGATGGCGGCTTCAAAGCCATCATAGACTTCGCGCGACAACAGACCCTTCAGGCTCTTGCGGTCGCCTGCGGCGAATGCGCCCACAATCATCTCATAGGCCGCCCGTGCGCCGGCGACAAAGTGCCTGGCGTCGAAACTGCGGTCCTGAGCGACGATCGCGTCGAGCCCGGTCGCGACCGCGCTGCCTTCGTCGGCGATGCCTTTCCAGCGATCCGGAGCCGGTTCCGCCGGGCGTGCCATGGTTTCGGCGTTACGGGTCGGCAGGTTGACGACCTTGTCGCTTGCGGGGGCGCGGGCGTCGCGCGCGGAATAGGGGTCATAGGGAGGGCGCTCGCGTCCGGTGCGCTGCCCGAGCACGCTGCGAAGGCGAATGAAGATGAATATCGCCAGCGCGAGAAAGATGATGGTGTAGATGTCGAACACGTCGCGAATGCCTTTGCGGCCCGGGTCAGACGGGGCCGCCGCGTCAGCCCGAGAGCGCTACAGGAGCCGTCCAGCGCTATAATCTAAGCACGCGGTCGGTCTTAGCCATAGGTCCCCTTGAGCCAAAAACTCAGCTTCAAGCAGATTTTAGACGATCCCGGCCGCAAAGGCCAACACGAGACCGCGATTGGAACGCGCCGATGCCGGTCGGAAAGCTGATCCTGTTCGGAATTTTAGGCCTGGTTGTGGCCGAAGCCACGGTTTTTCTCACCGTCGCCTGGATGTTTGGGTCGTTCGCGGCCGTGGCCGGATTGATTGCGACCTCTCTGCTGGGGATGCTGGTGCTTGCACAGATGGGCCGGCGGCTGGCAGGCCGCCTCGTGGACATTTTGTCCCAACGCGACTTCGGCGCACCGGGTACCCGGTCCGGCGGATTTCTGACCACACTCGGTGGCCTGTTGCTGGTACTGCCCGGGTTCATCACGGACTGTGTCGGATTGCTACTGCTGATCCCCGCAGTGCAGCGCAGACTGATCGCGCGCGCCCCCACCGGCCGGCCGCGCCCCGATGCCAGCCGAGTGCTGGATCTCGACCGCAGCCAATGGCGGGACTTGCCGGACCGGCATATCGCGGACGGCGCCGGCGAGCGGCGCCGAGTGCCGCCCAGACGGTCCCGGCGCCGTTGAGCCAGCCATCCTTGTTCCACCCGAAGGCGTATGTTAGCCACTCCGCCGCAAGCGCCGGGTCGCGGCGCGGAAACAGGATTGATGATGGCGAACCCGACCAATGGCGGCCCGCAGCCCGCGCCCACCGATGACCAGCAGGCCGCGCCTCCGCAGCTGAACGTACTGGCGCAATATGTGAAGGACTTCTCGTTCGAGAACCCGAACGCGCCGCGCTCGCTGCAGCCTTCCAACCAGCAGCCGCAGATCAATATTCAGATCAATGTAAATGCTGCACCGCTGCAATCCGATTTCGAGATCGAATTGAAGATCGAAGGCAAGGCAGAGATCGGAACCACGCTGCTGTTTGCCTTTGACCTCGTCTATGGCGGCGTTTTCCGGATCCAGAACGTTCCGGACGAAAGCATTCATCCGGTGCTGATGATCGAATGCCCGCGGCTGCTGTTTCCGTTCTCGCGCGAGATCATCGCGACCGCCGTCCGCAATGGCGGTTTCCCGCCGCTCTATATCGATCCGGTCGACTTCGTGAGCCTCTACCGCCAGAAGATGGCCGAGCAGGCGCAGCAGCAGCCGGCGAGCTGATTCAGGGGCTGTTGCAGAGCCGCTCGCGACAGATCCGTCAGCGCCAGAACCGAGAACTTCCTCCGGCGGCCGGCCGCCCGAGCATCGTTCGCGCGATCATTCGATGACGTCGTCGGCTCTCGCGAGCAGCGACTGCGGTATCTTGATCCCCAGAATTTTCGCGGTCCTGTTGTTGATCACGAGCTCAAACCGCGTCGCCTGCCGCAACGGCAAATCGCCCGGCTGCGCGCCGCCCAGAATTTTCGCGACCTGCTCCGCAGCGGCCGCATAGACCTCCGCCAATGTCGCGCCATACGACATGAGACCACCGGCATCCACATAGAAGCGGAATGCATGCATGGTCGGCAAGCGGGCGCTGATCGCGAAATCGCCGAGCTGCTGCGGTCGCGGATGCGCGCTCAATACCATGTCCGGGTAGACCAGCAACGCATCCGGACGCTGTTTTGCAACCGCGGCAAGCTCCCGCCCGAGATCATCGTCGGCCGACACCTGAGTAGCCTGAACCTCCACGCCGACGCGCCTGCCTGCCGCCTTCGACAATTCGAATGCGTTGGTTGCCGCCTCGGGATCCTGCAGCAAGGTCACGCGCGAGACGCTTGGTACAAGCTCCTTGAGAAGCTCAACCCGCTTTGGCATGAGTTCGGTCGTCATGCAGGTCACGCCGGTCAGATTTCCGCCGGGATGGGCCAGGCGCGCGACGTGTTCGAAGGGGTCGCATGAATAGGCGACGATCGGCGTCTTCTTTACATGCTGGGCGACAATGCGTGTTGCCCGGGTGCCGATCGTGAACAGCACGTCTACGGGTATCCTGACAAGCTCCTCGGCCAGGCCAGGCATCCGGTCGTAATGACAGGACGCGAAGCGCTGTTCGATGATGAGATTCTTCCCCTCGACATAGCCGCGGTCCTGCAAGCGAGCACGAAAGAAGTCAAAGTGCGGACGACGCGGGCCGGCATCGCAAACTTCAAGCCATCCGATCCGGAACACGGCCTTCTGGGCTTGAAGCGAACCCGGCAGAATGAGAAGGCTTGCGAGGAAAACAAGCCACATGAAAGCAAGCCACATGGCTGCAAGTCGACAATTGATCGCCTTCATCGGATGACCCTCGGCTTGGCCCGCTTGCAGAAGCGGTCGTTGCCTCAATTCCCGAATTCAGGTGACCGTTACCCTATGCGATTGCACGCCAGCGAGAAAGGGATCAGATCGATCCGGAATAGCTCCGCCAGACCGCATTCTCGCCCAGGGTCGCTATGAAGGCCGCATGGGCGAGGCGCTCGTCCTCGCTGATGCGGGCTGGCAGCGGCACGGGCCGGGTGCGGCTCCTTGCACCGTTACTGCCGACAAAAATTGTGCGCGTGCTGCTCGCGACCAGCCCGAGGGACGTCTGCCGCGCATCGGTCAGTTCGATATACACTTCGGCCAGCAATTCGGCATCCAGCAGCGCGCCATGCTTGGTGCGCCTGGAATTGTCGATCTTGTAGCGGACGCAGAGATCGTCGAGCTTGTTCGATACGCCCGGATGCTTGCGGCGCGCCAGCATCAGCGTGTCGACAATGCGGTCGCGCGCGAAAGGCGGACGCCTCGCGAGATCAAGCTCGGAGTTGATGAATGCAAGATCGAAATAGCCGTTATGCGCGACCAGCGGTGCGTCGGCGACGAACTCGAGAAACTCGTCGGCAATCTCGTGAAACACCCGATGTTGCCGCAGGAACTCGACCGACAGCCCGTGCACGTTGAAGGCCTCGACCGGCATGTCGCGTTCGGGATTGACGTATTTGTGGAATGTCCTGCCGGTCGGAAACCGGTTGAACAATTCGATGCAGCCGATCTCGACCAGCCGGTGCCCCTGCACCGGATCGAGGCCCGTGGTTTCGGTATCGAAAACGATCTCGCGCAAGATGGCCCGCCGGAATCCGAATCAATGTGTTGACGACAGTCTAGCAACCTTCGCCAGGATGTCCCGTACCTGCCTGCGCGCCGGCTCGATGCCGTGCCCGCTATCCACGATGTAGTCGGCGCGCCGTCGCTTCTCCGCGTCGGGGGTCTGCTTGGCCAGCAATGCCTCGAACTTTTCCGCGGTCATGCCGGGACGCTCCATGACGCGCTGGCGCTGGATCTCGGGCGCTGCCGACACCACGACCACTGCATCCACGCGTTTCTCGCCGCCGGTCTCGAACAGCAACGGAATGTCGAGCACGACCACCGGCGCTCCGTCCGCGCGCGCTCTGGCGAGAAACCGGTCGCGAGCCTGCGCGACCAGCGGATGCACGATCGTTTCGAGCCGCTTCATCGCGTCGGGATTGCCGACCACCGCCTGCGCCAACAATGCGCGATCGACCTTGCCATCCCGGGTCGTTCCGGGAAACGCCGCCTCGACAAGCGGCGCCGCCTCGCCCTCATAGAGCGCGTGCACCACCGCGTCGGCGTCATGGACCGGCACGCCCTCCTCCGCGAACAGCCGCGCAGTGGTCGATTTTCCCATGCCGATCGAGCCGGTAAGACCGAGAATGATCATGATCGGTCCCTGGTCATTGCCGACTCGCGGCAAACTCCTCAGACGACATCTAGTCCTTCAAGTATGCCTGCTGACGCAGGAACGCGAGCAGCGGCAGCAATGGCATGCCGAGGATGGTGAAATAATCGCCCTCCACACGCTCGAACAAATGGATTCCGAGCTTCTCGAGCTGATAGCCGCCGACGCTCTGGGTCACCGACGGTCCGGCGGCCTCGAGATATTCCTCCAGGAACTTGTCGGAGAAATTCCGCATCCGCAGCCGCGCCGTATCGACCACCTTGAACAGCACCGAGCCGTCCTGCACCAGCGACACTGCGGAGTGCAGCGTGTGACTGTTGCCGCGCAACCGCCGCAATTGCTCGCGGGCCTCGTCGCGGTCGGCGGGCTTGTTGAACCGGACCGAACCCATGGCAAGCGTCTGATCCGCGCCGACCACGATCCGCGACGGCAGCTTGAACGACACCGCACTGGCTTTCTCCCAGGACAGCAGCAGCGCCAGTTCGTCCGGATCGCGCTTTTCGCCAAGCGTGCGTTCGATCGCCCGCTCGTCGATCTGTGCGTGCACAATCTCGATCGGTATGCCGACCGCACTCAGCATGGTGCGTCGGGCCAGACTCTTGGAGGCCAGGATCAGAGGTGCCGGAGCGGACCAGAACTGCATCTAAAGCGACGGCGCGCGCCGTTTTTCCGCAAGAAGCTGGAGCACCGCCGCGGCAGTCTCCTCGATCGAGCGGCGCGACACGTCGATTAGCGGCCAGCCATGGCGCGCGCACAGCTTGCGGGAGAAATTGATCTCGTCCGCCACCGCCTGCCGGTCGATATAGGCCGCCTCGTTGTGATGCGCCTTCAAACCCAGAAGCCTGTTCTGCCGGATCTGCACGATGCGCTCCGGGCTTGCGAATAACCCCACCACCAGCGGCTTCGTCAAGGCTTCAACCTGGGGGGGCACCGGTACGCCGGGCACCAGCGGATAATTGCCGGTCTTCACCCCGCGATTGGCGAGATAGATCGAGGTCGGGGTTTTCGAGGTGCGCGAGACACCGACCAGCACCACATCGGCCTGTTCCAGATCATCGACGTGCTGACCGTCGTCATGCAGCATCGTGTAGTTCAGGGCATCGATGCGCTTGAAATATTCCGCGTTCAGGGTGTGCTGGGCACCGACCCGCGGAGTGGTGGTGGCGCCGAGATAAGACTGGAACACACGCAGCACCGGCCCCAGAATCGAGCGGCAGGGCAGACTGAGCTCCTCGCATTTCTGCTCCAGCCGGCCGGTCAGTTCCTCGTCCAGCAGGGTGTATAGCACGATGCCCGGCGCTTCCTCGATTTCGGTCAGCACCCGGTCAAGCTGTTTCTGGGTCCGGATCAGCGGGTAGACATGCTCGATCGGCGAAATGTGAGCGTATTGCGCGGCCGCCGCGTGAGCCACGGTGGTGAGTGTCTCACCGGTGGAATCGGAGACCAGGTGCAGATGGAAATAGCTTGGGTTGCGATGCGGCAAAGCGGGGCTCGGGACTTATGCTCGGGGCTTCAGCCCGGGACGTGAGCCCGGGACATGGGTTCAGACCGGGTATGTTCGCGGAACGAGATGTGCAGCGCTGGGGAGAAGGCCATGTCGAAGCCCAAAGCGCAAGGTGGCCAGAGACCGGCGAGGACAAGGGCCCCACATTGTCGAGCGGTTGGACAGATTTGGCGAAATTGCCGATGGTAATGGTGATAACCGCGGGACCCTCGGCAATCATCATGAAGCCACGCCTGTCAGCCCCTTTTCCTTCAATGGTTTGGGCCCTGTTGATGAATGTGGGCAATGTCTCCCGAACAGCGGGGATGTGTGGGAAAGCGATTTGCAAGATTGCGGAAGTGAGTTGTGAGTCCAATCAACCGCCTAAAAGAAACTGAATAGAAGATTCTAGAATTCTTTAAGGGAAGGATGCCTCCGGTGAGTGCGCTTGTGAACAAACCCCTCCTCAACGTTCTCGACGGGCATCGTGAAAACATTCCGCCGGTCTGGATGATGCGGCAGGCGGGCCGCTATCTTCCCGAATACCGCGCAACGCGTGAGAAGGCTGGTTCGTTCCTCGACCTGTGCTTCAATCCGGAACTGGCCGCCGAAGTCACCCTGCAGCCGATCCGCAGATTCGGGTTCGACGGAGCCATTTTGTTTTCGGACATTCTCGTGATCCCCTATGCGCTCGGCCGGAAGGTCGATTTCGTCGCCGGCGAAGGTCCGACGCTCGAGCCGATCACGGAGCCGCAAACGGTCCGGCAGATCCGCCGTGAGGTCGACCACGGGTTGCTTGAGCCGATCTACCAGACGATCCGCCGGGTAAAGCCCGAGCTGCCGGATCGGGTGACCTTTCTCGGCTTTTGCGGCGCTCCCTGGACGGTCGCGACCTACATGATTGCCGGGCATGGTACGCCCGACCAGGCTCCGGCACGGCTGTTTGCCTATCGTCATCCGGATGCCTTCGACGAACTGATCAACCTGCTGGTGAAGGCGTCAGCCGAATATCTGATCCGCCAGCTGCAGGCCGGTGTCGATGCGGTGCAGATTTTCGACACCTGGGCGGGCGTGTTGCCGCCTGAGGAATTCGCACGCTGGTCGATTGCGCCCACCCGGCGCATCGTTCTTGCGGTGCGGGACGTGATCCCCGATGCGAAGATCATCGGCTTTCCGCGCGGCGCCGGTGCGGCGCTTGAGCCTTATGTGACCGAGGTGCCGGTCAATGCTGTTGGGCTTGACTGGATGATCGACAAGAAATTTGCGCGCGAGCGCATTCAGAAAGTGCGGCCGGTGCAGGGCAATCTCGATCCGCTGGTGCTGATCGCCGGCGGCGATGCGCTTGATCGTTCGGTTGATGATGTGATGCGCGCGTTCTCGGACGGCCCTTTCATCTTCAATCTCGGCCACGGCATCACGCCGGACGCGCCGATCGCGCATGTCGAGCAGATGCTGCGGCGGGTGCGGGGGTGATCCCTCCCGCAAAGGCCTCTGCGGCGGAGGGATAAGGCGAGCAATGCTCTACCTCTGGCTCAAGTCCCTGCACATCATCGCGATGATCGCCTGGATGGCCGGCATGCTCTATCTGCCGCGGCTGTTCGTCTATCATTGCGATGCGGAACCGGGCTCGAAGCAGTCCGAAACCTTCAAGGTGATGGAGCGCCGGCTCCTCAAGGCGATCATCAATCCGGCGATGATCGCCACCTGGATTTTCGGTCTGTGGCTCGCCTGGGAGGGCGGATTCTTCCGGTCGGGCTGGCTGCATGCCAAGCTGGCGCTGGTGCTGGTGATGTCGGGTGTCCACGGCTGGTATGTCCGCCTGACCCGCGATTTCGCCCATGACCGGAACCGCCATTCACAAAAATTCTATCGATATCTCAATGAGGTACCTACTGTCCTGATGATCCTGATCGTTCTGCTGGTGGTGCTCAAGCCGTTCTGATGTCAACACCTCCGGAGACTGTCACGGGAAAGCCACTTGCGGAATCGGACGCCGGTCCGTATCTTTGATCATCCCTCCGAACGCAGGCGGATGCCAGACAGCGCCACCGGTGTATCCGTAAAGGTGCAAGCATCGGCCGGGACGTAATGCCCGTCAGCCAGGTCTCTCGACTTAAAGACTTTCGGCACGACCCTCCGGCCAAGACCTGCGGAATCCTCTCCTGAATCGCCGCCGCTGTTTCGAGTTTTTCGTCTGGCGCCGGTGATCCTCATTCCAAGGACTGCCCCCTATGCGGGAAGTAAAGCTTCAAGACCTCAAGACCAAGACCCCCGTTGAGCTTCTCTCCTTCGCCGAAGAGCAGGAGATCGAAAACGCCAGCACCCTGCGCAAGCAGGAGCTGATGTTCGCGATCCTCAAGCAGCTCGCGCAGAAGGAGATCGACATCGTCGGCGAAGGCGTCGTCGAAGTGCTCTCCGACGGCTTCGGATTCCTTCGCTCGCCGGAGGCGAATTATCTGCCGGGCCCCGACGACATCTACGTCTCGCCCTCGCAGATTCGCCGGTTCGGGCTGCGGACCGGCGACACCGTCGAAGGCCATATCCGCTCGCCCAAGGAAGGCGAGCGCTATTTCGCGCTGCTCAAGGTCAACACCATCAATTTCGAGGACCCCGACAAGGCGCGTCACAAGATCAATTTCGACAACCTGACGCCGCTCTATCCCGACGAGCGGCTCAGGATGGAGCATGACGATCCGACCAAGAAGGATCTGTCGGCCCGCGTCATCGATATCGTGGCGCCGATCGGCAAGGGCCAGCGCGCGCTGATCGTGTCGCCGCCGCGCACCGGCAAGACCGTGCTGCTGCAGAATATCGCGCATGCGATCACCGCCAACCACCCGGAATGCTATCTGATCGTGCTCTTGATTGACGAGCGCCCGGAAGAAGTCACCGACATGCAGCGCTCGGTGCGGGGCGAGGTGGTGTCGTCGACCTTCGACGAGCCGGCCTCGCGCCACGTCGCCGTCGCCGAGATGGTGATCGAGAAGGCCAAGCGCCTGGTCGAGCACGGCCGCGACGTCGTGATCCTGCTGGATTCGATCACCCGCCTCGGCCGCGCCTACAACACCGTGGTGCCGTCATCCGGCAAGGTGCTGACCGGCGGTGTCGACGCCAACGCGCTGCAGCGGCCGAAGCGCTTCTTCGGCGCGGCCCGCAATATCGAGGAAGGCGGCTCGCTGACCATCATCGCGACCGCGCTGATCGATACCGGCTCGCGCATGGACGAAGTGATCTTCGAAGAGTTCAAGGGCACCGGCAATTCCGAACTCATCCTCGACCGCAAGGTGGCCGACAAGCGCACCTTCCCGGCGATCGACATCACCCGCTCCGGCACCCGCAAGGAAGAACTGCTCACCGATCCGCAGCAGCTCAAGAAGATGTATGTGCTGCGCCGCATTCTCAACCCGATGGGGACGATGGATGCGATCGACTTCCTGCTGGACAAGCTCCGCAACACCAAGAACAATGCGGAATTCTTCGAGAGCATGAATACGTAAGGCGCGCAGAGATTCACCTTGTCGTAATGGAAAGGCCGGGTTCGCCCGGCCTTTTTGTTTTTCGTGTCTGATCCTGGACGACGGTATGGAGGAAGCGCCTAATAACTACGATGTGAGGTGACCTTTGGTGATCTCGTCGCGATCTTGTGGCACAAATATACTGGCGGGTGCCTTTCGTGAGGGGAGTGCCATGCGCGTGCCCGGGTTCCTTGTTGCAGCAGTGGTGCTGGCGATCGCGTCGTCGGGATCGGCGCAGGCGGACGACCGCTCCGATTGCCTTTCGCTCGAACCAGTTGCAAGGCTTGCATCCTGTGACCGCTTGATAAGGGCCAAGCGGCTCAAAGGTGTGGAACTGGCCCGGGTGCTCAATGCGCGCGGAGAAGCGCTCGCTGCGCAACGAAAATTCGACCAGGCTTTTTCCGACTTCAATCAGGCGATCAGGCTCCATCCGAAACTGGCGCAGGCGTTCTTCAACCGCGCCGATATCTCTCTCTCCCACCGAAGCGATTCGACGGCGGCCCTGAGCGACCTGAATGCCTGCATCGCGCTGAACCCGGATCACGTGGCGGCGCTGCAAGCCAGAGGCAATTTGCTTCGGAACCGGCGCAGCTACGATCTTGCGATCGCAAGCTTCAGCCAGGTAATCCGCCTGCAGCCGTCGTCCGCACGAGCCTTCATTCAACGTGCCGAGGTTCTTATCCTCAAAGGCGATGATGCGGCGGCCATTGCCGATCTCGGCGAAGCAATACGACTCGATCCTAGGAGCGATACCAGTCTGAAGACGCGCGCTGCGGCGTTTCAGCGGATGCTTGACCATGATCGTGCGATCGCCGATCTCACGGAAGCGATCCGCATGAATCCGGCGGATAACAGCGCGTTCGCCGACCGCGGCGCAAGCTACTTTGAAAAGAAGGATTATGACGGAGCCATCGCGGATCTCGACAGGGTGGAGCTGCTGGCACCGAATTACATGGAGCCAAAGAGCTACATGCTGCGCGGGCGAGCCCATGCGGCGAAGCAAAATCACGAACGCGCTGTCGCGGATTTCGAACGGGCGATCGCGCGCGGGGGTGGGGCAAACGCACTAACGCCCGAGGCCGCCAAGGAATATGCCCAAGGCAAGCAGACGCTGATTGCAGCGAAGCTGGCGGCCTGTCTTTCAGTCGACGCGAGCTTGGACGAGCGGATTCGTGAATGCGAGCGTGCCGTGAGCGAGAGCAAAGTCGATAAGGCTGAACTGCTCGGGATACTCAAGGAACGCTCGGGTGAGTTCGTGCAGAAAAGCGAATACGACCGTGCGATCGCCGACATCGGCGTGAGCAAGGCGCTCGATCCAAACGAGGTGTGGCATGCGATCGCCTTCGCGGTTCTCAATCTCGCCAGGGGTGATGCCGACCGTGCGATTTCCGAGGTGAATGAGGGCCTCAAGCTCAATCCTGATCCCGTTGGGATGGCATTTCTGAAGGTCATGAGAGCTTACGCGTTCGTCGAAAAGCGGGATTTCACAGCGGCGATCCCCGATCTGAATGAAAGGGTCGAGGCTGAGCCGCACGAAATAGCGCTTCGGCTGATGCGTGGACGTGCCTATCTGGGGGCAGGGCAGTATCGCGAGGCGATGTCGGACCTCGATGAGGTTTTGAGGTTGAAGTCTGAGCCGGGTTCCGACTTCAATGACGAGCTTCTGCTTCGACTGATGCCGAAGTTGACCCTGCCGGAGGATGAAGTTCGCGCGCTCCGCGACGCGGCGAGGGCGGGACTGGAACGCGGATCAGAACCCGCTGCCGCAACGCCCCAGGCGGCGGAGGGCGTAGTTCCGGCGCCTGCAGCCGAAGCCGAGCCCAAGGAACAGCAGCCGGAGTCCGCGATCGTAGCCGCGAAGACAGTCGACGATGCGAACAAGCCGATCCAGCAGGCCGCCGAGCGCGACGCCGTCGCGAAGGACGAGGGTCCCGCGTCCGCCCTGTTCGCGGCAAGGACGCCGCCGGCCGCCGAGCAGGCCGTTCCGAAGGTTGACAAACCTGCGGGGAAGCGGGTCGCGCTTGTGATCGGCAATGCCGCGTACCGGCACGTTCCGACGCTGGACAATACGATCACGGATGCCCGCACCATGCGCGAGGTACTGGCTAGGCTCGGGTTTGAAGTGATCTACGGCGAAAATCTCGACCGGCGGGCGATGGGGCGTCACATCGGCGAGTTCGGGATCATGGTACGCGATGCGGAGGCGGCGATCGTATACTTTGCCGGCCACGGTTCGACCTTTGCCGACATTCCGTATGTTGTGCCGGTCGATTCGAAATATGAGAAGCTGGGCGACATCCCGTCGGAACTGATCCAGGTGGAAACGCTGGTCGGCGAGTTGCGACGCGCGAAAGGTGTGAGGCTTGTCATTCTCGATGCGTGCCGCGACAACGAGCGCGAGATCGTGCTGAAGCGGCAGGATGCCGCCCTCCGCGGCGAAGCCACACGCGGCGGCGCTGTCGCAGGCGGGCTGGCACGATTGAAGAATCCGGACGGTCTGATCGTGGTTTATTCGACCCAGCACATGACGACCGCCTCCGATGGCGCTCCTGGGGGAAACAGCCCGTTTACCGGTGCTCTCGCCCGTCACCTCGTGACACCCGGTATCGACATCAAGGACGCTCTGTTCCGGACCGCGAATGAGGTCGTCAACAAGACGGGCAACATGCAGCGTCCCGAGATCGCGATCTCGTTGTTCGAGCCGTTCGTTCTCGCGCAATGACCGCGTGCGCTTCATCTTCACTGTAATAATTCCATGGTAGGCCGCCGCGCGGTCATGGCGCTTCCACGCCCTGTATCCCACGCGCTAAACCCTTGCTCCGACGGACATGCGGAGGTGGCGGCATGCGTGAAGGGTTGCGGGTTCTGGCCGGTGCGGTTGCCGGCGCCTTGTTCTGGTCCTCGGCGTCGCTCGGCGATGACGCTGCATTGTGCTCCGGAAATGGCGGGACCGCAGACGAGCGCATCGCGGCGTGCAGTCGGCTCATCGAATCCGGAAGCGTGACCGGTGCCGGGCTCGCACAGGCCCTGCAGAACCGCGGGCTCGATCATGCGGCCAGGCGCGACCATGAACGCGCGATCTCCGATTACAGCCGCGCGATCACCCTCGACCCGAACAGTGCGACGCCCCTGGTGTATCGCGGCAATTCATATCTCGCGACCAAGGCCTATCACCGTGCGATCTCCGATTTCAGCGAAGCGCTTCAGCGCGATCCGAAATCCGCGGCCGCCTATAGCAATCGCGGCACCGCGCACCGGTTGAGGGGCGACACCGGACAGGCGATCTCCGATTACAGCGAAGCCATCCGGCTGGATCCGAAAAATGCGCGGCTTTATTACTACCGCGGCGATCTCCACTACCGGGCTAAGACCTACGACCAGGCGCTGTCCGACCTCACCGAGGCGGTGACGCTCGATCCGAAATTCGTCGTGGCCTACAATATCCGCGGCAACCTCCATCTGGTGAAGGGTGAGATGGATGACGCGATTGCCGATTATGATGCGGTGATCCGGCTCGATCCGAAAAACAATGCGGCCCTGATGAACCGCGGCAATGCGCATTTCAGGCGGGAGGATTACGACCGCGCGATTTCAGATTACAGCGATGCGATCCGCAACGATCCGAACTATGCCGCGGCGTTTCTGAATCGCGGCATTTCCTACCGCGCCAGCGGCGACATCGAGCGGGCCATCACGGATTATAGCGAGGCGATCCGTCTCAAACCGGACTATCAGGCCGCCTACAGCAACCGCGGCAACGCCTATCTGGCGAAGGGGGACACCGAGCGCGCCATTGCCGATTACGACGCGGTGATCCGTCTCGATCCGAAGCAGACCGCGGCCCTGATCAGCCGGGGCAATGCGTATCGTGACCGCAAGGATTATGCGCGGGCGATTTCGGACTATGGCGAAGCCATCCGGCTCAATCCGAAGGACGCCGTCATGTACAGCAACCGAGGCAGCCTTTATCAGATCACGGGCGATATCGAGCGGGCGATCGCAGACTATGGCGAGGCCATCCGTCTGGACCCCGATCTTGTGACGGCCTACGGCAATCGCGGCAACGCCTATCTGGCGCAGGGGGATACCGGGCGGGCCATCGGCGATTATGATGCAGTGATCCGTCTTGATCCGGACAATACCGCGGCTCTGATCAACCGCGGCAATGCCCATCGCGACCGTGATGACCATTCCCGCGCGATCCTGGACTATAGCGAGGCAATCCGCCGGGACCCGAACAACGCAATCGCCCATAACAACCGCGGCAATGTCTATCGCGCACAAGGCGACATGGAACGCGCGATCGTGGATTATGACGAGGCGATCCGCCTCGATCCGGATTATGCCATCGCCTATTCCAACCGCGGCTCGATCCATTACCAGAACAGGAATTTCGATCGTGCGCTGTCCGACTTCGAGGCGGCGTTGCGGATCGATCCGCAACTGGCCAGCGCGGTGCAGGGCCGCGATGTCGCGAAGGCTGCGCTGGAGCGGCGCTGAGCGCGGTCCGGAAAGTGCCGTTTTCTATGGCAATCGCGGGCTGGCGCATGGCGCATATGGGCACCATGGATGCGATCGACGTCCTGCTCGACAAGCTCCGCAACACCAAGAACAACGCGAAATTCTTCGAGAGCATGAATACGTAAGGGATAGTTGTCTCGCGAAATCAAGGCCGGGCCGAAAGCCTGGCCTTTTTGCTGGCCTGGCCCTCGCGCCGATGTGATTTTCTGCGGTGTTCAAGTGAACCTCGGCGCTGCGATAATGCACCAATCATACTGGACGGATTGCACTGCACCTTCGGGGAAACGCCATGCGCCGGATTCTGCGGATTGCCGTGATCGTTGCCGCCGGATTCTGGACGTCGGCGTCTGTCGCCGACGACCGCGAATTGTGCAATGGCGTCGGTGGGCCGGACGTCGTGCGGATCGAAGCTTGTACGCGTCTGGTTCAGTCGGGGACGTTTCGGGGCGCTGAGCTCGCCAAAATTTATATGCGCCGCGGCTTCCTGCACGAGAGGAGGCCGAGACAGGAGGGCGCGGCCTTCGCGGACTACACCGAAGCCATCAAGGCCGACCCGAACAATGCCAATGCCTTCAATGCGCGCGGCAATATCTTTAGCGGCATTCAGAACTACGACCGGGCGATAGCGGACTTCAACGAAGCCATCCGAATCGCGCCGAGGAATTACCTGATCTGGCGCAATCGCGGCTTGGCGCATCGGGCCAGCGGCGACCCGGACAAGGCGATCGCCGATTTCAGCGAATCCATCCGTCTGAATTCGAAGCCGGCCGACAGCTTCAACTGGCGCGGCGAGGCCTTCGTCGACAAGCGCGACTACCGGCGCGCGATAGCCGATTTCAATGAAGCCATTCTCCGCGACCCCGACTATGAGCATGCGCTGAACAATCGCGCGAAGGCGCATTTCGAAATCAAGGATTACAGGCGGGCGCTGGAGGATTACGAAACAGCCTTCCGTATCGCTCCCAACTTGACCGAAGCCAGGGACGGTGCTGAACGCGCCAAAGCCGGGGTCGCGCAGCGCGAGCGGGTGGCGCTTGTGATCGGAAACGGCGCCTACCGGCATGTGCCCAGGCTGGCAAACACTGTCAACGACGCACGCATCATGCGCGACACGCTGACCAAGCTCGGCTTCCATGTGATCTATGGCGAGGAATTGGACAAGCGGGCGATGGCGGATCATATCCGCCAGTTCGGAGTGCTCGCGGAGTTTGCGCAGGTGTCCGTCGCTTATTTCGCGGGACACGGTTCCACCTTCGCCGACATTCCGTATGTTGTCCCGGTCGATTCGAAATACGAAAAGCTGTCGTCGATCCCCTCGGAGCTGATTCAGGTCGAATCGATGGTCGGCGCGTTACGACGCACGAAAGGTGTGCGGCTTGTGATTCTCGATGCCTGCCGCGACAACGAGCGCGAGTTGGAGCTCCGGCGCGAGCAGCTGACGACCCCGGCGGTTGGCAGCGGTAGTGGTGGCGGCGCTGTGGCGAGCGAAGCGGCGTCGCGCGGAGTCGGGCGACTCAGAAGCGCCGACGGTCTCATCGTCGTCTATTCGACGCAGCATCTGACCACGGCCGAGGATGGAGTGGACACCACTAACAGTCCGTTCACGCGGGCGCTCGCGAAGCATATCGTGACGCCAGGTCTCGATATTAAGGATGCGCTATTTCGCACGGCCCGCGAAGTGATCGAAGAGACTCGTGGCACGCAGCGGCCGGAAATCGCGATCTCGCTGTTCGATCCCTACGTGCTTGCGAAGTGATGTGGGTCGCGGCCGTTGCTAAGGCCGTTGATTTTCACCGTCGTATATCGTGCAATCTCCGCCCAAAATATATGCGGCACTGACTCAAATTGATGCGCATCGAATGCGTTACCACTAACGCTTTCGCAACGCGAAACATGCGATGTCGGCGTTATTCGATGAAGGCCGGGCATCGATTCGGAATTGCACATGACACAGAGAATACAACGTCCGGCATTCTGGCTTGCGGTGCCGGCCTTCACGACGACGCTTGTCGCGCTCGGCCTGCAGGCCGTGTTCGGCTGGATCGCCGGGATGAGCGCGGCCCTGATCGGTGCGCTGATCGTGGGATGGTTCGCGGAGAATCGTCTGTCCCGTCTGGTGAGCAGTCTTGTGCGGATCGCCCGCGGGGACCGCTTCGCAGAGCTGCCTGATGCGATCGGCGACGGCAGCGTGCAGCGCTTCGGAGAGGCGGCCGAGGCGATGCGGTCTGCGCTCAGCCAGGCCGACAATGTTGCGATCGATCGCGACCGTCATCTCACCGAGTCGCGACTCCGTCAGGCTGGCCGACTGTTCATCACACGGCGATTCCGGGCGGCCATCGACGACGTGACGGAAGCCTTCACCGGAGCTGGCGAACGCATCCGTGTCACCGCCGCCGATCTGGCGGCGCGAAACCGCGACATGTCCGATCGCGTCGCCTGTGCCGCACAATCGGCGGAGGCGGCAGCGATCGATGCGGCCAAGGTCGCAGATGCAGCCCACGAGGTGCGGGAGATCGTATTGCGCTCGGGAGATCATGTTGCCGCGGCGCGTGACGCCACCGAGCGCACCACGCGCGAATTGCGCCATGCCGACCAGACCGTCCACAGCCTGTTCGATGCCGCCCAGCAGATCGATATCGTGATCAAGCTCATTCAGTCGATTGCCGGCCAGACCTCGCTGCTGGCGCTGAACGCCACCATCGAGGCGGCCCGCGCCGGCGAGGCCGGTCGCGGCTTCGCGGTGGTTGCAGGCGAGGTGAAGGAGCTTGCCAATCAGACCGCGGGCGCGACCCGGGAAATCCGCGCGCTGATCGCCGGCATTCAGGGCGCAGTGAAACAAACCGCCGCCGCGATAGGCGCGGTGGCCAGCAGTGTCGAATCGACCAGCGCGGTCAACCGCGACCTCAACGCGATCCTGGAGCGCCAGCTGACCGGACTCGATCACATCGGGGACGAGGCCAACCGGGTGGCGGTGACGGTGGCGCAGGCGCTGCCGGACATCCAGTCGGCGATTGCGGAGGTGGCGCAGGCCGGGGAATCGGTGCTCGGTACCGCTGACGATCTCGCCAGCCGCTCGCAGACCCTGGTGGAGTCGATCGGGGGCTATTTCAGAGAACTGGACCACGGCGCGATCCGGATCGGAATCCTGCATTCGCTGTCGGGCACGCTGACCGCCGCGGAACGTCCGCTCCAGCAATTGCTGGTCATGCTCATCGAGGAACTGAACGAAGCCGGCGGGCTGCTGCGCCGTCCGGTCGAGGCCGTGATCGCCGATCCGGGCTCCGAGCCGGATCGCTATGCGACGCACGCGGAGGCGATGCTGAGCGATGATGGCGTCGCGGTGGTGTTCGGGTGCTGGAGCTCGGCCTCGCGCAAGCGGGTGTTGCCCGTGATGGAACGGCACGATGGGCTGCTGTTCTATCCGAGCCAGTATGAAGGCGAGGAGCAATCACCGCACGTCTTCTATACCGGTGCGACACCGCGCCAGCAGGCGCTGCCGGCTCTGGAATACCTGCTCGACCAGGGCCGCCGTCATCTCATCCTTGTCGGCACCGACCACGTCTATCCGCGCACCACCAATGCGATCCTGAAGGGTTATCTTGCATCCCGTGGAATTCCGGCCGCACAGGTGATGGAGCTGTATGTCCCGTTCGGCGAACGCATCTGGCGCGAGACCATCGAGCACATGGCGCTGTTCGGCGGGCGCGGCAGCGCCGCGATCGTGTCGACGATCTCAGGCGACTCGAATGTGCATTTTTTCCGCGAATATGCGCGACAGGGACTGTCGCCGGCGACGCTCCCGGTCATGACGTTGTCGATCGGCGAGCGAGAGCTTGCCTCGCTCGCCGACGTGCCGATGGACGGCCATCTTGCGAGCTGGAGCTATTTCGGATCGGTCGATCATCCCGCGAACCACGCGTTTCTTCGGCGATGGCGTGCCTATTGCGACGGCGCGCCGGCGATGCCGAACGATGCTATGGAAGCGACGCTGATCGGGTTCCGGATGTGGGTCGCGGCGGTGGAAAAGGCTGGGACCACAGCAGTTGCCGCGGTGCGCGCCGCCATGGCGGACATGACCTGCGACGCGCCGAGCGGGTTTGCGGTGCGGATGGACGCGCAGACCCAGCATCTGCACAAGCCTGCCTTCGTGGGCCGCTTCAACGGTTCGGGTGCCATTGTGCCGGTCTGGTCGAGCGCGGGACTGGTGCCGCCTGAACCATGGAGCCCGTGGCTGAAGCGGACGGACGGCGCAGCGCGCAAGGCGTCGTAGCCACCAGCGTACGACCAGCGGGATTTCAATCTCGACTTGCGCCGCTCTCCGAACGGAGATGACGGCGCTACGGCTTGGCGAGAAGCGCCTTCACCAGTTCCGCCTTCTTGATCTTGCGGGTCGGCGTCAACGGCATTTCATCGACGATTTCGACGCGCTCCGGCCATTTGGTCTTGGCAATGTCATGCTGCGTCAGGAACGCGCGGATGTCGTCGAGCGAAAGCGTGGCGCCGGATTTCAGCACCGCGAAGCAGCAGGCGCGCTCACCCATCGCCGGATCGGGCAACGGCGCGATCGCGCATTGCAGCACCGCCGGGTGCCGGTCGATCAGCGCCTCGATATCGGCCGGATTGAACTTGACGCCGCCTCGATTGATCACGTCCTTCAGCCGGCCGGTAATGCGGATGTTGCCGTCCGCGGTCATGCGCGCGAGATCGCCGGTGCAGAACCAGCCATCGGCGGTGAACGCATCGGCGGTCGCGTCGGCATTGCCGAGATAGCCGTCGAACACCGAGCAGCCGCGCACCTGCAATTCGCCTTCCTCGCCCGCTCCGACCGGCGCGCCGTCGAGCGTGATGCGAAGTTCGGTGCCCGGGCTGGCGCGGCCGGCACTGGTCATGCGCGCCTCGAGCGGATCGGACGGGCGATTGAAGGCGCCGGCCTGCAATTCGCTCATGCCCCAGAGCTGGGTCACCTTGCCGTTCGGCATCATGTCCTGGATGCGGCGCGCCAGTTCCGGCGGACAGGCGCTGCCGGAAATCTGCAGCATGGCGAGCGATCCCAGCCGCTCCGGCGTGAGCAATCCAGCCTGCAGGCAGGCGGTCATGTGCGCCGGCGCTGTGAAAAGCTGTGTCGGCCGATAGGTGTCGAGCGCCTCCGCGAGTGCTGGCGGGGTGAACGCCGGCAGCAGTGCCATGGTCGCGCCCGCGGCGAAGGTGAGATTGACAGCGAACAACCCGTAGAGATGCGACAGCGACGCCGCGGTGAGCAGGATCGATCGCGGTCCGATCTCGTGCTCCGGCGCGCTCATGCGGGCATTGGCGAGGAATTTGCGATACGGCGTCGGCACGCCCTTCGGCGCGGCCACGGTTCCGGAGGTGTAGAGCAGCACGAAATCGTCATCGGCCTGCGGCCGTGATTCGAGCGATGCGGTCGCGGGCCTGGCCTCGAACGGCAGGGCGCCCGGCGGTGGATTGGACCCCAGCGCGATGACATGGGCCAGCGCGGGCAGCCGCGGTTTCATCGCGAGCACGGCTTCCGCCGGGTTGAAGTCCTTGCCCTGCCCCATGCAGACGATCGCCTTGGCTCCACTATGCTGCAGCAGGAATTCGATCTCGGCACCGCGATAGGGCATGTGCAGCGTCTGCAGGATGGCGCCCGCATAGCCGGTGGCGAGATAGGTCAGCACGAATTCCGGCAGGTTCGGAAGCTGGATCGCGACCACATCGCCCCGCCCGATACCCAGCGAGCGAAGCCGGGCCGCGAGACCGATTGCGCGTGCATGCAGCTCGCCATAGCTCCAGCGCGTGTTCGGGCCGAGGATCGCGACTTGATCGGGCGCGTGTCCGGCATGGTGGTCCAGCCAGTCGCGCAGCGTTTCGTCGCGCCAGTATTTTTCGAACGGATGCGCCGTGGTCACGAGGCGGCCTCCACGGCTTCGAGCCGGGATTGCTCGCGTCGCGCAAAACCGTCGAACAGGTCGAGCATGCGTTCGCGCCAGGCGGCGATCGCGTCGTCCGGCTCCAGCACCTGAACCGCGCTGACGATCCGTGCCCATTGAAAGAGGCTGAACAGGATGTAGTCGCCATACGCCGCCTGCGCGCCCGACAGGAATGGTTGCGTGCGCAACGTCGCGCGGACCGGATCGAGCATGCGGCGAAACTCCACGATGCCGCTGTCGCGTTGCGACGCCAGGTCCTCCAATGTCTTGCGAAACGCCTTCTCGATGCCGTTGCGCAGATGCGCCGCGTCTGCATCATCGACGATGTCCAGCACATCGCGCATCAGGAGCGGCGCCAGCTTCGGGATCATCTGCCGGTCGACGACGGCATTCACGAAACGGGCGAGCCCATGACCCGCGGCGCAGCCGAACAGCGAGGGACGATCCGGATACGCGCTCTCGAGATAGTCCGCGATCTTCCACGAATCGAAGACCATATGATCGCCATCCTTCAGGATCGGCACCTTGTCCTGTCCGCTGAAGGCGATGGCGGCCTTGTCGCTGACCCGCACAGGCACGCTCTCGAAATCGAGCTGCTTGTGCGCCAGCGCCATGCGGGTGCGCCATGAGAACTGGCTGTAATGCACGCCATCGCGGCCGCCGAGTTCGTACAGAATGCGTGCTGGCACGTCGCGCCCCATCCGCTTTGCTTTAAGCTTAAAGGATTGGAGATGCAGCCGGGTCCGCTGTCAAGCCGGACGTTGGCGCATGGCGTGGCGCCTCGATCACCGAACGAACAGCCTTCGCTACGGCCAGAAACTGCGCTGGACGCGGACCGTCGCGGTCCACACGCCCTGATCCGCAATGGCGTAGCGGCCATGCGACAGGCCGGTCCCGTTCGGATTGCCGGCGCCGGCAGGAATGCTGGCCTCGCCTGCGAAGGCCGTGTCGATCCGCGAATAGCCGACCTCCAGGCCGACATCGAAGTTGGCGACCGGTGTCCACATCGTACGGGCCGCAACGCGCCATGCCGACCAGTCGGGATCGCAGTTGCGGACGTTGAACGCGGTCGTTGCCGCGCCTCCGAGCGCGCAGCGCTGTCCGAGATTCGCGATCTGGACCTTTGCCGCCTCGCTGTAACTCATGCTGAGATAGCCGAACACGAAGGCGGTGCGCAGATTCGGCGTCCAGTAATGCTCCAATGCCGCCGAGCCGCCGACCGCACGGGTCAGCAGCAGGTCGCTCTGCGCGCCGCCATCCGCTCCGGCACCGCCGAACACCGCATCGGTGAACGGGCCGAGGGCGAGGCCGCTCGCGCCCTGAAGCGCGTTGGCATTCTGGCTGAACGCCACGTAGCGGGACGCGCCCTGCGAATAGGCGATTACGCCCGACAGGGTGTCGTTCGATGTCCACGGCAGGTTCAGTCTGATGCCGGCACCGGCAGCGAAGCCCCAGACATCGTCGGGGTGGGCGCAGACCGTGGTATTGGGCGCGCTGCAGCCGGCACCGGCGGGTCCCGAGAAGTTATAGCCGGCGCCGACCCGGTGCAGCGCTGCCTTGATCTGTACCCCGCCCCAGCTCTGATGCAGACGCACATTGGCGACGATGTCGGGGACCCATTGGCCCCTCATGTCGCTGAACGGCGCCCCCGGCTGGGCGAACAGGCCCGCGCCCATCACCCCTGCGGTGCTGGTCACGGCATTCGCGCGGCCGAGGTCGATCACCGGCGCGCCGTGCGCGATCTGATCCTCGAGCGAGATCGTGGCGCTCAGGCCGTTGCCGAATTCGTGGGTGAAAGCGAACACGTTCATGCCGGTATTGCCGGTCGAACCGTCGAAGGAAAAGGTGAGAAAGGTGTAGGGCGGAGAACTGTAGAACGCGAAGAAAGTGTCAGCGCGCCCCACGGTAAAGCCGGCGAACTGGACGAAGGCACGCTCCAGCGCGATGGTCACATGGCTCGCGCTTTCAAACGCCCCGCCCGGATTGTTGAGCCAGTTCACGCCAAAGGAGACATAGGAGCGCAGCGTGCCGTACTCGGTTTGGGTGCGAATATCGGTGCTCAGACGAAACCGGGCCTGCGCGGCGAAGGTCGCGGTGTTGCGGTTCATCACACCTTGTGCGGTCGTGGTCGGATAGGTTCCGCCGGCGGCGTTGTGATAGGCTTCGTAACGGACATAGCCGCCGAGTTTGATGCAGGTCTCGGTGCCGGGAAGGTAGTAATAGCCGACGCCATAGAGGCTGCAGGCGCGCACGTAGTCCACCGCCCTGGCAGCGACCGGACCGCCAGCGCCTTGTGCGGGCATGGCGCAAAGCATGGTCGCCGCGACGGCGAGCGGCAGGCGCTTGAAATCGGTTCCGGTCATTGGCGTGCCCATCGCGCGCAGCAGGCCGCACACCGACTTGCGCCGGCACAGCCTTGAGGAATCAAGCAGGTCGATTCGCGGTTCGCGTCAAGCCGCGCGGGGGGCGCCGTATCGCTCGGCAATATCGTCCGGATCGGTCACCGGCAGCGAGCAGTTCTCGCCGATGCAGATGAAGGCGGCGGCTCCGCTCGCGGCCTTGAGCTTCTCCTGCGCGGGATGCGATGCCGATAGCGCGCTGGCAGATGGGGCACGGATCACGGCGCGGTTGACGTAAGGCAAGGCGAGGGCGGCAGCGGTCAGGTCGGCGGCGGCTGCGCCCTCCCCGGTCACGACGATCTCGGCCAGATTCAGTCGCATGTCGATCGCGTTCAGGAGCGAGACATGCATGAACAGATTGTCGCCGCCAAGCGCCAGCACGCCCTCGATCAGGCGGTCAGCCCTGTCGCGAAACCCGTGGTCGCCGGTGAATGCGGCCAGCCGGATCAGGTTCTGCGCCGCGATGCCGTTCGGATTCGGGGTCGCGTCGTCCGTGGTCGAGGCCGGCCGGATCACCAGACCCTCGGCGTCGTCGGCGGTCAGATAATAGGTGCCGGTGTCCGGACTGGCGTAATGCCGGTCCAGGGCCTGCTGCCAGGCGATGGCCTGATCGAGATAGGAGCGCTCGCCGGTTGCCTCGTGGAGTGACAGTGCCGCCCGGATCATGAAGGCGAAATCCGACGCGAGGCCCGGATAAAGCAGGCGCCCCTCCCGCCAGGAATGGCCGAGCCGGTCGCCACGCGTCATATTGCGCTGCACAAATTCGAAGGCCCGTGCCGCCATGTCGATCCAGTCCGGCCGCCAGAATGCGTTACCGGCGTTGACCAGAGCCGCAACCATCAGGCCGTTCCAGTCAGCCAGAACCTTGTCGTCGAGACCCGGCCGTATCCGCTTTTCCCGTTCCTTGTGCAGCATGGAGCGCAGCATGGGAAGCGCAGCATCGATTTCTGTGCTGCGCGGTAAGTCTTTGAGACGATTGAGGATATTATGACCCTCGAAATTGCCGCCGGAGGTTACGTCGTAATGCTGCGCGAAAAGCGCAGCATTTTCCGGTCCCAGAACCGCCTCGACCTCAGCCAGTGACCAGACGTAGAACTTTCCCTCTTCGCCCTCGGAATCGGCGTCCAGCGAGGAGTAGAAGGCGCCCTCACCGCTGGTCATCTCCCGCGCAAGCCAACCCACGGTCTCCTCGGCGCGTTCCCGGTACATCATCTTGCCGGTGCGACCCCAGGCCAGCGCCAGCAGGTCCAGGAGCTGGGCGTTGTCGTAGAGCATCTTCTCGAAATGCGGGACCAGCCACCTGTCGTCGACCGAATAGCGGGAATAGCCGCCGCCGAGATGGTCGTAGATGCCGCCCTCGCTGATCCTGGTCAGGGTCAGGTCGACGATGTGGAAAAACCGGCCCTCCCCCGTCCGCAAGCCGGCGCGCCACAGGTTTTCGAACATGGCGCATTGCGGGAATTTCGGTGCGCCGCGCAGGCCGCCGTTCACGGGGTCCATGGCGGCGCCGAGCTGCTGGCCGACCTGGTCGAGTTCCTGCCGCCCGATGGTGATTCGTTGCGGATGCCGGGCGGCCTGCGCCAGGCGCGCCATCAGGGCCGCGCGGTTCTGCTCGATCTTGGCCGGCTCTTCCCGAAACAGCCGCGCCACTTCCTGCATCACGTCCACGAATGCCGGCCGGCCGTAACGAGAGGTTTTGGGGAAATAGGTGCCACCCCAGACCGGCTCGCCGGCGGGAGTCAGAAACATGGTCAGCGGCCAGCCGCCCTGCTCGCCCAGGTGATGCAGCGCCTGCATGTAGATCTGGTCGATGTCCGGCCGCTCCTCGCGATCGACCTTGATGTTGACGAACAGCTCGTTCATTACCCGCGCGGTCGCCTCGTCCTCGAAGCTTTCATGGGCCATGACATGGCACCAGTGGCAGGCGGCATAGCCGACCGAAAGCAGGATCGGCTTGTTGTTGGCTTTGGCTTCGTTCAGCGCCTCTGGCCCCCAGGGCCGCCAGTCCACCGGATTGTGCTTGTGCTGCAGCAGATAGGGCGAGGTCTCGTGCGCGAGCCGGTTTTGGGCTGTGTTTGGCTCGTTCGACATGACGTATCCCGTCTGTGTGATGCGATCCTAACGCAGCGCCGATGACACGGGTTGCGCGACAGGATCAGTCGCGGCGAAGATCGGTAACACCGAAATCCTTGCCCTTATGAAGCAGTTCCATCTTTCTCAGCGTCGCAAAGGCATATGCAAAGCAGTCGCCCATATTGAGATCGGCGGGATGGCCGCTGCGGCGACCGTAGCGGTCGAAAGCGGTCAGGGCTCCCAAGGTGACGCTCATGTCGATCGGAACGATGACAACCGCAGCGGCCTCGAGAAAGGCAAGAATGTCGGGTAACTCCGATTCGGCAGATCGTCCGGTTTTTCGCGAGATCGAGGCGGCGGCTTCCCATACTGCGATCGGTGACGTTATCGGAGCCCGGGCGGCGTCCAGACTTTCGGCAAGTGACGGACCCTCTTCCTCTTCGGTGAGAATGGCGACGATCGCGGACGCATCGACGAACACGGTCAGCCTTTCGCCTCGTAAAGGTCGTCTCGGAATTTCTTGGTAACCGTTTCAGGTTCTTTGACGCGCGCCCGAACGCGTTTGCGCAGTCCGGCGATGCGATCCCACAGCGGGACAGCGCGCTTGCGCCGGCCCAGCTCGTTTGACAGTGCGAGATGGACGGCCTCGGTGAGCCCGAGCTTTGCCGAGCGGGCCAGCTCACGCGCGAGTCTTTCGGTCTCACGGTTGCGGACGTGAAACGGCATGGCTGGCTCCACAGGATAGCTGCGAATAGAAACGTATATACGCCGATCTCTGACGAGGTCAATGCGCGTGCGGCGACGATAGCCGGCGCAGCCATTCCGTTTTTGCGAAGGCAGCCTTCGCGGTTTAGGCATTGTGGCGCGCTCCGGCTTGTTTCAAGTGCGGCGCATGGAATCATCCGTCGCCATCATCGCGCTTGTCGTCTTCGCCTATCTGCTCGCGGGCTTCGTCAAGGGCGTGATCGGCATGGGATTGCCGACGGTTGCGATGGGCATCCTTGCGGCCGTGATCACGCCGGCACAGGCGGCCGCGATCCTGATCGCCCCGTCGCTCGCCACCAATGTCTGGCAGATGGTCGCGGGCCCCTATTTTTTAGGCCTGATCAGGAGGCTTGGCGGCATGCTGCTGGGCATGTTCGTCGGTGCCTGGCTCGGAAATGGCATTATCACCGGGTCGAATGCGAAGCCCGCCGCGATCGGGCTCGGCATCGTATTGATCGTCTATGCGCTCATCGGCCTGTCGAAGGTGAAATTCTCGGTGTCGCGTGCGAGCGAAGTCTGGCTCGGACCGTCGGTCGGCGTCGGGACCGGGCTTGTGATGGCGGCGACTGGCGTGTTCGTCATTCCCGCCCTGCCCTATCTGCAAGCCATCGGTCTTGAGAAGGACGAACTGGTGCAGGCGCTCGGCCTGCATTTCACGGTGTCGACCGTTGCGCTGGCGCTGGTGCTGTGGGACGGCGGCGCCTTCAATCTGTCGCTCGGAACGCTGTCCCTGTTTGCCATCGTGCCGGCTGTTCTCGGCATGTATGCGGGACAGCGCCTGCGCAAGCGGATCAGCCCCGAGACGTTTCGCGTTTATCTTTATGTCGGACTGCTTGCGCTTGGTGGCCTGCTGGTCGGACGGAATTTGATCTAGGCGGGCTAGTCCCCAGATTTTCCGCTGCTGGCGATTGCTTTCTTGATGCGTCTCCCGACCTTCACAATGTCTTCAGCGGTTGGCAAATCCTCTGGCATCGTGCCGCCAATGTTCTTGATTGCTTGGCGAACCTCACGTGCGACGTCATGGTGCGTACGATTGGCCGCTTCCTTACCTTTGATCTTATCGCGAGTTAGCTTTTCTTCAGTTTGAGTTGCGCGAAACAAATTTGCGGCAAGCTCGGTGCTGCCCATGTAATCGAGAATGTTTTGTTTCGCACCGATACGTTTTCGATGCTGGATACCAAGCCGATCGAGTCCTCCATAGAGACCCTGTGGCCTGCATTCTGAAATATGGCGAAGTCGAGTGGGAGCACGACGCCGGCCTGCTTGGCCGCGCTTGCTAGTTTCTTGTTGTGCTCTTTAATTTCGTGGCGAAGAAGCAATCGCTTCTCGTCTTCCGGCAAAGGAACATATTGGCTCGCCTCTTCATCCTGAATTTCCTGACGCCGCGTTTGGATTGCGAAATATGTCTGAGCAAAAGCGACTGGTTGCTTTTTCGGATCACCATTTTGAGCAATTAGGTAGCAAGCATAGCGAGTAAGTCTGATGGTCTCGACCTCGCGGCTAGCTCCTTTACCGATGTCGATCATATCGGTGGCGTCAACGAAATGATCCGTGACCGGCACCCGGGTATTTTTGCAGGCGTCTTTGGCCTTATCGACTGTGTTGAGGAAGTTTCGATAATCGGAATATTCGAGCAGCCTAGCGAGATCGCGCGCATCCCAATATTGACCGCTATCGCCGTCGGTTCTTGCCGCGGCCTCAAACGCTGCAAGAAGGCGTTCGATCGCGTTGTCGTTTAGCGCAGCATTCGTTTCGACAGCAGCCTGGCGGTTCTCTGCAGTCGTTATTTTGGTTAGGGCTTCTTCAAATGCCACCTTGGCCAACCGTGCGGAGGTATTGTTAGGCTTGTCCGACATGTTGTGCTCCGTGGATAGGTCACACTACTCGGTGGGCAAGGTGTTCTTAGTATGTTCTATACCGCCTTATGATCAAGGGCATTCTCAAGAATGCACATGACAGTGTCCGCAGACACCATCTACGCGCTGTCCTCCGGAGCGGTACCGGCGGCGATCGGCGTCGTCCGGATCTCCGGACCGAAAGCGCAGGCGGCGCTGGAGGCGCTGGTCGGCCGGGTTCCCGAAGCGCGCCGCGCGATGCTCGCCACGATCCGCGATCCGGGCTCCAGGGAAACCATCGACCAGGCACTGGTGCTTTTCTTCGCGGGACCGAACAGCGAGACCGGCGAGGACGTTGTCGAACTTCAACTGCATGGCGGCAGGGCGGTGATCGCGGCGACTTTTGCGGCGCTGGCAGCCTTGCCCGGTTTGCGGCCGGCCGAGCCGGGAGAGTTCACGCGACGAGGCTTCGAGAACGGCAAGCTCGATCTCACCGCGGTCGAGGGCCTGGCAGATTTGATCTACGCCGACACCGAGGCGCAGCGGCGGCAAGCCGTGCGGCAGCTTCAGGGGATGCTGGGTGACCGGGCCGAAAACTGGCGGCTGCGATTGATCGAGGCGATGGCGCTGGCCGAAGCCGGAATCGATTTTTCCGATGAGGCGGATGTTGCAGCCGATGTTGCGGCGCGTGCACTGCATGCTGCGCGTTTGCTGCAGCAGGAGATCGCAGCATTGCTTGCTGATGGGCGGCGGGGCGAACGTTTGCGGGATGGTCTGGTGGTCGCGATTACCGGTCCGCCCAACGCGGGCAAGTCGACGCTGCTGAACCGCATCGCCCGGCGGGACGTCGCGATTGTTTCCCCCCACGCCGGCACCACCCGGGATGTGATCGAGGTCCATCTCGATCTGGAGGGCTACCCGGTGACCCTGCTGGACACGGCCGGCATTCGGGAGACCGAGGACCCGGTGGAGCAGGAAGGCGTAACCCGTGCCAGAGCCCGGGCGGCGGCGGCCGATCTCGTCTTATGGTTAACGGAGGATGAAGCTGTGAATCCGGGTTCGGCACCTGACGAAATTACGAATCTGGATTCTGCGCATGGTTCCGGCCCGGAAACATGGCTGATTCGTTCGAAGATTGATCTGCGCACGGGTTCATTGGCCGAGACCGATGCTCGCGCGCAGCTCAGAGGCGAGGATTCGCACTTCTACGAGCTGTCTGCGGTATCGGGGGAGGGGATCGATCGGCTTTTGGCCGACCTGGCGACTTTCGCGAAATCGGCCTTGGAATCGCGGGAGCCGGCGCTTGTGAGCCGGGAACGCCAACGCCACCTGCTGGAACAGGCGAATGCTGCTCTGAAGCGCGCAATTCCGGAGGGCGAGCGCGGCCGTGAGGACCTCTTTGCAGAGGAATTGCGCCTTGCGGCTCAGGCACTTGGCCGCCTGACGGGGCGGGTGGATGTCGAGGATATCCTGGACGTGATTTTCCGCGATTTCTGCATTGGTAAATAGCGCGTTTACCTTTTCTGATTCGAGTCCAGACTCTTCGTCCAAGGGACTGAGACTCCTGTGTTTCACATGAAACAGCGTCCGGACGTTGCGGCTCTTTTGACGCGGCCGGCGACCGCGACTACATACCAGGCATATGGCTCAGAGCTTCGATGTCATCGTGATTGGCGGCGGGCATGCCGGCTGCGAGGCCGCAGCTGCATCCGCGCGCCTGGGTGCGGCCACAGCCCTTGTGACGCATCGGTTCTCGACCATCGGTGCGATGTCCTGCAATCCAGCCATCGGCGGACTCGGAAAGGGACATCTGGTCCGCGAAATCGACGCGTTGGATGGGCTGATGGGCCGGGTTGCCGACAAAGGCGGCATCCAGTTTAAGGTTCTGAACCGCCGGAAGGGCCCCGCGGTGCGCGGGCCGCGCGCCCAGGCCGACCGGAAGCTCTACGCGACGGCGATGCAGGAGGCGATCCAGGATACCGCCAACCTGACGGTAATCGAAGGCGAAGCCGACGATCTGCTCATCCAGGATGGTCGCGTTACGGGCATTCGGCTCGCTGATCGCCGGATACTGGCGGCTGCGGCGGTGGTCTTGACCACCGGCACGTTTCTGCGGGGTCTAATCCATATCGGCGAGACCAAAATTCCGGCTGGCCGGGTCGGGGAGGCGGCTGCCCTGGGCTTGTCCGCTGCGCTCGAGCGCGCCGGGTTCGCGCTCGGCCGGCTAAAAACCGGGACTCCACCTCGTCTGGATGGCCGGACCATCAACTGGGCCGCTCTTGAGATGCAGCCCGGCGACGAACCGCCGGAGCCCTTCTCCACCCTGACCGCCCGGATCGACAATCCGCAGATCCAATGCGGGATCACGCGCACGACCGCGGCCACGCATGCGGTGATCCGGGCCAATGTGCATCGCTCGCCGATGTATTCCGGTCAGATCGACAGCCGCGGGCCGCGTTATTGCCCCTCGATTGAGGACAAGATCGTCCGTTTCGGCGAGCGGGACGGGCATCAGATCTTCCTGGAGCCGGAAGGGCTCGACGATCACACCGTCTATCCCAACGGGATTTCGACTTCGCTGCCGGAAGACGTTCAGCACGCGCTGGTCGCGACCATTCCAGGGCTGGAAAAGGCGGAATTCGTGCGTCCGGGTTACGCGATCGAGTATGATCACGTCGATCCGCGCGAACTGGAACCAACGCTCGAAACCCGCCGCATCCGGGGGCTCTACCTGGCCGGCCAAATCAACGGCACGACCGGATACGAGGAGGCTGGAGCGCAGGGATTGCTCGCCGGCCTGAATGCGGCGTCCCGCGCAAGTGGCGGACAGGGAATCACTTTTGACCGCGCGACGGCCTATATCGGGGTGATGATCGACGACCTTGTTTCACGTGGAATCACAGAGCCCTACCGCATGTTCACGTCGCGGGCCGAGTACCGGCTGGCGCTCAGAGCCGATAATGCGGACCAACGGCTGACGGACAGGGGCATCGCGCTCGGCTGCGTGGGCGCGGAGCGCCGGGACGCCTACCGGACCAAGGCCGGGGCGCTTGCGGACGCCCGCGATTTCGCGCGCTCGGTCTCGGTTTCACCCAGCGAGGCCGAGCGCCACGGCTTGAATCTCAAGAAAGACGGCCATCGACGCACCGCCTTCGAGCTTCTCTCCTATCCGGATGTCACGCTTTCGGATGTTTCACGGATCTGGCCGCAACTCGGCGCACTGGCACCGAAAGTCGCGGAACAGCTCGAAATCGACGCCAAATACGACGTCTACCTGTCCCGCCAGACCGCCGATATCGCCGCTTATCGGCGCGACGAGGCACTCATTCTGCCAGACGATCTGGATTATGCGGCGATCGTCGGCCTTTCCAACGAGTCCCGCCACAAGCTGAGCACGCACCGGCCCCGCACCATCGGTCACGCCGGCAGGATCGAGGGAGTGACCCCGGCGGCGCTCACCCTCCTGGTCGCGCATCTGCGGCGAGGCGGCGCACGCGCCGAGGTCCGGTGAGGAGCCGCGGGCGCTCCGGCGGCGCGCCCAGCGACCTCGACGCCCGTCTGGCTGCGGATCGGAAGGTCGCGCTCGCACTCCTCAACGATTCACGTGAAATCGCGCCGCAAACCCTGGCGCGACTCGACCGGTTTGCGGCGCTGCTCCAGCAATGGCAGGCCACCACCAACCTGGTCGCGCCTTCCACGCTGCCAGAGCTCTGGACCCGCCACATCGCCGACTCGCTGCAGCTTCTGCCACTGGCGCCGGACGCCAAGCATTGGGTCGACCTCGGCTCCGGGGCTGGCTTTCCAGGGGCTGTGATCGCCTGCGCCCTCGCAGACACCCCAGGCGCCATGGTCCACCTCGTCGAAAGCAACATGAAGAAGGCGGCATTCCTGCGCGAAGCGGCCCGAATCACCGGCGCGCCGGTGACGGTTCATACGGTGCGGATCAAAGACTTTGTGGATCACTTCGCCGACCCGGTGGAGATCGTGACCGCGCGGGCCCTCGCAAGCCTCGATAATCTCATCGAAAGCGCCTATCCCTTGTTGAAAAGGGGCGCACAGGCGCTGTTCCACAAGGGCCAAGATGTAGAGGCTGAATTGACCGCAGCATCTAAATGTTGGACCATTGATGCTGCGTTGATCCAGAGCGTCACCGATCGCGGTGGCCGCATCGTCCGGGTCCGCTCGGTGGAACGCCAGCGTCCAATGCGGGAATGATTGCGACTTTATTCCTATCACGAGGCCTGAGAGATGACCGACGCACCCACGATTGCACCGAGCGACTCCGCTGGCGCACCCGACCTTTCCGTCCCTGCGCCAAAGGCGATGCGGGTGCTGGCGGTCGCGAACCAGAAAGGCGGCGTGGGAAAAACCACGACCGCCATCAATCTGGGGACCGCGCTGGCGGCGATCGGCGAGCGGGTCCTGATCATCGACCTCGATCCGCAGGGCAACGCCTCGACCGGCCTCGGCATCGACCGCAAGAGCCGCAACCGTTCGACCTACGATGTGCTGACGGGCGAAGCCAGCTTGCGCGACTCGATCCTCACCACGTCGGTGCCGCGCCTGCATATTGCGGCCTCGACCCTCGACCTTGCCGGCCTCGAGCTGGAGATTTCCAGCGCCCGCGACCGCGCCATTCGCCTGCGCAACGCCCTCGGCCGGCTCAACGAAGGCCAGCCACAAGGTGAGGATTACACCTATGTCCTGGTCGATTGCCCGCCCTCGCTCAACCTGCTCACGGTCAACGCAATGGCCGCGTCCGACGCGGTGCTGGTGCCGCTGCAATGCGAATTCTTCGCGCTCGAAGGCCTGTCGCAGCTTCTGAAGACCGTCGATCAGGTCAAGGAATTGCTGAACCCGCGGCTGACCATCCACGGCATCGTGCTGACGATGTTCGATGCGCGCAACAATCTGTCGAACCAGGTGGTCGCCGACGTGCGCGAGTTCATGGGTTCGAAAGTCTATGACACCGTGATCCCGCGCAATGTCAGGATTTCGGAGGCGCCGTCCTACGGCAAGCCGGTGCTGGTCTACGACCTGAAATGCGCCGGCAGCGACGCCTATCTCCGGCTCGCGACCGAAGTGATCCAGCGCGAGCGCGAGCAGGGCGCGCCTTGAGCGGTAACCGGGCGGCATCGAAATGAAATCGGAGGCAAGGGTGGCGCGAACGTCAGGAGCGGCCGACATGGCAGAGGATTCGCGATCGCGATTGGGGCGCGGCCTTGCCGCGCTGATGGGAGATGTCGCAGCCGAATCTCCTGTGACGGACCGCGCCCAGAAGCTGCCGCCACGCAAAATCCCGATCGAACATCTCACACCGAATCCGCGCAACCCGCGGCGCATCTTCGCCGATACCGAGCTTGACGAACTGTCGCAGTCGATCCGCGAGCGCGGCATCATTCAGCCGATCGTGGTGCGAGCCGCGCCGGACGGCGGCAAGACCTTCGAGATCATCGCCGGCGAACGGCGCTGGCGCGCCTCGCAGCGTGCCGGCCTGCACGAGGTGCCGATCGTCGTGCTCGAAGTCACCGACGCCGAGGCGCTCGAGCTTGCGATCATCGAGAACATCCAGCGTGCCGATCTCAACCCGCTGGAAGAAGCGGCTGGCTATCAGGCGCTCGCTTCACAATACAGCCACAGCCAGGACGACATCGCCCATATCGTCGGCAAGAGCCGCAGCCATGTCGCCAACACGCTGCGGCTGCTCAAGCTGCCGGATGCGGTGAAGGCGTATATCAATCAGGGCAAGCTGACCGCGGGCCATGCGCGCGCGCTGATCAACCAGACCGATCCGGAAGGCGTCGCGCGCGACATCGTCGAGAAGGGGCTCAATGTCCGCGAGGCCGAGAAGCTGCGTCAGGACAACGCCAGGGCGAATGCCAGGAAGACGAAGAAATCAAGCGCCAAGGCGATGAAGGACGCGAACATCGCTGCGCTGGAGCGGCAGCTTTCCGATGCACTGGGGTTAGTGGTCGAGATCAACGATCGCGGCCGTGCCGGGGGCACGCTCGGCGTTCGCTACCGCACGCTGGAGCAACTCGACGAAGTGGTGCGGCGGCTGCAGCGGAAGTAGTTTCTGTCGTCCCCGCGAAGGCGGGGACCCATATTCGAGATTGGCGCGTATGGGCCCCCGTTTCCGCGGGGGCGACCGCTAGACTAGGGAGATTGCGTCTTTCTCCTTGCCGCGGCCGCCAGCGTCATCAGCGACCGATGTGCAATCGTCTCCGCCAGGTTCGCCTGCAGCCGCGTCTGAAGCAGCGCATCCCCGAGCGTATTCATCGCATCCAGAAGCTTTGCTGCAGTCCATGCGCGCAACGCCGCCTCGATGGCGCCCTTGCGCCTGAAATGGATCGGCGGTCGCGCGCCTTCCACGGCGCCCGTGACTGACTGGCCCTCTTCCACTGCAATCCGCATCCGGTGCAGATTCGACAGATGGCGCAACGCCGCTCCGACGATTGCGCCAGGCGCAGTGCCTTCGCCCCGCGCCTTGGCGAAATGCGATTCGACATCGGCCGGCCTGCCGGCAAAGGTTGCGTCGATGACATTGTCCAGCGCGACCGCCGACGCGTCGGCGACCGCCGCCATCACGTCTTCGAGCGTGATGCGCTCACGGCCATGGACGTAGAGCGCAAGTTTCTGCAGTTCGTTCCGCGTAGCCTGGCGGTCGCCGCCGAGAAACGGCATCAGCGCGGACCGCGCGTCCGGAGCGATGGCCAGTCCGGCCTTCTTCAGCTCGTCGTCGACCACCCTTGCGACGTCGCGCGCGTCATCGGCGTAGCAGGCAATGGCCGCGGCATTCTTCGCCTTCTCGCAGATGGCCCGCAGCGGCGCGGACTTGCGCAGGTCGCCGGCTTCGATCACGACCCGGCAATCCGGCGCGGACGCGTTGATCACGGCCTCGACCGCGGGAGCGATGTTGCGGCCGCCGGCCTTCACCCAGATGGCGCGCCGCCCCCCGAACATCGGAACCGTGTTGGCCTCCTCGACCAGACGATAGGGGTTGCCGGACAATTCCTCTCCGTCGATCCGGATCAGCGAGAATACGTCCTTCGGATCGTCGACGGAGACGCGGATCAGCGCCTCCGCGCGCTCATGCACCAGCCCGGCATCGGGGCCATAGATCAGCACAATCGGACGTGCCGGATCGGGCCGGGCGATGAAGGATTCGGCTTCGTTGGTCTTGACGGCAACCATTGCAGTCGTCCCCGCGCAAGCGGGGACCCATAACCACCGCTCTGGAATATTGGTCACCGCCTTTGCGGGACGACCGAAGACTGTCCGGAGGTCGCCTTACCCGCCGGTAACGAAATAAGACGCCAGCCGGGACTTGATCTGGTCGGCGATGATATCCGAGGCGCGGTTCTGTGCATCGCGCTCGCCACGTTGGCGCGCGAAGCGCTGCTGCTGACCCGGGATGTCGTAGGAGGCCCGGGAGAACGCCCGGCCGGTCAGTACCACCTTCTTGTTCGCAAGGTCGGTCAGGCTGTAGGTCGCGTCGATTCCGTAGATTTCCATGTCCGGGCGCGCCGTGGTGATGTCGACGATGACGTGCTGCCGGTTGCCCTTGAGGTTGATCTTCAGCATGTGGGTCGGCGGCATCTGGCCTGCGCCGCCGGTCAGTCCGAAAATCAGCGCGTTGCGCACTTCAACCCCGAGGCGCGCCTCCGGGGTGCCGTTGGGGGCGTCGATTTCAGCCACTTCGACGCCCGCCATCGCGGCGCGGACTGAAGGCGGAGCCCCCGGCACCGTGTCCATGCCGATGGTGCCGTAGAGGGGCTGGAAGCAGCCGGCGGTGAGACCGGCGCAGGCAAAAACGAGCCCCAGCGCCAGAAAGCGCCGGATTCCCGCGAGTCCTGCCCCCCGATATCCCCTAGGCGACGACATTCACAATCCTGTGCGGGACAACAATGACCTTTTTGGGAGCCTTGCCATCCAGCGCCTTTCTTACCGCATCCAGCGTTAATACGGCAGCCTCGATATCAGCATTTCCCGCATCCCGTGGCACGGTTACATCAGCCCGCTTCTTGCCGTTGACCTGGACCGGCAGGGTCACGCTGTTTTCCACCAGCAAGGCGGGCTCCACCTCGGGCCAGGCCTGCATCGAAACCAGCGATTTGTGGCCAAGCGCCGCCCAGCATTCCTCGGCGAGGTGGGGCATCATCGGGGCGAACAGCTGGACCAGGATATCGGCGGCCTCGCGGACTGCCCAGGCGAAATCCGGGGTCATGTCAGCCGGCGAGGATACATCGCCGATCGCCGCGGAAAGCGCGTTGGCGCATTCGTAGATATGGGCAACGCACCGGTTGAAGCGGAGCTTCTCGATATCCTCCGACACCTTCGCCAGCGCACCATGCGCCGCCTTGCGGACGGCGGTCGCGCGCTCGCCGAACGCTGCAGGACGCGCCTCCGGCGCCTTCGCCGCGATCTCTGCGGCCTCGCCGACGAGGCGCCACAGCCGCTGCACGAATCGCCAGGAGCCCTGCACGCCTTCCTCGGTCCAGATCACGTCGCGCTCGGGCGGCGAGTCCGACAGTACGAACCAGCGCGCGGTGTCGGCGCCATAGGCGCCGATGATGTCGTCGGGGTCGACGGTGTTCTTCTTCGACTTCGACATCTTCTCGATCGAGCCGATCTCGATCGGCTCGCCGGTGGTCTTCAGCGTGGCTTTGCGCGCGTCACCCTGCGCCACGATCGCGACCTCGGACGGCATCACGTATTCGCCGTCGGCTTTGCGGAAGGTCTCGTGCACCACCATGCCCTGGGTGAACAGGCCGGCGAACGGCTCGTCCACGCCGGCATGGCCGGTCTTCTTCATCGCGCGGGTGAAGAAGCGGCTGTAGAGCAGGTGCAGGATCGCGTGCTCGATGCCGCCGATATATTGATCGACCGGCAGCCAGCGATCGACCGCGTTGCGATCGGTCGGCGCGGTGGTGATCCACGGATCGGTGAAACGCGCGAAATACCAGGATGAATCAACGAAGGTGTCCATGGTGTCGGTTTCGCGCCGCGCCGCTCTTCCGCAGCTCGGACACGGCACGTGCTTCCATGTCGGATGACGGTCGAGCGGATTGCCGGGCCGGTCGAAGGTCACGTCCTCCGGCAGCTTCACCGGCAGGTCGGCCTTTGGCACCGGCACAACGCCGCAGGCCTCGCAATGGATGATCGGGATCGGACAGCCCCAGTAGCGCTGGCGCGAGATGCCCCAGTCGCGCAGACGGAAATTCACCTGACGCTGCGCGACCGCCTTGCCGTTGCGCAATTCGCTTTCGAGCCGGCGCGCAACCTTTTCCTTTGCGTCGGCAATCGAGAGGCCATTGAGAAAATGCGAATTGATCAGCGTGCCATCGCCGTCATAGGCCACGTCGGTGATGACGAAGGTCTTCGGATCCTGGCCCGGCGGACACACCACGGGCACGTTGCCGAGCCCGTATTTGTTGACGAAATCGAGGTCGCGCTGGTCGTGCGCGGGGCAGCCGAAGATCGCGCCGGTGCCGTAATCCATCAGGATGAAGTTCGCGACATAGACCGGCAATTGCCATGTCGGATCGAGCGGATGGATCGCCTTGATGCCGGTGTCGAAGCCCATCTTCTCCGCGGTGTCGATCTCGGCCTGCGAGGTGCCGCGCCGTTTGCACTCGTCGATGAAGCTCGCGAGTTCGGCATTCTTCGCCGCCGCGGCTTTGGCGAGCGGATGATCGGGTGCGATCGCCATGAACTTGGCGCCGAACAGGGTGTCCGGCCGCGTGGTGAACACGTCCAGTTCGCTCTCGCCTGATGGCGTCGTCGCCGAATCGAGTGCGAAGCGGATGTGCAATCCCTCCGAACGGCCGATCCAGTTGCGCTGCATGACGCGCACCTTCTCCGGCCAGCGGTCGAGGGTGTCGATCGCGTCGAGCAGCTCCTGCGCGTATTTGCTGATGGTGAAGAACCACTGGGTCAGCTCGCGCTGCTCGACCAGCGCGCCGCTTCGCCAGCCGCGGCCGTCGATCACCTGCTCGTTGGCGAGCACGGTCTGGTCGACCGGGTCCCAGTTCACCTTCGACTGCTTGCGTTCGACCAGGCCGGCTGCGAGAAAGTCGAGGAACATCGCCTGCTGATGCCTGTAGTAATCCGGGTCGCAGGTCGCGATCTCGCGCGCCCAGTCGAGCGACAGGCCCATCGACTGGAGCTGGCCTTTCATCTGCGCGATGTTCTGGTAGGTCCAGGCGCGCGGATGGACCTTGCGCTCCATCGCGGCATTCTCGGCCGGCATGCCGAAGGCGTCCCAGCCCATCGGATGCAGCACCGAGAAGCCGCGGGCGCGCTTGTAGCGGGCCACCACGTCGCCCATGGTGTAGTTGCGGACGTGGCCCATATGGATGCGCCCGGACGGATAGGGGAACATCTCCAGCACGTAGTATTTCGGGCGCGGGTCCTCGTTCTTCGTGGCGAAGATGGCCTGCTGGTCCCAGGTCTTCTGCCAGCGCGGCTCGGCGTCGCGGGCGTTGTAGCGCGAGGCGGTCATTGAGGGCTCAAAAGCTCAGAAAATCGCGCCGGACGTGACATGAATCTGTCTTTGGGGTCAACGGTGCGGGGAGCCGTCTTCCCTCCGTCACAACGCCGTTATCGACCTCGTTGCCCGGAACCATGCAGCCATGACTGTGTTGCCGCGCGCGGAGTTTCTCCGCGGACGGCCGGAGGCGGACCTGCCGTGCAAGCGGTGTACCGGCATTCCCTGTTTGAGGATGACTTTAGGTATTCAGAGCCCGGCCCAGTACGGCCGGGCTTTATTGCTTGCGGGCGGCATGTGGCGAGGCTAGTGCCACCGGCATGGCCGAATCCGTTCAGGCGAGCGGCGCCAAACCGCACGACATCGCATCCGCGCTGGCGGCGGTGCGCGCCGAGATCGCCCGCGCCTGCCGCGAGGCGAACCGCGACTCGGTGACGCTGATCGCCGTCTCCAAGACCTTCGGAGCCGACGCCATCGCGGAGGCGATCGCTGCCGGCCAGCGCGTGTTCGGCGAAAACCGGGTGCAGGAGGCGAAGGCGAAATGGCCGGCGTTGCGGGAGGTGCATGCCGGTCTCGACCTGCATTTGATCGGTCCGCTGCAATCCAACAAGGCGAAGGAGGCCGTCGCATTGTTCGACGCCATCCATTCGGTCGACCGGCCGAGCCTGTGCGAGGCGCTGGCGAAGGAAATCGGCCGGCAGGGCCGGGCGCCGCAGCTTTTCGTGGAAATCAACACCGGCGCTGAGTCTCAGAAAGCCGGCATCCTGCCCGAGGATGCCGACGACTTCCTGCGCGGATGCCGGGACCGTTACGGGCTGACGATTTCCGGGCTGATGTGCATCCCGCCCTTCGACGAGGCGCCGGCGCCGCATTTCGCGCTGACTGCGAAGATAGCCGCGCGCAACGGTGTGAAACTTCTCTCGATGGGCATGAGCGCGGATTTTCCGGCGGCGATTCAATTCGGCGCCACACACGTGCGCGTGGGCAGCGCGATCTTCGGCGTTCGATCGAAGCCCTGAAGCCCCGAAGAAAAGTTCCCGTCGTGTGTGAAAGCTTCGCTCACTTGCGCGCGATCGTCCCTGCGTCGATCAGCCGTCGACGCCAAAAGGAAAGCTCCCGCGTCGCGCGCCGGCTATCGCCAGGTCTTCGGCAGGTCGGCCGATCCAAGCGCAGCGCTGAGCGGCTGCTTCAGCAAGCGCGAGCGCTGCGGGTCAAGTCCGCCGGTGAGCGGAGCGGGCTGCATCGGCGGCGCGTCCTCGCGCACAAAGCCGGTATCGTAGCTGCCATCGTCCTCATACAGCTTCTGACTCATGGTCGCGCTGCGCCAGCGATCGATGACCGAGGTGATCAGGTCGAGGCCTGCATCGGCACTGGCATGCGCGCTTTTGCCGACTTCGCTGGAAGGCCGGAACTGCTCCGGCATGTTGTTGAACTTCATCTGCATCGGCAACGCGACGCCCGCGCCGAACACGAACGCCTCGCCGGTGCTCAATGACGGAACGAAGGTCAACAGGCTCGATGCCGCGTCGGAGATTGCCGACCGGATAAGCGCCTGGTCGCGGTCGTTGGCGAGTCGCATCACGAACAGCGTGTTGCATTGCGAGATGATGTTGGGATCGATCTCGCAGGGCCGCTGCGTCACGAGGCCGAGATAGACGCCGTATTTGCGGCCCTCCTTGGCGATGCGCGACAAGGCGCGCCGGGTCGGTCCGAAGCCGGTCTTGGATTCCGCGGACGAGGCATAACGATGCGCCTCCTCGCAGATGAACAGCAGCGGCGCAACGCCGTCGCTCCACAGGCCGAAATCGAATGCCATGCGGCAGAGCACGGACACGACCGAATCCACAACCTCGGCCGGGAAACCGGCAAGCTGCATCACCGTAACCGGCTTGCCATTGGCAGGCAGACGAAACAGGTTGGAGATGATCTCCGCCATGGTGTCGCCGCCGACATTGGCGTTCTCGAACATGAAGGCGTAGCGCGGGTTGTTGCGAAAGGTCTGGATCCGCTGCAGCAGCTTGTAGTGATGCGAGCGCGAGGAGCGATTCTCAAGCTTGCCCATGCGCTCGTCGATCAGGCCGATCAGATCCTCGATGCGATAGGGTGCCGGCGTATCGGCGGTGAAGCCCGCGCTCTTCGGATCGCGCCGCTTGGAGAGCATGCGCTCATTGGCGTTGCGGTATTGCAGATAGGCGCCCTTGGCGATCGGAATTACGTCGGCGAGAATCTCGACTTCCTCGTCCACCCCCGGCCGCCCGCCGAAGAACGCATCGACGGTTTCCTCGAAATTGAACAGCCAGAAGGGCAGCCGCAGATTGCGCGGATTGAGCACCTGCGCCTTGTCGCCGAAGCAGCGGCCATATTCGTTGTGCGGATCGACCAGGAAAATGCGCAGGTCCGGGCGCGCCGCCAGAACCTGCTGCAGAATGATCGCTACGCCGCTCGACTTGCCGACGCCGGTGGTGCCGAGAATGGCGAAATGCTTGTTGAGCAACTCGTCGACGTCGACCAGCGCCTTGATGGTGCTGTCCTGGCGCAGCATGCCGACATGCGCGGTTGCCCGCTTGTTACCGTAGATCAGACGCAATTCGTCATTGGTCATCAGCAGTGCCGGCTCACCGATGGTCGGGTAATCGGTGATGCCCCGCGAGAATGCCGGGACGCCGTTACGTTCCTTCATTTCTCCGAACAGATCGATATGCGCGATGCTGACGCCGCGTGCGCCGGCCTGTTCCGAGACTTCCGTGACCATGCCGATGATCACGCCGTCGCCGCTGACAATTCCGAGAAACTTCCCGACGGTCGCGCATGCCGCATCGCGAACCATGTTTCCGGCCAGTTCGATCGCAGCGCTTGATCCGCCGACCGAGCGGACATGGCCAATGATGTCGCGTTCGTACTGGGCCGGCGCAGGCTCGTTCGGCGTCTGTGTCGTATACATGCAAGGTCGCGGATGGAGGAAAGGTGCCGAAACCCTAACAGCGCGGACGTGCAATTCGATTAACAAGCGAGGAGTTGTAAAATCAGTGTTCCGGCATTGTTAATCGAAAGTGCCTGCGGGGGTCCGGCGTTTAACCAATGTGAATCCATGTCCGCGGTGACAGCCGCTCCAGCAGCCGCATCAGATCGTTGCGCCGGAGCGCGACGCAGCCGGCAGTTGGCCGGAAGCCATCGCGGGCCACATGGATGAAGACGGCGCTGCCGCGCCCGGCAATGCGGGGGCGGTCGTTATGGTCGATCTCGACAATCAGGTCGTAAAGCGCGTCGGCTCGCATCAGCCGGTCCCCGGGTTCCCCGGGCTTGCGTTCGACGGGACGATTATACCGCCGGTCCGCGGGATCTTCGCTCCAGGCGTCGTCCGGGCCGATAGGCCGCGCGGGAAGCCCGGTCCGGGGCCGGGTGATTCGATCTGCCCGCCACCAGAGGCGCTTCAGGCGGAACCGGCCCCGCGGGGTTCCACCGTCGCCTTCCCGCTTGTTGGCGAGAATCCCCGAGCGGCCCAGTGCGACCGGATAAACGGTCGCCCCGGCCCTCAAAATGCCGCGGGTTTTGCTTCCAGATCGGCTTTGGACGTGGATATGGACGAGGGGCCGGAACGGCATTGTTCACAAGGGGGGGCTAAATCGCGCATACCAACAAGGCAAGTCCCGCTTGCCCTTACAATCTCCAATGCCCTATTTCGCCATAAATCGGTAATCTCAGGGCCCTTGGGGGGCCATCATATGTCGAATGTTCGTAAGATCCTGATTGTCGACGACGACGTCGAGCTGCGAGAGACCCTGGTCGAGCAGCTCGCACTGCATGAGGAATTCGAGGCCAAGGCCGAAGACAGCGCCGCCAGGGGCATTCAGTTCGCCAAAGAGAGTCAGGTCGACCTCATCATCATGGATGTCGGGCTGCCCGACATGGATGGACGAGAGGCGGTCCGGGTGCTGCGAAAATCCGGTTTCAAGGCGCCGATCATCATGCTCACCGGCCACGATACCGATTCCGACACCATCCTTGGGCTGGAATCCGGCGCCAACGATTATGTGACCAAGCCGTTCCGCTTCGCGGTCCTGCTTGCACGCATCCGCGCACAATTGCGCCAGCATGAGGCGAGCGAGGACGCGGTCTTCACCATCGGGCCTTACAGTTTCCGCCCAAGCTCCAAGCTTCTGACCGGCCAGAAGGGCAACAAGGTCCGCCTCACCGAGAAAGAAACCGCAATCCTTCGCTATCTGTACCGTGCCGGCCAGCGCCCGGTGTCGCGCGAGACGCTGCTGCAGGAGGTCTGGGGATACAATTCCGGTGTGACCACGCATACGCTCGAAACCCACGTCTATCGTCTTCGCCAGAAGGTCGAGAAGGATGCCGCAAATCCGGCGATCCTTGTGACCGACGCCGGCGGCTACAAGCTAGTCCCCTAGGCGGCATTCAGGCCCGCCGCTCGTGAGCATCGACAACGACATCGCGATCCTGGAACAGGTGCCGATGCTCCGGGCGCTCGGGCGCGCCGCGCTCCGGTTGATCGCGCTTGGTGCGGAGACACGCGAGGTGCGGCCGGGCGAAGTCCTGTTCCGGCCGGGCGATCGGATCGACTGCGCCTATGTCGTACAGGCCGGCGTGTTCCGGCTCAGCGCCGATCCGGACCTGGCGGGCAACGGCATCGAGGCCGGGCCCGGTACGTTGCTGGGTGAATTCGCCTTGCTCGCAGAGGGAGCGCAGCCGCTCACGGCCGTCGCGCAGGATCAAGCCAGGGTGATCCGCGTTTCGCGCAGCATGTTTCTGAAAATTCTGGAAGACGATCCGTCCGTCGCGATGCGGCTGCGCGATTATGTGGCGCAGCGCGCGCGGCAATCGATCGCCGAGCTTCTGGAAGTCCGCTACGCGCTCGATCCCAACGATCAGTAGCTCGTCTGCCGGGCGCCAGGCCCTGCCTCGCGCATGCGGTGCCGGTCACAGCGCCATGGTCGCCGTCACCGGGACGTGATCGGACGGCTGCGCCCAGCCGCGCGCCTCCTTGGCGATGCGAATCTCCGACACGCGATCCATCAGGGCGGGGGAGATCCACATGTGATCGAGCCTGCGGCCCTTGTCCGCGGCCTTCCAGTCCGGCGAGCGATAGCTCCACCACGTGTAAAGCTTCGTCGGTTCCGGCACGAATTCGCGCATCGCATCGACCCAGCCGCCGGCGGTCTGTGCGGCGTTGAGCTTCTCGGTCTCGATCGGCGTATGCGACACCACGTCGAGGAGCTGGCGGTGGCTCCATACGTCATGCTCGCGCGGCGCCACATTGAGATCGCCGACCAGGATCGCGCGCGCATGGCCGTTGACATGCACGTCCCTGCATTCGCGCATCTCGTCGAGAAAGGACAGCTTGTGCCTGAATTTCGGATTGAGCGCGGGATCCGGCAGGTCGCCGCCGGCGGGCACGTAGAGATTGTGCACGATCACCGGATCTTTCAGCCCGGCCCTTTCGCCCAGCGTGACGGAGATGTGCCGCGAGTCATTGACGCCGCAGAAGCCGCGCTTGCTGGTCTCGTCGAAGGGCAGGCGCGAGAGCACGACCACGCCGTGATAGCCCTTCTGGCCATTCATCGCGACATGCTCGTAACCCAGACGCTTGAACCGCTTGAGCGGAAACTTGTCGTCCGGGCACTTGGTTTCCTGCAGGCACAGGATGTCCGGCCGCACCGCCTTGATGAATTTCGCCACAAGATCGATGCGAAACCGCACCGAATTGACATTCCAGGTCGTGATCTTCAACGTCATGCCCAAGTCTTAAGTGCCTCCGCACGGAAATTCCAGACAGGCGGGAATGGCTGTGGGCAGCGAAACATCACGACCCCGCGTGATCATCGTCGGCGGCGGCTTTGCCGGGCTCGCGACGGCCAACGCGCTGGCCCGCGCGCCTGTGGATATCGTTCTGGTCGACCGGCAGAATCATCACTGTTTCCAGCCGCTGCTCTATCAGGTCGCGACCGCGGCTTTATCACCGGCCGATATCGCCTGGCCGATCCGCGCCATCCTGAGCCGGCAGGAGAACCTCCGCGTGGTGATGGCGAGGGTCACCGCAGTCGATACCGAAGCGCAGACGGTGCAGGCCGATGCGCTGACCCTGCCATACGATTATCTCGTTCTCGCCAGCGGCGTGACCCATGCCTATTTCGGCCATGACGAATGGGAGGGAGCGGCGCCGGGCCTGAAGCAGCTCGAAGATGCCCGGGAAATCCGCGCGCGCTTCCTGCTTGCCTTTGAACGCGCTGAAGTCGCGGAGGACGAGGCGGCGCAACGCAGGCACCTGACCTTCGTCGTGGTTGGCGGCGGCCCGACCGGCGTCGAGATGGCGGGCGCCATGGCCGAGGTCGCCCATGAGACGCTGCGCGCGGATTTCCGCCGCATCGATCCCAGGAGGTCGCGCATCGTGCTGATCGAGGCCGGCCCGCGCATCCTGCCGGCGCTGCCGGACAATCTGTCGAATTACGCGAAGTCCGCGCTGGAACGCATGGGCGTGGAAGTGATGACCCATACGCGCGTGACCGATTGCACGCGCAACGGCGTGGCGGTCGATGCCGGTGCGCCGATCGAAGCTTCCACCATCGTCTGGGCCGCGGGCGTGGTTGCGTCACCCGCCGCGCAATGGATCGGCGCCGCGCATGACCGTGCCGGCCGCATCACCGTGAATGCGGACCTGTCGGTGCCGGGCCATCCGAATGTGTTTGCCGCCGGCGATCTCGCTTCGGTGCCGAACGTTCCCGGCATCGCGCCGGCCGCAAAGCAGATGGGCAGATATATCGGGCGGCTGATCGCTTCACGCGCGAAAGGGCAGGACGCGCCGAAGCCGTTCCACTATTACCATGCCGGCGACCTCGCCGCGATCGGCCGGCGTGCGGCGGTGGTGAAGATCGGACGTTTCGAGCTCACCGGCTTTCTCGGCTGGATGTTCTGGGGCGTCGCCCACATCTATTTTCTGATCGGGCTGCGCAACCGATTCGTGGTCGCGATCACCTGGCTATGGAGCTGGCTGACCTTCCGCCGCGGCGCAAGGCTGATCTCGGCGGACGAGGAATGACCGCTATTGCAGCATCCGTTCGTAATTGATCTTGAACAGCGCCGGATCCGGTTTCTTGGTCATGTCGAGATTGTAGATCGCGACCGTGGTATCGAAGCCCTGCGGGTCGGTGACGGTCCATTGCTTCAGCGTCAGATCCTTGGCGTCGAACATCAGCATCAGTTTGTGCTTGCCGCCGAGCGTCTGCTTTTCCTCGATCACGACGGTCGAGAAAATGTCGTCGGAATACACGCTGACGACATTGGTGTCGCGCAGCAGGTCCACCTTGTCGGCCAGCAGGAAACGCAGCGGCGTCTGGCCGAGCGGGTAGAGGTCCTGGGTTGCAAGCCGGCGGTCGCGCACCACGAGCGAGGTGCCGTCGGCAATCAGCTGGATCGGGCTCGGGTCCTCGTATTCGAAGCGGAGCTTGCCGGGCTTCTGCAGGTAGAGTTCCCCCTGGGTCTTGCGGCCGTCCGGCCCGACCTGCACGAATTTGCCGACCACTTGGCGCATTCCGGAAAGGTAATTCGAGATGCGGTCGACCAGCGCGCGCTGGCTGCCGTCGAATGCCGTGGTCTCGCCCGGCTTGCCGGCCGGGGCATTTGGACGCACCGGTGCCGGCGCCGGTGCCAGCATGCCCGGCGGGGTCGGGCGCTGCGCCTGGGCGATCGTCATCAGCTCGGATTTCGCGAGCGGTGCCGGCCGCGGCAACGGAACGGCCTGCGCCCGTGCGCCGGACCCGCTTGCGAGGCCTGCGATCAGGCCGGCCAGCATGAAAGCGCAGAGTTTGGGCAGCGTTCGCGTCATACGTCACTCCGTTGCAAGCGGCGCGTTTCCCCGGCGCTCGTTGCGGCCCCTTCCGAGTTAATCGGCACAGGGCCGATTCTCAATAGAGCGTGTTGCCATTCCGGTTCCCGCGGTTCCGGATTGGCCTGAACCGGCAGTCTAGCCGAAGCGGCTGGCACCTTCCTCGATCAAGATTTCACGTTTTCCGGCGTGATTGGGCTGTCCGACCACGCCTTCCTGCTCCATCCGCTCCATCAGCGAGGCGGCGCGATTATAGCCGATCTGGAGCCTTCGCTGAATGTAGCTGGTGGAGGCTTTGCGGTCGCGCAGCACCACGTCGACCGCCTGCTGGTAGAGGTCCTTTTCCGCGCCCATGCCGGTCGCATCGAACACCGCGCCATCCTCATCCTCGGCTTCGTCGCGCGTGACCTCTTCGAGATATTGCGGGACGCCCTGCGATTTGAGGTGCCGCACGACTTTCTCGACCTCGTCGTCCGCCACGAACGGTCCGTGCACGCGGCTGATGCGGCCCCCGCCCGCCATGTAGAGCATGTCGCCCTGGCCGAGCAGCTGCTCGGCGCCCTGCTCGCCGAGAATGGTGCGGCTGTCGATCTTCGACGTCACCTGGAAAGAGATGCGGGTCGGGAAATTCGCCTTGATGGTACCGGTGATGACGTCGACCGAGGGTCGCTGCGTCGCCAGCACTACATGGATGCCCGCAGCGCGCGCCATTTGCGCCAGACGCTGGATCGCGCCTTCGATGTCCTTGCCGGCGACCATCATCAGGTCGGCCATCTCGTCGACAATCACCACGAGATACGGAAGCTCCTCGAATTCGAGATCCTCCTTCTCGTAAATGGCCTCGCCGGTTTCCTTGTCGTATCCGGTATGCACGGTGCGCGACAGCACCTCGCCCTTGGCCTTGGCCTCGTTGACGCGCGTGTTGTAGCCGTCGATGTTTCGCACGCCGAGCTTCGACATTTTCTTGTAGCGTTCTTCCATCTCGCGCACGGCCCATTTCAGCGCGACGACGGCCTTCTTCGGATCGGTGACGACCGGCGTCAGCAGATGCGGGATGCCGTCATAGACGGAGAGTTCGAGCATCTTCGGATCGATCATGATCAGGCGGCATTGATCGGGCCGCAGCTTGTACAGAAGCGACAGCAGCATGGTGTTGATCGCGACCGACTTGCCGGAGCCGGTGGTGCCCGCGATCAGGAGATGCGGCATGCGCGCGAGATCGACCACCACCGGCTCGCCGCCGATGGTCTTGCCGAGGCAGAGCGGCAGCTTGGCCGGCGTATTGTTGTATTCCGACGCCGCCAGCATCTCGCGGAAATAGACCTTCTCGCGAAACTCGTTCGGCAGTTCGATGCCGATGGCGTTGCGGCCGGGCACCACCGCGACGCGCGCGGACACCGCGCTCATCGAGCGGGCGATGTCGTCGGCCAGGCCGATCACGCGCGACGACTTGATGCCGGGCGCGGGCTCGAGTTCGTACAGCGTCACCACCGGGCCCGGGCGCGCGTTGATGATCTCGCCCTTGACGCCGAAATCTTCCAGCACGCTTTCCAGCGCCTCGGCCTGTTCCTCGATCTCCTCGGTGCTCTGCGTCGCCCGATCGCTCGCCTTGGGCTGGGCCAGCAGATTGAGGGGCGGCAGCACGAAAGCTCCCGAACGGCGCGTCTTCGGCTGGGGCTGCACGCGGGCCTTCTTGGGCGCCGGCGCTACGGGCTCGTCCTCGAACGGTTCCTCGTCTCCGATTGCGTCATCCTCGTCCGGTTCGGACTCGGGACGTTGCATGCGCGGTTCCGCATGCCTTGGTCCGGGGCCCGGCCGCGCGGGACGCAGCGCAATCTCCTCGTCGCCGGACAGCCGACGTCGGATGAACAGCGATAGCCGTGCCTTGGCGCTGAGCAAGGTGTGGACGAGCCATCCGATCGAGATCGAGGCGCGCTCTTCTTCGTCCTCGAATTCCTCGGCCTCCCGATGAATGTCGTTCACCAGATCGCCGCTTCGGCGAAGGCCAAATCCCAGCACGATCGCAATCGCCACCAGCGCCGCAATCCCGATGACGCTGGCCAGCACGGCGCGGCTCGTGCCCGACAGCGCTCCACCCAGCACCAGCAGCGGCGCCTTCAGGATGGCGTCGCCGGTTACGCCGCCCATTCCGGCAGGAAGTGGCCAGCCGATGGTGCGCGGCAGGCAGGATGCGAAAGCCGATGCGAGCAGCATTCCCGCAATCCAGAAGACGAGTCGCGTCCATCGGCGGCCGGGTGCGCGATGGGTCAAAAGCCGCCATCCCCACATCGCGACCGGCAGCACCAGCATGATCGATGCAAGACCGAAAAGCTGGATCGACAGATCGGCGAACACTGCGCCGCTTCTCCCGAGCCAATTGCGGACGCCTGCGTCGGTGGCGTGACTGAGACTCGGATCCTGCACCGACCAGGTGGCGAGAGCGATTGTCATCAGCAATGCGATGGCCAGCAGGGCCATGCCGAACATCTCGCCGATGCGCCGGCGGATCGCACCGCGCAGATCGTCGGAAAGAAAATCGAACCGGTCGAGACCGCGCTGACTGATGGCTGGCATTGGCGCTATCCGAGAACGGCCACGAGGCGATGCAGCGCCTCGGCGGTGGTTGCGTTGTCATGCACCATGGCGACGCGAATATAGTCGCGGCCCGGATTGCTGCCGTCGCTCTCCGTGAAGGATGCGTATTCGCCCGGAAGCACGCGCACGCCGGCTTCGCGCCAGAGCCGCTCGGCTGCCTTCACGCTGCCGCCTTGCGCCGACACGTCGAGCCAAAGGAAAAAGCCGCCGGGCGGACGCTTGTAGCCGTATCGGTCGCCGACGATCTGGTCGGCGAGATCGAATTTGCGCTCATAGGCATTTCGGTTCTCGATCACGTGGGACTCGTCGTCGAGCGCCGCAGCGGCGACGGCCTGCGCCGGCATTGGCACCTGCGGCGCCGAATTGTTGCGATATTCGAGAAAGCGCGCGAGAAACGCCCTGTCACCGGCGGTGAAGCCGACGCGCAGGCCGGGCAGGTTGGAGCGCTTGGACAGCGAATTGAAGGCAATGGCATTGGCATAGTCCGGTCCGGCGACTTCGAGAATGCCGGCCGGCTTTTCGCCGAAATAGATTTCCGAATAGCATTCGTCCGAGAACACCATGAAATCATGCTTGCGCGCGAGCCCGATCAGGCGCGCGAGATAATCGCGGCTGGCTACCGAGCCCTGGGGATTGGCGGGGGAGGCGATGTAGAACGCGATGGTGCGCGCGAGCAGCGAATCGTCGAGCGAACCGAGATCGGGGAGGAATCCGCTCGCGGCGGTTGCCGGCATGTACACCGTCTCGCCATGCGCGGCGGAGGTGCCGGCCGAATAGGCGCCGTAGCAGGGATTGGGCACGAGGATGGCGGGCTTTCCGGCACGCGGCGCGGCATTGCGGGCGGCAGCGAGCGCAGCAAGGAACAGGCCTTCGCGGGTGCCGTTCAGCACCAGTACTTCGGTCTCCGGATCGATGGGGCGCGGCAGGTCGAACCGGCGACCGAGCCAGCCTGCCACAGACTTGCGGAACAGTTCGGTGCCCTTGTTGGCCGGATAGCGGCCGAGATCGGCGATGTGCTTCGCGAAAACCGGTCCGGCAAAGGCCGGCACCGGGTGCTGGGGCTCGCCCACTGCGCAGTTGATGGGCGTTTTGCCGGGCGCAATGGGCGCGAGCAGGTCGTTCAGGCGCGCGAAAGCCGACCGATCTTGCGTGCGCGGATCGGCCGTCCGCGCGGACGACGGGGGCTGTTCGCGTTCGGCGGCATTCATGAACATCACGCGCATTTCGGCCGGATTACTTGATGCTGAGCGAGCCTAGGCCGCGCTGGTTAAGGTCCAATTAACCATCGGTCGTGAGGCCGCGGCTTGTATCGCTCTTGAAGCTGTCGGAGGGCGGTGCGCGGAGCGGCCGAATTTCTGCGCCACGCCGGAACCGGTACGCGTTCCTGCCGTTGGACTCGCACAAGCCTTCGAAAACCGGCGAAACGGCGGCGACCCACGCGCCGCGCAGAGGTCACAACCATGAGCGAAGCCTATCAGCGCGGCGCCAACCGCAATTCGGGGTCGGATTCCGGCAGGAGCTACGAAGCCGCCGATGCCGGCAGGAACCGCTCTTCCAATGGCGGCAGGAATTCATTCGGCGGCACCAGGGAAAAGCTCAAGGGCTTTGCCAACGCTCAGAAGGATGCCGGCCTCGATCAGGTCGAGAGCCTCGCGGAGGCTACGCACAAGGCGGCAGAATCCCTTGATGGCAAGAATACCGGGATTGCCGGGTTGTTGCATGAGGCCGCCGACGGCCTCGACCGGATGTCGCAGAGCTTTCGGGATCGCGACGTCGACGAAATTTACGGTTCGCTCCACGCTTTCGCCCGGCGCCAGCCGCTGACCTTTATGGTGGGCAGCTTCGCCGCCGGATTGTTCCTCGCACGATTTCTGAAGACCTCTGACGAGCAGGCCCGCCGCGCGGAGCCGCCCTATCACCGCTCGCCCAGCCTGTAGGGGACTTTTCATGGACGATATGACACGGGATACCACGATGCGGCGGCGCTTGCCCGATCTGTTCGGCGACGTGGTCGCGGACGGAACGGCGCTGTTTCGCAGCGAAGTGCGGCTGGCGCGCGCGGAAGTCAGTGACAAGATCAACCAGCTGACGCGCGGTCTCACCATGCTGGTGATTGGTGCTGTGCTTCTGATCCCGGCGCTGGTCGTATTGATGACTGCACTCGTTGCCGCGCTGGTCGAGCAGGGAACCGAGCCCACGCTGGCCGCCGCGATCGTCGGAGGCGTCGCACTGGTCCTGGGCATGGTGCTCATGCTTGTCGGGATGCGCAGCTTCAGGTCGGAGAATCTGGTTCCGCGCGCCACCATCCAGCAATTGCAGAATGACGCGTCCCTCGCGAAACAACAGGTGCGGACATGACGAAAGGCCAGGCGGCTCAGGCCGAGCGCGATGCGGAGCACGCGCGCGCAAATCTCGAAGGCTCGCTGGACCGTCTTCGTTCACGGCTGACGCCGGGAAGCATGCTGGACGAAGGGCTGAGCCTGGTCCGCGACGGCGGTGTCGCGCAGTTCGGCCGCAATCTCGGGCGGCAGGCCAAGGCCAATCCGCTGCCGATCGCCTTGGTGGGTGCGGGCCTCGCCTGGCTGATGCTCGCCCGGCGCGAGCGGCCGGTCCATGAAATCGAATACGAACACAATGACCGGTCGCGCGACGGGGGTCCGTCCACGACCGAGGCGTTTGCCGATGGCGCGTCCCGCGCCGCTGCCCGGATGACTGGTGGAATGCACGCGGCGCAAGCACGCGCCGGCGAGGCTTACGATGCGGCAGCCGACGCAGCGGCGGATGCCTCCGATCAGGTTCGGCACGCCACCGATGCGACGATGCAGCGTGCTGCGCGGTTGCAGAAGGCGGCGGGCGATCGCATCACGACATTGATGCGCGAGCAGCCGCTTGTGCTTGGCGCTCTCGGCCTGGCGCTCGGCGCTGCGATCGGTGCCGCGCTGCCGCGTACCGACGCGGAGGATCGGGTCATGGGTGCCGCCAGCGATCAGGTCAAGGCCGGTGCACTGGATGCCATGCAGGAGCAGGCCGGCAAGGCCGCGCAGGTTGCGGAGCGCGTGTACGACAGTGCCGTGCAGGAAGGCGAGAAAGCAGCAGCCGACGCCGGCTGGGTGGAGCCGTCGCAGGACAAGCCTGCGGAATTCAACGCGCCGCAAAAACCCGCCACGGCGGGCTGACGCGACCCGAACTACGACTCACCAGAACGAAAGAGGCCCCGGTCTTACGACCGGAGCCTCCATTCGGCGAAGGGACGGTGCCGGGTATACGCCCCGCCGCACGACTCTTCGAGCGCTTACATGTTGTAGGCGCGCTCTCCGTGTTCGGTGAGATCGAGGCCCTCGCGCTCCTTGTCGACGGTGGCGCGCAAGCCAACGATGATGCTGATGACGAACAGGATGATTGCGGTGCCGACGCCCGACCACACGATCGTCAGCAGCACGCCCTTGGTCTGGGCGAGCATCTGGGTCGCGAAGTCGTATTCCGCGACCTTGCCGGTGACGTAGTCGAAGATGCCGGTTCCGCCGAGCGCTGGGCTCACCAGGATGCCGGTGCCGAGCGCGCCGACGATGCCGCCGACGGCATGAACGCCGAACACATCGAGCGCGTCGTCGTAGCCGAACATGTGCTTGATGGCCGAGCAGAAGAACAGGCACACCACGCCGGATACGAGGCCGAGCACGATCGCGCCGACCGGGCCGGCGAAGCCCGCCGCCGGTGTTACAGCGACAAGGCCGGCGACCGCGCCGGTCACGATCCCGAGGAGCGACGGCTTGCCCTTCACCAGCCACTCCGCGAACATCCAGGACAGCGCGGCGCCGCAGGTTGCGACGAAGGTGTTGACCATCGCCAGTGCGGCGGTGCCGGTGGCTTCGAGGTTGGAGCCGACGTTGAAGCCGAACCAGCCGACCCACAGCAGCGAGCCGCCGATCATGGTCATGACCATCGAATGCGGAGGCATCAGTTCCTTGCCATAGCCGGTGCGCTTGCCGACCATGATGGCGCCGACCAGACCGGCGATGCCGGCATTGATATGCACCACGGTGCCGCCGGCGAAGTCGATCGCGCCCCAGGAGAAAATCTTGCCGGCATCGGCGAGGACTTCATCGAGTGCGGCCTGCGCCTTCGCCTTGGCAGCATCGTCCGCTGCAGCAGCGACGGCCTTGGCGGCGGTGTCGATGGCGTCCGGACCGGCCCAGTACCATACCATGTGCGCGATCGGGAAGTAGATGAAGGTCACCCAAAGCGGCAGCAGCAGCGCCACCGCCGAGAACTTCATGCGTTCGGCAAACGCGCCGACCATCAGCGCCGGCGTGATCATGGCGAAGGTCATCTGGAAGGCGATATAGGCATATTCCGATACGCTGGCGCCGACCGAGAAGGTGCCGGCCATCGAGTCGGTGGTCACGCCCGAGAGGAACGCTTTCGAGAAGCCGCCGATCCACTCGGAGCCGCCGGTGAATGAAAGACTGTAGCCATAGACGACATAGATGATGCCGACGATGCAGACCGAATAGAACACGTGCATCAGCACCGACAGCATGTTCTTCGTGCGCACGAGTCCGCCATAGAACAATGCGAGGCCGGGGATCGTCATCAGCAGGACGAGCGCCGCCGAGGTCATCACCCAGGCGTTGTCTCCCTTGTTGACGGTCGGTTCCGCGAAGGCCGCGGTTGCCACGAGCGACGCTGCGGCCGCAAGGGCGGCAGTCCGTCCGGCTCGGGATGGAAACTTGAACGACATAGTGAGGCTCCTGTCCGAGTGCATTCGGTTTAGAGGGCGGAGGCGTCTGTTTCGCCGGTGCGGATGCGCACCGCGCTCTCCAGGTTGAGGACGAAGATCTTGCCGTCTCCGATCTGGCCGGTCTTGGCCGCGCCGGTGATGGTCTCGATGACTTTGTCGACCTGGTCAGTAGCGACTGCGACCTCGACCTTGAGCTTCGGCAGGAAGCTCACGGCGTATTCGGTGCCGCGGTAGATTTCAGTGTGCCCCTTTTGACGCCCGTATCCCTTGACCTCAGTGACGGTCATGCCGTGCACCCCGATCGCGGTCAGGGCGTCGCGGACCTCGTCGAGCTTGAATGGCTTGATAACGGCCATGACGATTTTCATTTGGTTCGATCCCCGTTGTCCCGGAGCTTGCGTGTCGCTCCAGGCTGTCTCACTCGGGATCCGGCAGGCATGGTTGTGCCCCCGCAAGCCAGTTCCCGGCGGACAGGGAATCAAACCCCGTGCCACTTCGCCGCAAGGGTCCTAACAGCCTGATTTGATGAGGAAATTGCTGGGAGTGGAATGGCCGCGAAACGCGCCTTGGGTTGCTGCGCACAAAGGGACGCCATGAGTGCCTAGCAAACAGTCAGGTGCCTTTGTGCGAGTCGCCTGAAATACAAAGCCCGGCCGAAGCCGGGCTTTGCTGAGGTATTGCGATCGGCTCAACGCACCTATTGAAGGGCTTCCCCGTGCTGGGTGATGTCGAGCCCCTCGACTTCCTGCTGCTGGGTAACGCGCAGCGGAACCAGGAAGCTGATGATCTTGAGCAGGACGAAAGTGACCACGCCGCACCAGATCAGCGTGACGGCAATTCCGTAGAGCTGCGTCAGGACCTGTCCGGGATTGCCCTCCAGCAATCCGGAAATGCCGGGCGCATCCGCCGTCGCGGAGACGGCCGCCACCGCGAACACGCCGGTCAGCAGCGTGCCGGTCAGACCGCCGACGCCGTGCACGCCGAACACGTCCAGCGAATCGTCGTAACCGAGTTTCAGCTTGAGCCAGGTGCAGGCCCAGAAGCAGACCGCGCCGGCAATCACGCCGATGACAATGCCCTGCATCGGCATCACGAAGCCCGCCGCCGGCGTGATGGTGCCGAGGCCGGCGATCGCGCCGGAGATCATGCCGAGCACCGATGGCTTGCCGCGGGTCCACCATTCCAGAAACATCCAGGCCAGCGCACCCGCGCAGGCGGCCAGATGGGTTACCACGATTGCCATCGCGGCGCGCCCGCCCGCCGAGAGCGCCGAGCCGCCGTTGAAGCCGAACCATCCGACCCACAGCATGCCGGTTCCGATCACCGCGAGAGCGAGATTGAACGGCGCGAGATTTTCCGAACCATAGCCGCGGCGCGTACCCAGCATCAGCGCGGCGACGAGACCGGCGACACCGCAATTCAGATGCACCACGAGGCCGCCGGCGAAATCCAGAACGCCGGCGCTGCCGAGGAATCCGCCGCCCCAGACCCAATGCGCGATCGGCACATAGACGAACAGGAACCACAGCACGCAGAACCACACGAAGGCGGAGAACCGCATGCGATCGGCGACCGCCCCGGAGACCAGCGCGACGGTGATGATCGCGAAGGTCATCTGGTAGAGCATGAACAGCGCTTCCGGGATGGTCTTTGCCAGCGGATGCGTCGTCTCCATGCCGATCCCGTTCAGAAAGGCCCGGCTGAAGGTGCCGATCATCGGCCCGTCGCCGCCGAACACCAGCGAATAGCCGACGATCGCCCACAACACCGACACGATCATCACCGCGACCAGGCTCTGCGCCATGGTGGCCAGCACGTTCTTCTTGCGCACCATGCCTGCATAGAACAGCGCGAGTCCCGGAAGCGTCATCATCAGGACCAGTGCGGTCGCGGTCATGATCCATGCGGTGTCGCCGGGATCGATCTTTGCCGGTGTTTGCGCAATGGCGATTGTTGTTGAGCAAGGGACAAGCATCAGGCTTGCGATCGCTGCCGCGATCCGCCGCGAAGGCGTCGTCATGGTCGTTTCCCCCAGTCTATCCGCGCGTTCTCGCGCGGCCGTTTCTCGAAGCGGTACCGTTTGCTCCGCTCATTCCCGCGAAGGCGGGAATCCAGTCTTGTTATTGTCTGGGTCCCCGCCTTCGCGGGAACGAGCGGATGGATCGAGATTTTCGAAGTATTCGTGCGCGCCCGTTACAGCGCGTCGTTGTCGGTCTCGCCGGTGCGGATGCGCAGCGCGCGGTCGATCGGGGTGACGAAAATCTTCCCGTCGCCGATCTGGCCGGTCTTGGCGGATTGCGTGACGGCATCGATCACCTTGTCGACCCGGTCGGTCGGGACCGCGATTTCAAGCCGCACCTTGGGCAGGAAATGCACCGCGTATTCGGCGCCGCGATAAATCTCGGTATGGCCCTTCTGGCGGCCATATCCCTTCACCTCGGTCACGGTCATGCCGTGGATGCCCACCGAGGTCAGCGCGTCGCGCACGTCCTCAAGCTTGAACGGCTTGATGATCGCAATGACCAGTTTCATGGAAGGAGCCCCTGTTGGCCGCGAGCAATGCTCTCGTGCCCGTCATCTTTGCGGCCCGCCCGGCATGAGCTCCGGCCGCTCAACTGCGCAGATTATCGGCAAGTCGTGCAAAGATTAAGCGGAGAATGGGGCGCTCCGGGACTTTCCTCGCCAGGCTTGTGGGCAGATGCGCGCTCCGTGGTCCTATCGCTGCTCCGGCCGCCGCAGCCGGACCAGCCCCTCCTGCGCGACCGATGCCACCAGCGTGCCGTCGCGCTGGAAGATCAGTCCGCGAGACAGCCCGCGCGACCCGTGAAGGTTCGGCGAATCCTGTGAATAAAGCAGCCATTCGTCGGCCCGAAACGGCCGGTGCAGCCACAGGGCATGGTCCAGGCTCGCGCCCATGAAATCCTTCTCGAACAGCGTGCGGCCGAGCGGCACCAGCGCGGTATCGAGCAGCGTCATGTCCGAGGCATAGGCCAGCACGCATTGGTGGATCGCCGGATCGTCGGGCAGCGGCCCGGTGGTTCTGATCCAGACATTGAAGGTTCCGGTTGCCGGCTTGCGGCCGAGATAATGTCCGTAATCGATCAGGCGCAATTCGATCGGCCGCTCGCGCTTGTAATAGCGCTGCACCTGTTCCGGCAGCGTTGGGAGAATGTCGCGCAGGATGACTTGCTCGTCCGGCAGCGATTCCGGGGCCGGCACGTCCGGCATGATCATCTGGTTGGCGAGTCCCTCCTCATTGTTGTGAAAGGACACGATCATGATGAAGATCGGTCGGCCGTGCTGGATCGCCTTCACGCTGCGGGTGGTGAAGCTCCTGCCATCGCGGGTGCGCTCGACCTCGTAGACGATTGGAACCTTGGGGTCGCCCGGCAGCACGAAATAGGCGTGCATCGAATGCGCGGTGATGCCTTCGACCGTGCGGCTGGCGGCGACCAGGGACTGCCCGATCACCTGCCCGCCGAACACCCGCGGCCAGCCGGTTTGCGGCGAACGGCCGCGGAACAGGTTGACCTCCAGCGGTTCGAGGTCGAGAACCTCAAGAAGAGCCGATACGGCGGCGGACATGAAAAAGCTCTTTACTGGCGATGTCATTCCGGGGCGCTTGCCACAATGCGTCTAAGACGCGCGCGAACGCGCTCATCGCGTGTCGCAGACGCCCGTAAACGCGCTGACGGCTCGCGCCCCGGAATGACGTAGCAGGTTCCCATGGCGGACGGCAAAATCGATATCCTGATCGCGGGCGGTGGCTTTGCCGGGCTCTCGCTCGCCATCGCATTGCGACAGGGCTCGGGCGGCGCGCTTTCGGTTGCGCTCGCCGATCCGGCGATGGATCGGGCGTCCGGCGATCCGCGCGCCTCTGCAATCGCAGCGGCAGCCCGCCGGCTGTTCGAGACCGTCGGCGTCTGGCCCGCGATCGCCGAGGGCGCGCAGCCGATTCTCGACATGGTGGTGACCGATTCCAGGCTCGATCACGCCATGAGGCCGACCTTTCTGACCTTCGACGGCGAGATCGCGCCGGGTGAACCCTTCGCGCACATGATCGAGAACGGTCCGATGATCGCGGCCCTGCTCGACAAGGCGCGCGAGGAGGGCGTGGACCTGAGGCCGCTGGCAGTCGGGCAATTCGTCAACGAACCCGCACGCGTGACTGCGCGCCTCTCTGACGGCGGTGTGCTTTCGGCGCGCCTTCTTGTTGCCGCGGACGGCGCGCGATCGGTCATCCGCGAGCAGGCCGGGATCGCGATTCATGGCTGGGACTATGACCAGGCCGGCATCGTGACGACGATTGCCCATGAACGCGATCACAACGGCCGCGCCGAGGAGCATTTCCTTCCCGCCGGTCCGTTTGCGATCTTGCCGCTGAAAGGCAAGCGCTCGTCCATCGTCTGGACCGAAAGCAAGGCGGAAGCCGCACGGCTGGTGGCGTTGCCCGATGCGGAGTTTCTCGCCGAACTCGAACAGCGCTTCGGCCTGCATCTCGGCGATCTGGCGATTGCCGGCCCGCGTCGCGCCTTTCCGCTTGGCCTTCACGTTGCGCGGAGTTTCATTGCCGAGCGCATTGCCCTCATCGGCGATGCCGCGCATGTGATCCATCCGATCGCAGGGCAGGGCCTCAATATGGGCCTGCGCGACGCCGCGGCGTTGGCCGAATCCGTGATCGACGGCGCGCGGCTCGGAATCGATGTCGGTGCGGTTTCGGTGCTGGAGCGCTATCAGCGCTGGCGCCGCTTCGACACCATGGCGATGGGGGTTGCGACCGACAGCCTGAACCGGCTGTTCTCCAACAATTCCGACGTGCTGCGGCTGGTGCGCGATGTCGGGCTCGGTCTCGTCGATCGGATGCCGAACCTGAAGGATTTTTTCATCCGCGAGGCGGCGGGGCTGACCGGCGATGTGCCGAAGCTCCTCAAGGGCGAGGCGCTGTAGCGCGGCAGCCGCGGGCGATCTATTTCAGCCGACGTTGCACGCGCGCCTGAAATTGCGGCTGAAGCTTACGGCGTCACCGAGCTGATGAACTCCACCATGCGCGGCATCAGAGCCGGATCGAGCGGCGCCGACGGATTGCTGTAAAGCGCGCGATTGCCGTCGAGGTCGGCGGGTGAGACTTTCAACGTGTGATTGGCTTCCGGCAATATCAGGATCTGCGCATCCTTGCGGCCGTTGCGAAGTGCGTCGAAATCGGCCTGACCAACCTGCAGATCGCGTCCGGCATGCACGAGCAGCGCCGGGACTTTCGACTGCGCAAGCGCCGCCGCCGGATCGAAATTGCCGATCGAGATCAGGAATGGTTGCGCCGACGGACGAAAAAGCGCCGCAAGCGGCGGCGGCAGATCGTCGACCCGTTTGCCGGCGGCAAGCGAGTCCATGATCGCATCGCTGCGCGCCTCGAGGTCGGGCGGCAGCCTTCCTTTCAGCTGCGCACGCAGCAGCGCGAGATAGGTGCGCCCCGACGTGGTGAGCAGCACCAGCCCCGCGACGGGAACACGTTGGGCCGCCGCGAGCGCGATCATCCCGCCTTCGCTGTGGCCCGCGATCACGACCGACGCCACGCCGGGCCGTGACTGCAGGCTCTGCAGCGCCGTGATCGCGTCGGTGACGAAATGATCAAACACCACATCGTCTTCGCGCGACGCCAGCGCGCGGCTCTCGGCAATGCCGCGCTTGTCGTACCGCAGCGACACGATTCCGTTCGACGCAAGCCCCGCAGCGAGAAGCCTGTAGCTGTCGGTGTTGAGGAAGGGTTTGCTGCCGTCGGGATTGGGCGGCCCGTTGCCGTTTCGGTCGGTTGGGCCGGACCCGGCGATGATCAGCACCGCCGGCCCGCGCGCCGGCTTCCCGGGCCTTGCGATGGTGCCGTGCAGACCGCCCTCAGACCAGGGTTCTTCGATCATCTGAGCCGGCGTTTCAGCCGCGGTGCACAAGCTGACCAGCGTGATGACAAGGGACAGAACATGGCTGCGCGTCATTGCCCGGTCGGGCTCAGCTCAGCGGGATCGAGCCGACGTGGTCCTGAAACGCCGGCCGCTTCTCGACCGCGGCATACCAGCGTTCGAGATGCGGCATGTCGGGCCGCTCGGGACAGAGCTGGCGGAAACGATAGGCCATGACGCCGACCGGAATGTCGCCCATGGAAAAGCGATCACCCGCGACATAGGCCGTGCGCGCAAGCTGCGCATCGAGCATTTTCATCGCCGCAATGGTCTTGCGCTGCGATTCGGTGATCGCGGCCATGTCACGCTTTTCGGCCGGGGTGCGGATCAGGCCCCAGAAGGCGTGGAAGATGGCGGGACCGACCACCGTCAATTGCCAGTCCATCCACTGACCGGCACGCGCGATCTGCTTTTGGTCCGACGGCTCCAGCGTGCCGGCGCCATAGACCCGCGCCAGATAGCGCACGATCGAATTGGATTCCCACAGGATGAAGTCACCCTCTACGAGGGTCGGGATCAGCCCGTTCGGATTCATCGCGAGATAATCCGGCTCGTTGTTCTTGCCGAACGCGCCGCCGACGTCGAGGCGTTCGTGCTTGAGATTGAGTTCGCCGATCGCCCACATCGCCTTCTGCACATTCGAAGACGTGTTGCGGCCGTAGATTTTCAGCATGCGATGCAGCCCCCTTGAGTCGATATCGCCGACGATCAGTCCAGCCGCCGCGCCTCTTCCGCCAGCATGATCGGAATTCCGTCACGGATCGGATAGGCAAGTTTGGCGCTGCGCGAGATCAGCTCCTGCCGCTCTGGATCGTATTCCAGCACCGCCTTGGTCAGCGGGCAGACAAGAATCTCAAGTAGCTTGGGATCGACCTTGTCGCCGGTGGCTTTGTCGCCTGCTGCTTTCTCGCCTGCTGCATTGTCGTCGGACATGGCTCTATCCTGTTCGTCATTCCGCCGGGGCCGCCGTTGCGCGTCGAAGACGCGTGCAAGCGAACCTATTGCAACGGCGTATCGCCGTCGATGCTGTTCTTGGCAAGCTCGATTTCGGTGACGGCGATCAGGATTTCCGCGCGCGTCTTCAGGTCCGGTGCTTCCAGCAGCGCCTGCTTCTCGGCCGGCCCGTAGGGCGACATCATCGCGAGTGCATTGACCAGCGCCTCGTTCGGAGCCTTCTCGATCCCGTCCCAGTCGGCCTTCAGGTTGTTGGCGTTCAGGAAATCGGTGAGTGCGCGCAGCAGCGACTTGCGGTCGACCTCGTCTTCGCCCTTGCGCGCGGTGAAGTCGTCGATGAAGGGCGCATAGGTGACGTGGCATTGGCGATACGGCGTCGCGACGTCAATCTCGTCCTCGACGCGATATCGCGCGACGCCGGTGAGCTGCAGCAGGTAGCGGCCGTCACCGCTCTCCGCGATCTGGGTGATGCGGCCGACGCAGCCGACCTTGAACAGGTTTGGCCGCTCTTCCGGACCCGGATGGCCGCTGTCCGGCTGGATCATGCCGATCAGCCGGTGACGCGAGGCCAGCGCGTCGTCGATCATGGCGAGATAGCGCGGTTCGAAAATGTTGAGCGGCATCTGGCCGCGCGGCAGCAGCAGGGCGCCGGGCAGCGGAAAGACCGGTATGACCGCCGGAAGATCCGCCGGTCCGTGATAGATCGCATTCATGGGCATCGCCGCACTCCGCCCTTCGCGATGAAGCATTCTCGATCGTTCAGGCGCATCCCGGACGTTCGAAGGTCGTCACGCGAACAGCACCGATGACAGCCGCTTTCGTCCATCCAGTGTCGCCTCGTCGGTCGGACCCCAGGCATCGAACAGCTGGACCAGCTGCTTGCGCGCGCCGTCATCGTTCCACTTGCGGTCACGCTTGACGATCTCGATCAGCTGGTCGACCGCGCCCTCGCGGTTGCCCTTGGCGTTGAGCGCGAGCGCCAGATCGAAACGCGCCTGATGATCCTTCGGATCGGCTGCGACCCTGGCTTCGAGATCGGCGACCGGTCCGATATCCTTGGTCTGCTCGGCGAGTTCGATCGCCGCGCGCGCGGCGGCGACGGCGGTGTCGTTACGCTTGGTCTCCGGCACCATCTCCAGCGTCTTCTTGGCCTGCTCGACATTGCCGGTGCCGACATAGCAGCGTGCGAGCCCGGCCATCGCCGCGATGCTGTTGGAATCCTGTTGCAGCACGTGCGCATAGAGCTCGGCCGCGCCGGCATAATCCTTCTCGGCCAGCGCCGCATCGGCCGCGGCGAGCGCATCCTTCTCTTCGCCGCCGACGCGATCCTTGATCAGCCGCTCGACGAATTCGGTGATCTGCTTCTCCGGCAGCGCGCCGAGAAATCCGTCGATCGGCTGGCCGTTGACGAAGGCGAGCACCGCGGGAATCGACTGGATTCCCATCTGCTGGGAGATCTGCTGGAAGATCGGCGGGTGCTCGTCGATATTCATCTTGACGAGCTTGGCCTTGCCCTTGGCGGCCTTGACCACCTTTTCGAGGACCGGCGTGAGCTGCTTGCAGGGACCGCACCAGGGCGCCCAGAAGTCCACCAGCACCGGACGGACCTTGCTCTCCTCGATCACGTCCTTGACGAAGGACTGGGTGGTGGTGTCTGCGATGACATCCGCGCCGGGCGCGGCGGCCGGCGCCTCGCCGAAATTCTGTAACATTGTCAGCAATCCTCGCGGGGCCCGGGGCTCAAACCCCGGCGCCCGGTGACCCGGTTCTGTCAGGCCCATTACATGGCACGGAACCCGCCAATTGCAATGCGTTCATGGGTCCGCCCCGTCCGAGACCGGCCGGATCATGGGCGCGTGTCCGGTGGCGGCGGCGAAGGTCAGCAGGTGGTCGCGGGCGATCGAGGTGGTCATGGTATTGACCAGCGGGTGGAAGTTGAGGAGCGGGCGCTCCATCATCGCGGCGTCGAAAACCGGGGTGACGCGGCGATCCCGGTCGTTGATCAGCGCGAACGGGGTGACCGATCCCGGCTCCACGCCCAGGGCCTCGCGCAAGAGCCCGGCCGAGCCGAAGGATAGCCGTCCACAGCCGAGCAGGCGGGGCAGCGCCTTCAGATCGACCCGCGAATCCTCCAGAAGCACGATCAGGTAGAGCGTGCCGCGGGTGTCCTTGAGGAACAGATTCTTGCTGTGCCCGCCTGGAACCCGGTCCCGCAGCGACAGTGATTGCTCCACCGTGAACAGCGGGGCATGGGAGACGGTCGGGTGCGGGATTCCGAGGCGGTCGAGGAAGGCGAACAGGTCATCGGGACTGGCGGGCATTTGTGTTCGTCGTTGCAGGACGGCCCCAACGGGTCCGCGATTCCGGCCTCTCGCCTTGTGGCGCGCCCCGGAAATGACCAAAGCGGGCGCCACAATCAACCCCATCCGGCCCATCCGGCGATATTTCCGCCCTTGCAGTTGCAATGGCGGGGGCCATTTGGCATACGAAGGCCCCGGCGCCCGGACCGTTACCCGCGGGCGCCTGAACGGATGCGGGTGTAGCTCAGGGGTAGAGCACGACCTTGCCAAGGTCGGGGTCGAGGGTTCGAATCCCTTCGCCCGCTCCAATCTCACCAGTGTCCAGCCCGGACACATCGGTAACAGACCGTACCCAAGACATGGGTGACAACCTCGTGCCGAACGGGTTGTCGATGGGTTGCAGGGTTTTCGCTTCAGGTCGAAATATCCGAAATCGTAGCGCATGAAGCCTGCGAGCCGGAGATGCCGTCGTCGACCTCCCTGCTTCCGAGGCGCTGACCGGCCAGCACGGTCGAGACGTTGGTGCTGGCGTCGTCGAGCTCGCCGCTTCAAGTTCGCAGTCGGGGCTCAGGCCCGCAGCTCGAACCAAAACGTACTGCCGTGGGGCGTGCGAGGATCAACACCGATCGCGCCCTCGTGAGCCTCAATGGCGAGCTTGCAAAAAGCCAGACCGAGCCCCGCAGAACGGTACGCTCGTGCCCGGCGATTCTGGATGGTCACAAACTTCTCGAAGATTTTTTCTCTGGCTTCCTCAGGAACGCCATCACCCTCGTCCTGCACTTCAACCCTGACAAGGCCATCGCGTTTCGAGATCGAAATACGCACGTGGCTGCCTGCGGGAGTGTGCTTGATGGCATTGCCGACCAGGTTTTCCAGAATCCTGCGAATGATGGCGCCGTCGCAGGTTGCTTCCGCCGGCCCGGCGCTTTCGACATCGATTTCCCGCTCGCGAGCGATTTCTCGCAAGCTTGTCCGCACCTCGTCGGCTATCCGGGTCAGATCGCACCGCACCCGATCGACGGGCATTTTTCCGGCCTCGAGGCGACTCACGTCCAGCAAATCATTGATCATCTGATTGAGCACGCCCACTGAGACGATCGCCGTTCGCAAATACTCCTTGGGTTTGTCGTCGCTGAGCATTGCAACAGGACGCTGCAACATGCTGAGGCGCATCAAAAGTACCGATCGCGGCGACCTCATATCGTGGACGATCATATGGACAAGATCGTCGCGCAACTGTTCCAGTGTGCGCAGCTCGGCGGTACGGCTTGCGACGAGGGCCTCGAGATGTTCGTGGTGTCTGCGCACCTCGAGGTAGGTGACCAGCATCTCCGTAAAAGATTCGAGTAATGCGCGTTCTTCTGCAAGGAAGGGGCCTTCCGCGAATGTGGGTCGCTCCGCGAGATAGGCGACTTCGACAAGCCCGGTGCCTTCGGTGGTCGTGAATGTAGCCGATTGTTTCCATTGTGAATCGCGCCAGCCCGGGGTGGATACCTCGACATCTCCATAGATGATGCGCGCTTCGCAGCATTCGGGGTATTGCCAGGCGGGAGGCAAAAGCCCGACGAGATGATTCAGCAGTTCACTGTTCAAGGGACGATCACGCTGCAGAAGGCGCGCCGTAGCGTGCAGCAGCCCGAGCTCCTTCACGCGCTCTCCCAGGCGATGGACAAGGTGCTCTCTGTCGCGTCTGGCTTTGTAGGTCCCGAGCGCGAAACCACCCACAGCGCAGACACCCAAGATGCAGACAGCCAACACGACACCGGCGACATGGGTGAAAGGCTCCAACCCCTCCGGCAGCGGGAGGGGGACTGCACCAACAGCCGCTTCTGGCCACGCCAAGGCCTGCATAGTTGGGCGCGGCAAGGTCTCGGAACTGCCGCTCCCGGAACTATACAAGTCTCGGCCGATTCAAGTCTATCGGGGGCGGTGCTGTCGGCGGCTCAGTCTTGTACGATGTTTGCGTGAAGGACAGTCGATACCTCCCGCGAAACTGATATGCGCAACCGATGCGGTGGCGGGTGGCCTTGTCGATCCTCTCCGCAACCCCGACGGGCCTCGGTCCCGCGACCTTCGTGGCGAAGCTCGTGTTTTTGACGAATTGAATGGCCACCTTGCTTCTTGCAACGGGAACTTCCCGGCATGATATGCGTTCAGGAGCGCCCGCCCGGGCGCTCTCGCTTGCCGGAGGCCGCCATGACCGCGCATGCCACTGACCTTGCCACCGACCTTGCCCCGTCGCGTACCCGCCTTGCGTTGCCTTTCCTTGCGGTGCTGCTCGCGCTGTTCGTGTCGGGCTGCGGCATCAACAACATCCCCACGCTGGAAGAGCAGGCCAAGGCGAAATGGGCGGACGTGCAGAACAATTATCAGCGCCGCGCCGACCTGATCCCGAACCTGGTCGAGACCGTGAAGGGTTACGCCAAGCAGGAAAAGGACGTGCTGGAAGCGGTGATCAATGCGCGCGCCCGCGCCACCCAGATCCAGGTCAACGCCAACACCGTGACCGACCCCGAAACCTTCCGGAAATTCCAGGAGGCGCAGGCGCAATTGTCCGGCGCGCTCGGCCGGCTGATCGCGACGGTGGAGAATTATCCCGACCTGAAGTCGAACCAGAATTTCCTCGCGCTGCAATCGCAGCTCGAAGGCACCGAGAACCGCATCGCGATCGCGCGGCGCGACTATATCGAGGCGGTGCGCGCCTATAACACCGAGCTGCGCACCTGGCCCGGCATCATCTGGGCCAGCACGGTCTATCGCAGCCACAAGCCGATGGAGACCTTCGCCGCCACCGCGGGCTCGGACAAGCCGCCGCCCGTGAAGTTCTGATAGAGCGGCCGCGCGATGCGGCTTCGCGCCATCCTCGCGACGCTTGCGTTCGCCGTTCTTGCGACGGCGGCGCTGGCGCAATCGCTCACCTTCCCCGAACTGACCGGCCGCGTCGTCGACGAGGCCGGCATTCTCGACGCCGCCACACGCCAGCAGCTCGAAAAGCTCTCGGCCGATCTCGAAGCCAAGACGACGGACCAGCTTGTCGTCGTCACGCTGAAGTCTTTGCAGGGCGCCTCGATCGAGGATTACGGCTATCAGCTCGGCCGCAAGTGGCAGATCGGGCAGAAGGACAGGAATAACGGCGTGGTGCTGATCGTTGCGCCGAACGATCGCCGCGTGCGCATCGAAGTGGGCTACGGGCTCGAACCCACACTGACCGATGCGATTTCCAGCGTCATCATCCAGGGCTCGATCCTGCCGCGCTTTCGCGCCGGCGATTTCGCCGGCGGGGTCCGCCGCGGCGCCGAGGACATCGCGCAGGTGCTGTCCGGCGATGCCGCGGAGATTCAGGAGCGCGCGGCGCAGCGCCAGGCGGCGGCGCGCGGCCTGACTACCGGGGAATTGCTGATTCTCGCTTTCTGGATATTCGTCGCGTTCATGATCATCAGCAATGTGGTCGCCAGCATGCGCGGTCGGCGCGGCGGCATCGCGCCCGGCCAGGTCCGCCGCACCCGCGACTGGGCCGGCCCGGTGGTCATCGGCGGAGGCCGTTCGTCCGGAGGCGGCTGGAGCGGCGGCGGCTCATGGAGCGGGGGCGGCGGCTTTTCCGGGGGTGGCGGTTCGTTCGGCGGCGGCGGCTCGTCGGGGAGCTGGTGATGCTGATTTCCGATGACGACAAGAAGCGGATTTCGGCGACCATCGCCGCGGCAGAGCGGACAACCGCCGGGGAAATCTTCTGCGTGATCGCGCGCCAATCGGGCGACTATCGGCTGGTGCCGATCGTATGGGCCGCGTTTGCGGCGCTGCTGCTGCCGTTTCCGCTGATCCTGCTCACCACCATGACGGCGCACTGGATCTATATCGCGCAGCTCGCGCTGTTCGTTGTCGCGGCGCTCCTGCTGTCGATCCCCGCCATCCGCTTCCACATCGTGCCGCGACGGCGCATGCAGGAGCAGGCGCACGCCGAAGCCGTGCGGCAGTTTCTGGCGCAGGGCCTGCACAAGACCGAAAATCGCACCGGCGTGCTGATCTTCGCGTCGGAAGCGGAGCATTATGCCGAGGTCATCGCCGACGAAGGCGTCGACGCCAAGGTGCCGCAGCAGGTCTGGGACGATGCGGTGGCTGTCCTGATTGCGGGAATTGCGGACGGGCGTCCCGCCGACGGTTTCGTCGCCGCGGTCGAACGCTGCGGCGCGGTGCTGGCGCAGCATTTTCCGCCCGGTGCGCTCAACCGCAACGAACTGCCCGACAAGCTGATCGAGATTTGATCTTCGCGTGAATGTGCCGGCGATTCGAGAGGCTCAATACCCCACCGCCACTGCGCCCCTTGTCCGCGTATCCGCCGCGCCGGCGAATCCGTCCTTGGTGATCAGGATCGAGTTGGCCGAGGTGTTCGGCACCCGCGTCGCGATCGTGTGGCCGCGTTCCTCCAGTCCCTTCAGCGTCTCCTCCGGATAGGTCTTCTCGGCGAACACCTGGTCCGGCAGCCATTGATGATGGATGCGCGGGGCGGACACGGCCTCCGCCACATCCATTCCGTGATCCAGCACGTTGCTGATGATCTGCAGCACGGTGGTGATGATGCGGCTGCCGCCGGGTGAGCCGGTGACCAGATACGGCTTGCCGTCCTTCAACACGATGGTCGGTGTCATCGACGACAGCGGACGCTTGCGCGGCGCCGGTTCGTTGGCGGTCGCTCCGACCAGACCGAAGGCATTCGGCACGCCGGGCTTCGCCGCGAAATCGTCCAGCTCGTTGTTGAGCAGCACGCCGGTGCCTTCGGCGATCAGCCCGTTGCCGTAGCTCAGATTGAGCGTGTAGGTGTTGGCGACCGCATTGCCGAACCGGTCGACCACGGAAAAATGCGTGGTGTTGTCGCCTTCGGCCGCCACCGGGTCGCCGTTGCGGATCTCGGACGATGGCGTGGCGCGCTCGCCGATATTCTTGCTGACGATGCGCGCATAGCGCTTTGAGGTGAGTCCGCGCACCGGCACGCGCACGAAATCCGGATCGCCGAGATAGACGGCCCGGTCGGCATAGGCGCGCCGCATCGCCTCGATCATCAGATGCACGGTCTCGACGCTGGTTGGGCCGGTGTTCTTCAGGTCATAGGGCTCGAGGATGTTCAGCATCTCGATCAGATGGGTGCCGCCGGAGGAGGGCGGTGGCATCGACACGATGCCGTAGCCGCGATAGGTGCCGGTGACCGGCCGGCGTTCCTTCACGCGATATTTCCTGAAATCAGCCGCGGTCATCACGCCGCCGGCTTCGCGCACGGCGCTCGCGATCTTTTCGGCGATTTCTCCGTCGTAAAAGGCATGCGGCCCGGCCTTCGCGATCATCTCCAGCGTGTTGGCAAGATCGGTCTGCACCAGCCGGTCGCCTTCGCCATAGGACGAGCCGTCGGGCTTGAGCATCACCTTCACCGAGGAGGGCCAGCGCGCGAACAATGGCTTCGCCGCGACCATGGTGTCGGCGAGATCGCCCGTCACCACGAAACCCTCACGCGCGAGCCTGATCGACGGCGCGAGCAGTTGCGCGAGCGTGAATTTTCCCGACCCGAATTTTCGGTGCGCCAGTGCCAGTCCCGCCACCGTTCCCGGCACGCCGATGCCCAGACCCGAGGCCAGCGATTTCTGCGGATCGGCATTGCCGGCCGCGTCGAGAAAGCTGTCCTTGCGGATCGCGCCCGGCGCCATCTCGCGGTAGTCGATGGTGATCGCCTTGCGTGGCCTGGCGAGCCAGATCACCATGAATCCGCCACCGCCGATATTGCCGGCGCGCGGATAGGTCACCGCCAGCGCAAAGCCGGTTGCGACCGCTGCATCGATTGCGTTGCCGCCGGCTTTCAGAATGTCGACACCGATCTGCGCCGCCACCGCCTCCTGCGCGACCACCATGCCGTTTCTGGCGGTGACGGCCTGTGCGCGCGGAGCTTCCGACAGCGGCTTGTCGTGGACCGGGCCTTCCTGCGCAAGCGCGGGGAAAGCGAAGAGGGCGATGAGGAAAGCAAGAACTCGGATCATTGTACTGAACTGATGGTTTTTTCGCTCGCAACGTCGCGGAGAGGAAAAGCGGTCGGCCTGGCTCGATCAACGCGTGGCAGCTTGCCGCTGACGGGGGCGTGCCTTCGCCGGTGCGGCCTTGAGCTTGACGCCAAGAGCCTTCGTAAGCCCAAGCAGCGTGGACAGTTTCGGATCGCCATCCTCGCTCAATGCTTTGTAGAGCGCTTCACGCGTCACACCCGCCTCGCGCGCAACCGCCGTCATTCCTCTGGCGCGCGCGACCACACCAAGCGCTTGCCTGATGTATCCCGCATCTCCGCTGTCGAACGCATCGGACAACAATTCAGCCTGCGATTGCGCATCGTCGAGATATTCCGCCGCATCGAACGGTTTCGTCCTGATGGCCATGTCAAAGCTCCCTGGCCATCTCGATGGCCTTCCTGATATCCCGTTTCTGCGATGACTTGTCGCCGCCGCAAAGCAGAATGACGAGGGTTGCACCGCGCCGGACGAAATAGATGCGATAGCCGGGGCCATGGTCGATCCGGAACTCGCCGATGCCCTCAAAGAATCTTACATCGCCCAGAAGGCCCGCTTGAATTCGTACGATTCTCTGAGCGATGCGCTTGGCCGCACGAATGTCGGCCAGAGATTTCAGCCAGGCTTCGAACTCCGCCGTCTGGCGCACCTCGATCATCTGTGAACTATAGTTAACAGATGTGATTTGGTCAACACACGCTTGTACGCGCCCCTCTAGTCTAGACTTTACCGCGCTGTCCCGTGATAGATGCGGTTCGGTCGCATGTCGGTCGCGGTCGCGACCCGGTTCGACATGTTGAAGAACCCGGCAATTGCGGCAATATCCCAGATGGCCCGGTCGCTGAAACCCGCGCGCCGCAACCCCTCGCGATCGTGATCCTCGACCGCCCACGGTTCATTGGTCAGTTTCACCGCGAAATCGAGCATGGCGCGTTGCCGCTTCGAGAGCCGTGCGGCGCGGTAATTCATGACCATGAGCTCGCCAAGTGGCGGGTCGCCGGAGAGCTGGCGGACGGCTGCGCCATGGGCGACCAGACAGTAATAGCATCGGTTCTGGGACGACACCGCGACCGCGATCATCTCGCGTTCCAGCTTGCTCAGGGCCGACGGCCCCAGCATCAGATCGTTGTACATCGCGACGAAGGCTTCGAGCTTTGTCATGTCGAAGGCATAGGCCTTCAGCACATTCGGGATGAATCCAAGCTTCTCCATGCATTTGTCGAAATAAGCCTGCATCGATTCGCTGAGCTGGGGCCGCGGAAGGGACAGCGCCACGAACACGGTGTCGTCGTCGGCGGCCGAGGAAAGCGGGGCCGCCTTGAACGCCGTCTTGGATTTGTCATCGCGCGATGGTTTGGTCTGCGCGGCCCGTACGGGTATATTGCCCGCCCGCGGGCTGTTTCGGTCGGGTATTTTCCGTGTTCTCGCCACGCCTGCTGCTCCCTGCAATCGAGCCCGTAGCGTATCGTTCGTCGCGACCGGGCGTCATCCAGGATTGCATGTTGCGGCGCAGCACGCATGACCAGGTCGCCGCCCGTCCGCGACCTCGACGCAGGATCGCGGGTGGGCGACACTCATGCGACGAGAGGCCAAATCCATGAATATCCAGAAGCCGCCCGTCACCGCACCTGAGCGCTTGATCGGACAATTGGTCGAGCGAGCCGCGCAGATCCTGCGCACCGACGGCAGCGGCGTACCGGAAGGTTTTGCCGCGCGGCTGTTCGGTCACGCGTCGGCCGAAGACCTCTCGGTCTATACGCCGGAAGAGATCGCGGGCTTTGCCGCGCAGGCCTATGCCTTTCTGGCGCAGCGCCGGCCGGGCGCGCCCAGCATTCGCATCTATGTCCCGCAGGATGCGCCCGAGGGCGGGCAAAGCCGTTCGGTCTCGGTGCTTGAAATCGTCAACGACGACATGCCGTTTCTGGTAGATTCGGTGATGGGCGAACTGACGGCCCGTCACGCCCATGTGCGGCTGATCGTGCACCCGATCTTCGCGGTTGCCCGGGACGCTGCCGGGCGCATCGAGCAGGTATCGGCGGAGGAGCCCGCGCGCGATGAAGTCCGGCGCGAAAGCTTCATGCATGTCCATCTCGATCGCATCGATGACGTCGCCGCGCAGAACACACTGATCCTCGGCCTCGAACAGGTTCTCTCGGATGTGACGGCTGCGGTGCATGACTGGCGGCCGATGCTGGCGCATGTCGGCGATCTCATCGCCGGCATGAAGGCCAGTCCGCCGCCGCTGCCGGAGGCCGAACGGACCGAGGCGGTCGAGTTCATGGAATGGCTGGTCGCCGACAATTTCACGTTTCTCGGCATTCGCGAATATCGGGTCACGGGGCCGGGCCGCGATCCTGTCCTGGTTCCGGATTCAGGGCTCGGCGTACTGCGCCGCGCGGATGCGCAGGAACTGAAAGGGCGCGCCGGACAGGACGTCATCAACAGCGCCCTGCACGCGTTTTACGCCGAGCCGACCGCGCTGATGATCACCAAGGCGAGCCTGCGCTCGCGCGTGCATCGCCGCGTGTTCATGGACATGGTCAGCGTCAAGCGCTTCGATGCCAACGGCAATGTGTCCGGCGAACTCCGCATCGTCGGACTGTTCACCTCCACCGCCTATACCCGCTCGACCCGGTCCATCCCGTATCTGCGCAGGAAGGTGGATGCGCTGCTGAAACGCGCGCGCTTCAGCCCGTCGGGTCATTCCGGCAAGGCATTGGTCAACGCGCTCGAAACCTATCCGCGCGACGACCTGTTCCGCATCGACGACGATCTGCTGTTCGAATTCGCGATGCTGATCCTGCAGCTCGGAGAGCGACCGCGCGTGCGCGTGCTGGCGCGCCGCGACCGCTTCGATCGCTTCATGTCGGTGCTGGTCTATCTGCCGCGGGCCCGTTCCTCGAACGATGTGGTGGAGGCGGTCGGAGAGCTGCTCGCCGCGCGCTACAAGGGTCACGTCAGCGGACTGAGCCTGTTCTTTCCGGAAGGACCGCTGATGCGGGCGCATTTCATCATCGGCCGCTCCGCCGAGCCGATCGACGACCCCGAGCGATCCGAGCTGGAAGCCGGTGTCTCCGAAATCGTGCGCACCTGGGTCGACGCACTCGGTGAGCAGCTCGCACAGGCCCATGATCCTGACCGCGCGCGCAAGCTTTTCGAGCGCTACCGCAAGGCGTTCAGCGCCAGCTTCCGCGACCGCTTTTCGCCGGAAACCGCGCTCGACAATATCCGCACCATCGAAGGGCTGTCGGCGGACCGCCCGCTGAGCGTCGACTTCCATCTGCGTCCCGGCACCGAAAGTCATGTCATCGGGCTGAAGGTCTGGAGCTATGGCGGCGCCATCCCGCTCTCCAGCCGGGTGCCGATGCTGGAGAATATGGGCTTCAAGGTGGTCGCCGAACGGACCTACGAGGTCCGGCCGGGCACGCCGTCGGATACCCATGTCTGGATGCACGACATGACGCTCGAAAGCGCGGACCGCGCCCCGATCGATGTCGGCGCGCTGCAATTATCCCTGGAGAGCTGCTTCCTGATGGTGATGCGCGGCATCGCCGAGAATGACGGCTATAACGCGCTGGTTCTGAAGGCCGGACTGCAATGGCGCGACATCGTTCTGATCCGCTCGGTCTCGCGCTTCCTGCGCCAGGTGCGGCTGCCGTTCTCGCAAGACTACATGTGGGCGACCCTGCGCGCTCATCCGGCGATCGCTTCGAAGATCGTGGAACTGTTTCATGCGCGCTTCGATCCGCGCGCGGAAGCGGACATCGCCCGCAAGGTGCGGCAGACCGAAATCGTTGCCGAGATCGAGGCCGCGCTCGAAAACGTGCCCTCGCTCGACGAGGACCGCATCCTGCGCCATTTCGTCAATGCCGTGCAGTCGGCGATCCGCACGAATTTCTACCAGATCGGTGACGACGGCCGTCCGAAACAGCAGATCGCGATCAAGTACGAGAGCGGCAAGCTGACCACGCTGCCGGCGCCGCGTCCTCTCTATGAGATCTTCGTCTATTCGCCGCGGGTCGAGGGCGTGCATCTGCGGTTCGGCAAGGTGGCGCGCGGCGGCATCCGCTGGTCCGACCGGCCGCAGGATTTCCGCACCGAAGTGCTCGGGCTGGTCAAGGCACAGCAGGTCAAGAATGCGGTGATCGTGCCGGTCGGCGCCAAGGGCGGCTTCGTGCCGAAGCATCTGCCGGTCGGCGGCGCGCGCGAAGCCATCGCCGCGGAGGGCATCGCCGCCTACAAGCTGTTCATCGGTTCGCTGCTCGACGTCACCGACAATCTGTCGCCGGATGGAGCGGTGGTGCCGCCGGACAATGTGGTGCGCCACGATGCCGACGACCCCTATCTCGTGGTCGCCGCCGACAAGGGCACCGCCACCTTCTCCGACACCGCCAACGACATCTCGATCTCGCGCAATTTCTGGCTGGGCGATGCCTTCGCCTCCGGCGGATCGGCGGGATACGACCACAAGAAGATGGGCATCACCGCCCGCGGCGCCTGGGAGGCGGTGAAGCGGCATTTCCGCGAAATGGACGTCGATATCGGCGTGACGCCGTTCACCGTGATCGGCGTCGGCGACATGTCGGGCGACGTGTTCGGCAACGGCATGCTGCGCGAAACCACGATCAAGCTGGTCGCGGCGTTCGATCATCGCGATATCTTCATCGATCCCGAGCCCGATCCGGCGAAGAGCTTCGCCGAGCGACAGCGGCTGTTCGACCTGCCGCGTTCGAGCTGGCAGGATTACGACAAGGCGCTGGTCTCCGAGGGCGGCGGCGTGTTCCCGCGTTCGCTGAAGGAAATTCCGCTCTCCGCCGAAATGAAGACGCTGTTGAACCTGACCGCCGACAAGGCGACGCCGGCACAGGTGATGAGCGCGATCCTGAAGGCCGACGCCGACCTCCTGTTCTTCGGCGGCATTGGCACCTATGTGCGCGCATCAGGCGAAACCGACGAGCAGGTCGGCGACCGCGCCAACGACGCGATCCGCGTCGTCGGCTCGGACCTGAATTGCAAGGTGATCGGCGAGGGCGCCAATCTCGGCATGACCCAGCGCGGCCGCATCGAGGCGGCGCATAACGGCGTGCGGCTCAATACCGATGCGATCGACAATTCCGCAGGCGTCAACACATCCGACGTCGAGGTGAATATCAAGATCGCGCTTGGCGGTCTGGTGCAAACCGGCGCGCTGAAACTGCCTGACCGCGATGCGCTGCTGTTTGGCATGACCGACGAGGTCGCGGCGCTGGTGCTGCGCAACAATTATCTGCAGACCCTTGCGATCTCGCTTGCCGAGCGCAGCGGCCTGGACGATCTGGCGTCGCGCCAGCGTCTGATGCAGACGCTTGAAGCGCGGGGCTTGCTGGACCGCGGCGTCGAGTTTCTTCCCGACGATGTCGAAATCGCCGAGCGCCGCCGCAGGGGTCAGGCGCTGACGCGGCCGGAGCTTGCGGTGCTGCTGGCCTATGCCAAGCTCACCCTGAGCAGCGACCTGGACGAGACCTCGGTGCCGGACGATCCGTATCTCGGCAAGGAATTGTTCCGGTATTTCCCGGCCGAGCTGTCACGGCGTTATCCGGACGCGCTCGAAAACCACCGCCTGCGGCGCGATATCATCGCCACGCAGCTGACCAATTCGATCATCAATCGCGGCGGTCCGTCGCTGGTGGCGCGCCTGACCGACGAGACCGGCGCTTCGGCCGATCGCATCGCCCGTGCGTTCGCCGCGGTGCGGGACAGCTATGGCATGACCGAACTGAACGGCCAGATCGATGCGCTCGACAACAAGATTCCGGGCGCGTTGCAGCTCGATCTGTATGCGGCAGTGAAGCGCCTGATGATCGACCGCATGGTCTGGTTCATCCGCAATGTCGATCTCGATCAGGGCCTGATGGGAATCGTCGACCACTACAAGGCCGGGATCCGGGCGGTGGCGCGCGCGCTGGAGGCGGCGCCGGGCGATGACGCTGCGCTGGCGCGCGACGGCCGCGCCAACGAAATGACCCGCTCGGGCGTGCCGGAGCGGCTTGCCAAACGCATCGCAAGCCTTCCGGCGCTGACGGTGGCGCCCGACATCGTGCTGGTCGCCGACAAGACCGGCCGTGACGTGACCGACGTGGCACGCACCTTCCTTGCGGTGGTGCGCTATTTCCGGCTGGAGCGTGTTGTCGATGCGGCACGCCAGATCGAGGCGACGGATTATTTCGACCGTCTCGCGCTCGACCGGGCGCGCGATTCTCTGGGCCGCGCGGCGCGCCAGCTCACCGCCGAGGTGCTCAAGGGCGGCGCCGGTGCCGAGGCGGTCGACGAATGGGTCAGGCCGCGCGCGGGCGAGGTCGAACGGATCCGCAAATCCATGCACGAGATCGCCGATACCGGACTGACGCTGTCGAAGCTTGCGGTGGCGGCGAGTCTGCTGGGCGATCTCGCGGGGCGGTGATCGCGAGGCAGCCGAGCCGGGCGCCGCTCAGGGCTGGCGCTTGAACTCGAACGAATAGGTGTAGCGGGACGCCGGATGCACGGCGACGGTGGTCTCGAATTCCTCGCCCCTCGCATTCGCGTAGCGACGGGTCACCGTCAGGGACGGTGTCGCCGGCTTGACATCGAGCAGCTTGGCGATGTTGCGCTTGATGCTCGACGACGAGATTTCGATCACCGTCTTCTCCGCGCGCTCTCCGAATACTTCCCTGATCTGGTCGGAGACCAGTGTGAACTCGTGATGCGGATGGTTCACGATGGTGGCGTATTGCGGAAGGATGTAGATGTCGGTGTAGCACAGCGGCACCGATGAACCGACCGCATAGCGCAACGCCCGGATGCGGAAGCGCCGCTCGCCGACCGGGCATTTCAGCAGCGCCGCAAGCTCGGCATTTGCTTCAACATAACCGGTGCCGATGGTCTTGCGGACCGTGCCTTCCGGATAGTTCAGGAGCTTCTGCATCGACGGCACGGATTGCACGAAATGCTCGCTCGGCTTGGTTGCCGCCACGATGGTGCCGATCCGCGGCCGTCGCGCGACCAGCCCCTCTTCGGTCAGCACGCGCATCGCTTCCCGAACGGAGTAGCGGCTGGCGCCGAACTGCCGGCACATTTCGTCTTCCGTCGGCATCCGCGCGCCGAGCGGAAACACGCCTTGCAGGATTTGCCCGCGCAACTCCATCGAGATTCGCTGCGGGTCGGATCGCTCGCTCGACCTGTTCCTCATTCCTCACCGCGTCGGCACAGAGCGGAACGCTGCCGGCCTCGACTGTCGCCGGACCGGCAGGCTCAGGAGCTTCATGCGCGTTCGCCATTGGCGTGTCGAGTCCGCAAAACGGACCGTGCGGCCCTGCCAGCGCCCGGGGCACTAGGCCGGTTGTTCACGCCTATTGATGCGAGAACAGCACCTTGCCGGGGAACGGCACCCGCGCGGTCTGGATGGTTCCGGTATCGGCCTCGGTCAGGTAGGCGGTGCGGTTGTCGGCGCCTCCGAAGGCGATATTGGTGATGTGATGACCCTCGGCGCTCTTGATGAAATGCGTCGGGCGGCCGTGATCGTCGAACCGCCAGACGCCGAGGCTGACGTGGCAGACATAGAGCCCGCCTTCCGCGTCCATGGCCATGCCGTCGGGTCCGGCATGTCCGCCGGAGAGCTGGATGAAGGTGCCGACCTTCGACACGCTGCCATCGGCCATCATCGGCGCGCGCCACACCGCGTTCTGCCGGGTCACCGCGACCAGCACGCGGTTCTCCGCGTTGTTGAGGACGATGCCGTTCGGGCTCGGCACGTTGCCAAGCAGCATGGTGAGCTGATCGCCGGACAGCCGGTACACGCGGCCGGTCGGATCGTGCATGCCGGTCTGGCCCTGATCGGTGAAATAGCAGTCGCCGTTGCTGGCGAAGATCAGATCGTTGAGACCCTTGAACGCTTCGCTGTTCCGCGAGCCGAGCAGCACGTCGATCTTGCCGCTTTTGGGGTCCACCACCAGCAGGCCCTTCTTGTAGCAGCAGACGAACAGCCGTCCGTCCTTGTGGATTTTCAGGCCATTCGGCCAGCCGTCATATTGTGCGACGAGGTCGCAGGCGCCCTTCGGTGACAGCCGGAAAATGCGCCCGAACGGAATGTCGACGAAGAACAGATTGCCCTCGCGGTCGAAGGACGGTCCCTCGAGAAACGAATCGAGTTCCGCGCCGAGGCGATTCGGGTCGGACCAGCTGGTGCGTCCTTTCTTCCTGAAGCTCGCGGGCAGTCTGAAGAAGGTCTCGGCCTGAATGATTTCAGGCTTGTCGAAAAAATACATGCGCTCGTCCGATCGTTGAAAGCCCAGTGATTGCGTGGCGCACCACTGCGGACGGATATCCATGCCGGTGCACGAAGGCAGACCTTATTTATTCGAATGAATACGGTCAAGATGTTGCCAGGCGTCTCGGAATTCCTCACGCCTGCGAAAGCGCCCGAGATGCAAAAGCCAAACAAAATATGAGAAATCGTGCTGTGCATCCAGGCGCGATTGACAATATTTATTCGAACAAATAGGCTTCACTGACCCACCCAAAGCGGCGCGCCGCGAGCCCAGACCACCTTGCCGGAAGGAACCGAAATGCGTTTGCCGGAACTGGCCCCCGAGAAGCTGACCGCGGATCAGCGCCGCGTCTACGACAACATCATGGCCAGTCCGCGCGGCGTGGTGATCGGCCCGCATCGCGTCTGGCTGCTCAGCCCGGCCATGGCCGACCGCGCCCAGGCGCTGGGAGAATTCTGCCGCTTCAAGAGCAGCCTGTCGCCGAATCTGTCCGAACTCGCGATCATCGTGATGGGCGCCTACTGGAAAGCCGGCTTCGAATGGTTTCACCACGCGCCGATCGCGATCAAGGCCGGTATTGATCCCGCGGCGGTCGAGGCGATCCGCACCGGTCGCGAGCCGGACCTGCCCGATCCCAAGGAGAATGTCGTCTATCGCTTCTCGCGCGAACTGATCACCGCGCATCGCGTGTCGAAGGCGACCTACGATCAGGCCATCACGCTGCTGGGCGATGTCGGCGTCGTCGATCTCGTCGCGGTGCTTGGCTATTACACGCTGATCTGCATGTCGATCAACGCATTCGAGATTCCGACCGACGACGGCAGCGATCCGTTCGCCGACCAGACCGCCTGAACCGGACGCGGAGTGTGAACCATTCCGGGCGGGTTGAACAAACACACAAAAAGGGAAACGCTCTCATGATTGGACGATTGCTGCTTGTTGCCGCGTCACTTCTCCTTGGGTTCAGCACCGTCGTCACCGCGCAGGATTATCCGACGCGGCCGGTGACGTTCATCGTGCCCTATCCCGCGGGCTCGAGCGGCGACGTTCTGGCGCGCGTGCTCGGCGACCGCCTTTCCGAAAAGCTCGGCAAGGGCATCGTCATCGACAATCGTCCCGGCGGCGCCGGCATCGCCGCCACCATCGCGGCGGCAAATGCCGCTCCCGACGGCTACACGATGCTGCTGACCGGCCTCAACCACACCTCGAATGTCGGCATGTTCAAGTCGCTGCCATACGACCCGGTCAAGAGCTTCACGCCGGTCACCCTGGTCGGCTCGGTGCCGGTGATCCTGGTCACCAACAAGAAGAGCGGAATCACGAGCTACGAAGACCTGGTCGCCAAGGCCAAGCAGAATCCCGGAAAGATCAATTTCGGTTCGGCCGGCTTCGGGACCGGCGGCCATCTCGCCACCGAATTGATGATGCAGCTCAACGGCATCAAGATGACCCACATCCCCTACAAGGGCGCGACACCGGCGCTCACCGACCTGCTCTCGGGTCAGATCGATGTGCTGTTCACGGGCGTTCCGCCGACGCTGGAACATATCCGGGCCGGGACCCTGGTGCCGCTGATCACCTCCAGCGCGGAGCGCGTTGCGGGGCTTCCGGAGGTTCGCACCGGTCGCGAAGCGGGCATGAAGGACTTTCTGGTCGATGTCTGGTTCGGCCTGCTCGCACCGGTCGGCACGCCCGCGCCGATCGTCGATCTGCTGAGCAAGCAGATTGTCGAGATTCTGGGCGATCCTTCCGTCCGGGCCAAGCTTGCCGTCCAGGGCGTGCTTCCGACGGCCGGCGGCCCGCAGGCGTTTCAGAAGCGGCTGCAATCCGACCTCGACACCTGGCCGAAGGTCATGCGCGAAGCGGGAATCAAGCCGCAATAGCAAGCGGATCGCGTCCTTCCTCTCCCCGCTCCGGCGGGGAGAGGTCCCTCAATGCCGGAAATGCCGCGTGCCGGTGAAAACCATGGCGATGCCGGCGTCATCGGCGGCCTTGATCACCTCGTCGTCGCGCATCGAGCCGCCCGGCTGGATCACCGCGGTCGCGCCGGCCTCGATCGCGACCAGCAGCCCGTCGGCGAACGGGAAGAACGCATCCGACGCCACCACCGAGCCTTTGGTCAGCGGCTCGGCGAGCCCCAATTCCTTCGCCGCATCCTGCGCCTTGCGCGCGGCGATGCGCGCGGAATCGATGCGGCTCATCTGGCCGGCGCCGATGCCGATTGTGGCACGATCCTTCGCATAGACGATGGTGTTGGACTTGACGTGCTTGGCCACCCGGAAGGCGAAGACGAGATCGCGCATCTCCTCGTCGGTCGGCGCGCGCTTCGTGACAGGTTGAATCGTCATGTCGTCGGCGACCGCGTTGTCGCGGCTCTGCACCAGAAGGCCGCCGGCAACCGATTTCACCAGCAAGCCCGGCGCGCGCGGATCGGGCAGGCCGCCGGCCAGCAGCAGCCGCAGGTTCTTCTTCGCGCCGACGATCGCGATCGCTTCGTCGGTTGCGTCCGGCGCCACGATCACCTCGGTGAAGATTTCGGTGATGATGCGCGCGGCCTCGGCGTCGAGCGTGCGGTTCAGCGCGACGATTCCGCCGAAGGCCGAGGTGGAATCGCAGGCCAGCGCCTTGCAATACGCTTGCTCCAGCGACGCGCCCTCCGCCACGCCGCACGGATTGGCATGCTTGACGATGACGCAGGCCGCACTGCGCGCCGGATCGAACTCGGCGACGCATTCATAGGCCGCGTCGGTGTCGTTGATGTTGTTGTAGGACAATTGCTTGCCCTGCACCTGCCGCGCGGTGGCGACACCAAAGCGCCGTTCGGGCGAGCGGTAGAAGGCCGCATTCTGATGCGGGTTCTCGCCATAGCGCAGTGCTTCCGCCAGTTTGCCGCCGAACGCACGCCAGGCCGGCGCCGGATCGCCGAGCTGCTCCGCAAACCAGTTCGAGATCGCGGCATCATAGGCGGCGGTGCGGGCATAGGCCTTGGCCGCGAGTTTGCGCCGGAAATCCAGCGTGGTGCCGCCGGCCTTCAATGCATCGAGCAGTCCCGGGTAATCCTCCGCATCGACGATCACCGCGACATCGTCGTGATTCTTCGCGGCAGCCCGGATCATGGCCGGCCCGCCGATGTCGATATTCTCGATACAGTCTTCGAAGTTCGCGCCCTTCGCCACCGTGGCCTCGAACGGGTACAGGCTCACCACCAGGAGATCGATCGGCTTGATGCCATGCGCGGCCATCGCGTTGGCGTGCTCGGAATTATCGCGGATCGCCAGCAGCCCGCCATGCACCTTGGGATGCAGCGTCTTCACCCGGCCGTCCATCATCTCCGGAAAGCCGGTGAGCTGCGACACGTCGACCACCGCGATGCCGGCATCCGCGATCGCTTTCGCGGTGCCGCCGGTGGAGACGATCTCGGCGCCGGCGGCGCTGAGCGCGCGCGCCAGGTCCATCAGGCCGGTCTTGTCGGACACCGAAATCAGCGCGCGTTCGATGCGGCGCGTGGAAGAGGTCATGGGTTGTTACCTGACGATATCTCTCCACGTCATGCCCGGCCTTGTGCCGGGCATCCACGGATTTCTCGCCTGCAGAATAAAAAGGCGTGGATGGCCGGGACACAAGGCGTCAACGACGCCGTCTTCGACGGCTTTTTCCCGGCCATGACGATCCAGGGTCGCGCTCTTACAGCGGCAATTCCGGCTCGTCCTTCTGCTTCTTCCTTCCGCCGCCGTCGCCGCTCTTGCGCGGCGTGGGCTGGCGCGGCGCATGCGTGAAGGTCCAGTGTACCCGGGGCACCTGACGGGCGCGGCCGTGGATCACCAGCTGCACCGTCCGGCGCGGGCCTTCCGAGCCGCCGAGATAGACGCTTTCCTCCAGCTCGACGCGGTCCTCGTGGCTGTCGAAGGTCCAGACGTCCTTGTTCGGCAGCACCAGCATCGCGCCGTGACCGTCGGACCTGCGGCTCGCCTTCACCGACGGGTGCAGATGGAAGCGGATGGCGAACTCGTCGAGTGCGCCGAGCGGCAGCATTTCGCCATGGGTCGGCATGAACACATCTTCGCCTTCCAGCTTGCTGCCGCCGGCGGTCAGCATCACCGCGCGCTGATGGATCACGCCGAATCGCCCGTAGCCGTCATGCGAGGCCCGCAGCACGAGAGAATCGCCGTGCTCGTTGCGCGAAAGCGCGACCCGCGAGGGCCCGTCGATGATCGGCACCCCGATCAGCTCGCGAAACGCGCCTTCCTCGCGAAACATGCAGGACGATGCATTGTTGAACGTCACGGTGGAATGCGCGGGCGTCGCACGCGCCACCTGCCGCCAGCTTTCCTTGTTGATCGACGGCACCCCGCAATTGACCACGATGCGCTGGCCGCCCGCGCAGAATTCGAAGGCGAGGCATCCGGCATGGGCCTCCTGGCTCACCGCCATCGGCGGCGGCGCGCCGGTATCCATCAGCACCAGCAGATTGTTCAGCCGCAGCCGCTGATAGCCCGAATGCGGCGCGTTCGAGACCGGTTCGCCGCGGACATCGTCATAGGCGAGGATGGTCGCGATCAGGTCGGTGGCGGTCGGCCCCATGCCGTTGAACAGCGCGAAACTGCCCTCGTCATGCCGGAAGAAGCGAAGCATCGGCATCATGCGGTCGATGGCGTTGAGCAAGGCCGGTGGCGGCGGCATGTTGCGGCTCGAAAACGCCTGCTTGAGCGGCAGCAGATCCAGCAGCAGCTCGATGATCACCCCGGGGTTGCGGCTGATATGGCCGCCGTCGGGAAGCACCTGCGCATCGAGTTCGTCGCTCAGCCGCTTGGCCGCGCCGCGGACATGCCGCTCCTGGCTCGCCATGCACAACGTCGCATACATCAGCGCGATGGTGACCTGAAGGTGCGGCGCGCCTTCGCGGGCTTCGGAAGCATTGTGGCGCAGAAACCGGACCTGACGGGTCAGGCTGCGCATGAAGCGGCGATAGAAGGCGGCATCGACATCCTGCAAGATCAGCGGCGCCTGGCTGATCCATGATATTACCCGGCGCGACAGCACATCGGAGCGCCAGGCGAGCACATGCCAGGAGCCCTGCAGCGAGATCCACTCGTCGACCAGCGCCCGCGCGTTGGCGCGCGTGATCGCGGAATCCGCGGCGCGCAGGTGGCGAAGCCAGCCGAAGCCGTAGACCTCGGCGGCCCATTCCTCGGACGGCGGATTGAGCTCGAATGCCGAGCGGCCGTCGCAGATCACCACCTTGCCGGCGAAGGCAAAGCGGCCCGAATAGATTTCGCTCGCGCGTGTGCCGTCGGCGGTCCGCAGATCCTGTGGCGCAAGAAGGAGGCGGTCGGACTTGCGCGGGATCAGCCGCCACGGCATCAGCGGCAGATTGTTGACGCGTCCGCTCGCGCGCCGCAGCCCGCGGCGCATCAGGATCAAGGACAGCCTGGTCCGCTCCCCGACCGTTACCCCCGCCATCGCCAACCCGATTCCCCTTCTTTGTGCCGCACCGAACGGACTGCTTACCATGTGCTGCGGATATCGAACGGCCTCATCCTGAGGAGCGCCGAAGGCGCGTCTCGAAGGATGTGGCCGCCCTCGTCCTTCGAGACGGCTGCTTCGCAGCCTCCTCAGGATGAGGGCGGGAAGCAACCCTATCCGACCCGGCTGATTCTTGCGTCCCCCGCGCCTTGCATTTCTGCATGACAAAAGCGGCGGACGCGAGGCGCCCGCCGCTGCCTTATTGGTTAACGATTTGAAGATGCGAGCTTTTCGGCTGTTCTCGGTCTTTACCCTCCCCCTTGTGGGGAGGGTCGCTCGACTGAGCGTCAGCGAAGGAGATCGGGGTGGGGGTGGTCGTGAGTGAGCAAAGGCAGAAGCGTAAGCCCAGCTACGACCCCCACCCCGGCTCGCATCTCACTTTGTTCGATGCTCGCCGACCCTGCCCACAAGGGGGAGGGTGAAGCCCTGCGTGAGGGAGGCAATGCGCCCGTTAACGCCCCCAGGGGCCGCCCGGCCGCGCTCCGCCGCGGCTCGCGCCGCCGGCCCACGGGCCGGACGCCGGCACGCTGCCGCGTGCGCGGGTCTCGGCACCGGCATAGCGGTCGCCGCTGCCCGATCCGCCGAACCCGCCGAATCCACCCTGGCCCATCTGGCGCGCCAGTTCCTGCAGCGCCGCAATCCGGTTCTCGGTCGCGGGATGCGTGGAGAACAGGTTGTCCATCCGCTGGCCCGACAGCGGGTTGATGATGAACATGTGCGCCAGCGCCGGATCGCGTTCGGCGCGCTCGTTCGGAATCGCATGCGCCGCATTGGCGATCTTGGCCAGCGCGCCGGCCAGCGCCTCCGGCTTTCCGAGAATCTGCGCGCCCAGCTTGTCGGCGGAGTATTCGCGGGTGCGGCTGATCGCCATCTGCACCAGCATCGCTGCGATCGGCGCCAGGATCACCATGGCAAGCGTGCCGATGATGCCCATGCCGCCGGAATTGCTGTCGCGGTTGCCGCCGAAGAACATGCCGAACTGCGCCAGCATCGCGATCGCGCCGGCGATGGTCGCCGTGATCGTCATGATCAGGGTGTCGTGGTTCTTGATATGCGCGAGTTCGTGCGCCACCACGCCCGCGACTTCCTCCCGGTTCAGCCGCTCGAGAAGGCCGACGGTCACCGCCACGGCGGCGTTTTGCGGGTTGCGGCCGGTCGCGAATGCGTTCGGCTGCGCCTCGTCCATCAGATAGACTTTCGGCATCGGCAGCTGCGCGCGCGCCGCCAGTTCGGCGACCATGTTGTAGAGGTCCGGCGCCGTGCGCGCGTCGACTTCCTGCGCGCCGGCCATCGACAGGACCATCCGGTCCGAATTCCAGTAGGCGAAAACGTTCATGCCGGCCGCCACCACCAGCGCGATGGTCGCGCCGCCGGCCCCGCCGATCAGATAGCCGACACCCATGAACAGGGCCGTCAGGCCCGCCAGCAGCATGGCTGTCTTGAAATAGTTCATCGTTCCCTCCAGCCCGGGAAAGCCCGCAATGGCGGGTCCCGGCCGCGACAAAGGATGGGAACCCCTTCAGGTTCCTGCAAGACCGCGCGTCACTGAGCCGCTGGCGCCGGACGGCGATCAGGGAGGCATTTCATATCACAACCTTAGATTGCAGTTGCGAATCGTGGCGGCATATGATCCTATAGGACCATGTTCCTTCAGCCGCGATTATTGTCCGGATCGCCAGCGATCATGATGATCGGCTTCGCCTTTGTCGCCGGCATGGCGGCGGGCGCGGCGCTTCGTGCCGGTGTACCCGCGGTTGTGGCGCGGGCGCCGGAGGCTGCGGACTCGCTTCCCTCTGAACGGGGGAGGCCGGCGACCGAAGGGCGCCGGGTGGGGGTCGATCCTCGGTCGCAGACGAACCCCCTCCCCAACTCTCCCCCTTTCAGGGGGAGGGAGCAGACCGCACGTGCCGCGCCAGCCGAAAACACCTACGCGCCGTCGCTCCAGGACCTGCGGCTCGCCGCCGGCGGGCACCCGGCCGAGGTGCTGCGGGTCAATGACGGCGACACCTTCGAGGCGCGGGTCCATGTCTGGCCGGGCATGCAGGTGACGACCAAGGTCCGCCTGCGCGGCATCGACGCCGCGGAGTTTCGCGCAAACTGCGCGGAGGAAGCGAGGCTTGCGACCGCCGCGCGCGACGCGCTGTCGCGGATGCTGGCCGAGGGCGGCGTCACCATCGGGCGCATCGACTTCGACAAGTATGGCGGCCGGGTTGTTGCGAATGCCGCGACGCGCGGGACGCCGGATTTTTCCGATGCGCTGCTGAAGACGGGATATGTGCGCGCGTATGATGGCGGGCGAAGGGAGAGCTGGTGCGGGGGGTGAGGTGCGTAGCCCGGATGGAGCGAAGCGAAATCCGGGACCACCCGCCCCGCATATCGCTTTGCACACGCGGGCTACGCTTCTACGCCGCCTGCCTCGGCTTGATCGCCTTGAGTTTGGGCCCGAGTTCGCGCCGCCGCTCCATCAGGTCGTAGTCGGTCTGCAATTGCAGGAAGAAGCCGTCGCTGACGCCGAAATACCGCGCAAGCCGCAGGTCCGTGTCGGCGGTGATGGCGCGCTTTCCGAGCACGATCTCGTTGATGCGGCGCGGCGGGACCGCAATCGCGCGCGCCAGCGCGGTCTGCGACAATTCCATCGGCCGCAGGAATTCTTCCATCAGGATTTCGCCGGGACGCGGATTGGGCAACCGGTCAGCTTGTAGGATGGGTTGAGCGAAGCGAAACCCATCACCTTTCGCCGAAACCGGACGTGCCGGTTGCCCCATCGCCGGCCCAGTCCCAGGTTCACCGTGAAGAAATAACGGCCGCCCTGAATGAAATTGCGCCGATAGCCGGTCATGAAGGAGATGGGTTTCGCTGCGCTCAACCCATTCTACGATGATCTGTGTTGGCTCGCACCCTGCAACTTTCGATCAAGCAAGTGTAGCCCGGATGGAGCGAAGCGAAATCCGGGACCACCCGCCCCGCATATCGCTTTGCACACGCGGGCTACGCTTCTACGCCGCCTGCCTCGGCTTGATCGCCTTGAGTTTGGGCCCGAGTTCGCGCCGCCGCTCCATCAGGTCGTAGTCGGTCTGCAATTGCAGGAAGAAGCCGTCGCTGACGCCGAAATACCGCGCAAGCCGCAGGTCCGTGTCGGCGGTGATGGCGCGCTTTCCGAGCACGATTTCGTTGATGCGTCGCGGCGGGACCGCAATCGCGCGCGCCAGCGCGGTCTGCGACAATTCCATCGGCCGCAGGAATTCTTCCATCAGGATTTCGCCGGGACGCGGATTGGGCAACCGGTCAGTGATAGTCGATGATCGAGACATCTTCGGCGCCTCCTTCATTCCATCGGAAGACGATCCGCCACTGGTCGTTGATGCGGATGCTCCATTGTCCGGCGCGGTCTCCGTGCAATCGTTCGAGCCGGTTGCCGGGAGGAACGCGCAAATCGTCGACCCTTCTTGCGGCGTTGATGAGACGGAGCTTGCGAAGGGCCGGGGACTGAATATCGGGTGGCAATCTGCGGCTGCGTTCGCCGGCCCAGATCTTTTCCGTCTCGCCGTCGCCAAAACCGACGATCATTCAAGGATTATAACGCATAACGCCATACGTTACAATCTGATCTGAAAAAGGAATATAATCATATTTCCGCCATCTTGCCATGATCTACTTTTGCCTATCCCGTCCCGTCCAAGGGGCGTCTGATCAGCGTCATGAGACGCGGGGCGGGATGCGGTGGCGGTTGCAAGGCGCAGGACGTGCGTCGTGCAGCGGCAGGTTCAAGCCGCGTCCCGGCGGGTTAGCCACCCGACGTTTCGGTGGAGGAACGTCCACCGGGGACGATGGAGCAGACCTTCACACACCGCGCGCGGAACGCCGACGCAATCGGCGGTCCGTGGTGACGATTGCTCATGCGCTTTCACACTCGCGCATGGGGCCATGGGCTTGGCTGAAAGCCCGGCGTTCCGCGCGCCCTTGGGATTTTCTCAGGGCTGGAATGCGAGATGGAATACGGGCGCGCCCGCGCCGGCTAAAAAATCAGGGACGGCGGAGCTTTGCCGTTTCTCTCCAAGTACACTGACTCTTCACCCTCCCCCTTGTGGGGAGGGTCGCGAGCGATCGCGAGCGGGGTGGGGTGGGGTGACTGCTGCCTCAGGGCGACCCGCCGCAAACGTGATGAAAGACCCCACCCCGATCATCCTCGCGATGCTCGGATGATCGACCCTCCCCACAAGGGGGAGGGTGAAGACCGACCGTGTCGGGAAGAGATAAGAAGGCGGCAACGTCGAAAAATCAGAAAGGAAGCGCCCGCACCATGACCACCTACGTCCTCGTTCACGGCGCCTGGGGCGGCGGCTGGAAATTCGCCCGCGTCGCTTCGCTGCTGCGCAAGCGCGGCCACTCCGTATTCGCGCCGACCCTGACCGGCGCCGGCGAGCGCTCGCATCTGCTCTCCGGCGCGATCAATCTCAGCACGCATGTCACCGACGTCCTCAACGTCATCCGCTACGAGGACCTGTCCGGCGTGGTGCTGCTCGGCCATTCCTATGGCGGCATGGTGATCACCCAGGTTGCGGACAGGATCGCGGAGAAGATCGCCGCGCTGGTCTATCTCGACGCGTTCGTGCCGGAGGACGGGCAGTCGCTGTTCGATCTCAACATCCCGGCCAACACCCAGATGTTTCTGACGCGCGCCGGGGACAATGGCGGCCTGCTGATTCCCCCGCCGCCGGCCAAGGCGTATTTCGGCGTCAACGACGGCGATGCCGCCCGTGTCGACGAACTCGCGGCGCCGCAGCCGATCGGCACCATGATCGAGAAGGTGAAGCTGACCGGCGCGTATCGCGGTGTGAAGAAGCGCGTCTATGTCCATGGCGCGGTGCTGCCGCGCGAGTCGCCGTTCAAGCGCTTCTACGAAGCGGCCAAGGCGAATGGCTGGGACGCGCATGCGCTGCCCTGCGGGCACGACATCATGCTCGATCTGCCGGACGAACTGACGGAGATATTGGACGAGGCGGGGAAGTGAGGAGCGAACGAGAATCTGGCCGCTCGTCCCCGCGAGGGCGGGGACCCAGAGTAAAGAAATTCCGGATTCCCGCTTTCGCGGGCATGAGCGGAGCCTGGAGTTATCGCGTCACGACCACGCGCGTGCCGAAGCCGACGCGATTGTACAGGTCGAGAATATCGGAATTGTACATGCGGATGCAGCCGTAGGACACGAAGCCGCCGACCGAGCCCGGCACGTTGGTGCCGTGAATGGCATATTCGCCGCCGGACAGCGTCAAGGCCGCCGCACCCATCGGGTTGGACGGTACGCCGCCCGGGATGACGTTCGGCAGACGCGGATTGTCGCGCTTGACCTCGCGCGGCGGCGCCCAGGCCGGCTTGATGCGCTTGCCGTCGATGTAGCGGGTGCCGAACCAGGACTTGCCGGCGCGCCCGACGCCGACCGGATAGGCGATCGCCTTGCCGCCGCCGACGACGAAATAAAGCCGGCGCTGGCTGTGTTTGATCACCACGGTTCCGGGCGAATAATCCTCGCGGAAATTCACGGTTTGCCGGGCTTCCGCCGGGTTTGTGGCCACGAAGGACGAGGCAACGACCGAAACAGCGAGCGAAAATGCCAATGCCAGACGCATGATTCCGAGTTCCCGTTTGCGCTCTGGGCGGCATTCCGCCCAATTTGGGCCGCAAATTAGACCAATCGGGGCGTGGGAAAAAGTGCGTCGGCGCAACAATCTAAACAGTGTTGAAATCCGGCAACGCCCGGTCCGAAACGGCCCGGCAGCGGGCTTGCCCGCCGCCGGCGCTGTCCGGAACCCGGACCGGAGAAGACTAGCAGAAGCCGGGATTGGCGGCGCAGGCCGTGTCCACCAGCGACTGGATGTTGGACTTGACCGTATAGGTGAAGTTCTTGCCGAACCGCGACCCGCCCTGGACCATGAAGCGGTTGTCATTGTAGCCCCAGCTCGTGGTCGCAACCACCTGGTTGTCGTCGTCGTCCAGCGGCGCCACGCCCTGATACGAGGTCTTGATCCCGAAATTCATGATCCACGGACCGCCGCTCGATCCTCCGGTCTGTGCCGAGCCGATGATCACATTGTTCGGGGCATCGTGATAGCCGAGCGAATCCGTCCGGATCATCCGGAAGCCGTCATAGCGGTCCGACGGATAGCCGAGCTGCGTAATCTGCCCGGCCCTGTTGCCGAAGAAGCTTCCATAGCCGTATTCGTCGGACCTGAAGCCCAATTTGCCGGTGCGGTCCGCGACGAAGCGATCGCCGCTTTTTTCCAGGACGACGACGGCGATGTCGTTTTCACAGACGATGCCGGGGGCATTGACCGAGCAGATGTCGGCTCCTTCGAAATAGGCTTTCGGGATCCACCATTCCTTTGCGGTCCAGGTGCCGAACGGCCGGGAGCCCGGACCATCGCCATGGCGCGCCGGCTCGAAGGTAACGGCGTCGGCAAAGCCCTTCTCCCGGCCGCCGTAATTGTGCACGCAATGCGCCGCGGTCACGAGCAGGTTCCTGCCGATCACCGACCCGGTGCAGACGAACGTGGACGGACCGAAGCGCATGAACATCTTCCCGGTGGCCCGCCAGGGAAACTGATCCACCGGGCCGATGCCGCCTTCGGCGCTCGCATTCTTGGTGGTAAACGGATGGCTCTGGCCATTCAGCGGCTCTGCCGGCAGCGCAAGCCTCCCGACCCCCGGCGGCGGCACCCTGAGATTCATCACCGCCCGGATCTTTTCGCTCAGCTGCGCCGGATTGGTGAGCATCCGCTGCGTCATCACCTGGGCGCCGGCGGCATCCTGCGCGGTGATTGCGGCGGCACCGGCCCCCGGCCGGCCGACAACGTTTTCGTTCGAGAATGCCGGGTCCGAGAGCAGGCAGATCATTGCCAGACTTCCAAGAGACCCTTGAGCCATCTTGACCATATTCATTGCGGCACCCGCTCGTTGATTGTAGTGATAATAAAATACTATCTCAGGTTGTATATCCCGACAAGTGCCCTTACTTGCCGGCGTGAACGGCGGTGCGTCATGATTCGCAGACAGGTCTTTGCGCTGCTCGGCTTCTTCGCCTGCGCGGCCGCCGCGAGTGCTCAACCCATGGAAATGGCCAACCTGCGCGGCCGCTGGGTCCTGGAAACCATCAACGGGCAACCCGTGCCGTCCGCCTTGGGCGAGGTCTATTTCCAGATCACGGGACCGACCATCATCGGCTTCGACGGCTGCAACCGCTTTGGCGGCAATATGAACCAGCTCGGGCGGGTACAGAAAGGGCAGCGGGGATGCGCGCCCGGCGCGCCAACCCTGCCGTTCGACCTGTCCGCCGCGCTGGCGCAGCTCGAGCGCTCAAGCATGAGCGGCGACAGGCTGTCGCTGCCGCTTCCGGACGGCGGTGGCACGGCGCAGTTCCGGCGCGTGCCGTAACCCCGGTCAAACCCCTGCGCGGTTCTGCCGGTTGGTGACGAGGTCGTCGACCACGGCGGGGTCGGCCAGGGTGGTCGTATCCCCGAGATTGGAGAAATCGTCCTCGGCGATCTTGCGCAGGATGCGGCGCATGATCTTGCCGGAGCGGGTCTTGGGCAGTCCGGGGGCGAATTGCAGCAGGTCCGGTGCGGCAATGGCGCCGATCTCCTTGCGGACCCAGCCGACCAGTTCCTTCTTGAGGTCGTCGGTCGGCTGCTCGCCTGCCATCAGGGTGACATAGGCATAGATGCCCTGCCCCTTGATGTGATGCGGATAGCCGACCACGGCCGCCTCCGAAACCTTCGGATGCGCGACCAATGCCGATTCCACTTCCGCGGTGCCCATGCGGTGTCCCGACACGTTGATCACGTCGTCCACCCGACCGGTGATCCAGTAATAGCCGTCCTCGTCGCGCCGGCAGCCGTCGCCGGTGAAATATTTGCCCGGATAGGTCTTGAAGTAGGTGTCGACGAAGCGCTGGTGGTCGCCATAGACCGTGCGCATCTGCCCGGGCCACGAATCGGCGATGCAGAGATTGCCGGTGGTGGCGCCGGTCAGCACCTTGCCCTCGGCGTCGACGATTTCCGGCTGCACGCCGAAGAACGGCAGCGTCGCAGATCCCGGCTTCTGCGCGATGGCGCCCGGCAGCGGCGTGATGAGAATGCCGCCGGTCTCGGTCTGCCACCAGGTATCGACGATCGGGCAGCGGCTGTCGCCGACCACGCGGTAATACCATTCCCATGCTTCCGGATTGATCGGCTCGCCGACCGAACCGAGCAGTCGCAGCGATGCGCGCGAGGTTTTCTTCACCGGATCGTCACCGGCCTGCATCAGCGCGCGGATCGCGGTCGGCGCGGTGTAGAAGATGTTGACCTTGTGCTTGTCGATGACCTCCCAGAACCGTGAATTGGTCGGGTAATTCGGCACGCCCTCGAACATCAGCGTGATCGCGCCGTTCTGCAGCGGGCCATAGACGATGTAGCTGTGCCCGGTCACCCAGCCGACGTCGGCGGTGCACCAGTAGATATCCCCCTCGTGATAATCGAACACATATTGATGCGTCATCGAGGTGTAGACGGCATAGCCGCCGGTGGTGTGCAGCACGCCCTTCGGTTTTCCGGTCGAGCCCGAGGTGTAGAGGATGAACAGCGGGTCCTCCGCATTCATCTCCTCGCAGGGGCAATCCGCCAGCACGCCCTTCGCCGCCTCATCGTAATAGACGTCGCGGCCGGTCTTCATGTTGACGGGTGCGCCGGTGCGCTTCACCACGATCACCGAGGTCACGCCGCCGGCCTTGTCGCAGGCCGCGTCGATATTGTTCTTCAACGGAATCTTGCGGCCGCCGCGCAAACCTTCATCCGCGGTGATGATGACGGTGGACTTGCAGTCTTCGATGCGGCCCGCAATCGAATCGGGCGAGAAGCCTGCGAAGATAATCGAATGCACGGCGCCGATGCGCGCGCAGGCGAGCATGGCGTAAGCGGCCTCCACGATCATCGGCAGATAGATGGTGACACGGTCGCCTTTCTTGACGCCCTGCGCCTTCAGGACATTGGCGAATTTGCAGACCTCTTCATGCAGTTGCCTGTAGGTGACGGTCTTCGAATCTTTCGGGTCGTCGCCTTCCCAGATGATCGCAACCTGGTCGCCGCGCTTGGCAAGGTGGCGGTCGATGCAGTTATAGGCGAGGTTGAGCGTGCCATCCTCGAACCATTTGATCGAGACATTATGCGGGTCGTAGGAAGTGTTCTTGACCTTGGTATAGGGCTTGATCCAGTCGACGCGCTTGCCCTGCTCGCCCCAGAATGTGTTCGGGTCGGCGACCGACGCCGCATACATCGCCTTGTACTTGGCGTGATCGATGAACGCCCGCTTCTGCCAATCAGGCGCAACCTCATAGATCTTGTCCGACATGAATTCCTCCCGGCAACGCTGCAGGTTAAATCGGCTTCCCCGAGCGCCTGTCTTGATTTGTCGCAATTATGCGACATGCGTTCCCGCAGCGACAAGGGCTTCCCATCTGCCACTTTCGTTAGAGGCCGTTCTGGCGCTGCGGCATTAATCTGGGGCGAGCCGCGATACCAGATCAGATCCCGCCCGTCTTGCAGACCAGCTTCCATTCCGCGGCCGTCACCGGCTGCACGGAGAGGCGCGAATATTTGACCAGCGCCATCTCCTTCAGCTTGCCGTCCTTCTTGATCGCATCGAGCGTTACCGGTGTCTTCAAAGGCTCGCGCGCGGCGAAGTCGACGACCACCCACGGCTCGCCGGCCCTGGCGCTCGGATCGGGATAGGCCTCGCGCACCACCTCGACGATACCGACGATTTCCTTGCCGACATTGGAGTGATAGAAGAAGGCGAGGTCACCCTTCTTCATCTTCTCGAGATTCTGTTTTGCGGTGTGGTTGCGGACCCCGGTCCACGCCTCGCCCTTCTTGCCGGACTTGACCTGCTGGTCCCAGGACCAGGAATCCGGTTCGCTTTTGACGAGCCAGTATTGCATCTCAAACCTCCGAACGAACCGGACGCGCCAGCAGGCGTCCAATGGCGTCATCCACGCTCGCCTTGCCCTCGACCACGTCGGCGACGGCGTCCACGATCGGCATCTCGACCTCTGCGTCGCGCGCGATTTCGCTGAGGACCGAGGCCGTGTAGACGCCCTCGGCGAGCTTCCTGGTATCCAGGGCCTCGAGCGGCGAGAGGCCCTGGCCGAGCGCCAGTCCAAGCGAGAAGTTGCGCGATTGCGGCGTCGAGCAACTCAGGATCAGATCGCCAAGTCCGGACAGGCCGGTCAGCGTTTCCGGACGCGCGCCGAGGGCGCGTCCGAACCGCATCAGTTCGGCAAAGCCGCGCGTGGTCAGGGCCGCCGCGGCGCTGGCGCCCAGTCCGCGGCCCGACACCACGCCAGCGGCGATTGCGAGTACATTCTTCGCGGCGCCGCCGATCTCGACGCCGCGCAGATCGGTCGAATGATAGGGCCGGAATGTCGAGGACCCGAGTGCACGCGACAGGTCCGCGGCCACCTTCTCCTCCGCGGCAGCAAGCGTGACCGCGGTCGGCAATCCGCGCACGACATCGGAAGCAAAGCTCGGCCCTGAAAGGACACCCGGCGCTGCATTGGGCGCGGCTTGCGCGATCACCTCGGTCATGAATTTGCGTGTACCGCGCTCGATGCCCTTGGCACAGGCGACGACCGGCATTCCGTTGGTGATCAGCGGAGCAAGCGCAACGGCGACCTCGCGCAGAGCCTGCGCCGGCACGACAAGCAGCAATGCATCGCAGCGCGCGGCCTCTTCCAGCGCCGAGGTGATTGCGATGCGGTCGTCGATGCGAGCGCCGGGCAACCGCGGACTCTGCCGCGTTTGCAGAAGAGTCTCAGCGGCCTGGCGGCTGCGCGTCCATACGGTCACATCGCGTCCGGCCCGCTGCGCGGCGCCCGCCAGAGCCAGGCCCCAGCTTCCCGCACCGATGATCGACAGCCGCTGATATCCCATGGTCAGTCTCGCGACGCCGCATGCGTCACCTCTTCCAGCGGCCAGCGCGCGCGGGGGGCGACATCGAGCGTATCAGTCAGGCCGGCCGCGAGCCGCTCGGCACCGGCCCAGGCAATCATCGCGCCGTTGTCGGTGCATAGATCGGGGGGCGGCACGATCAACGGGATGCGCGCATCATCCGCCAGCCGCTTCAGGATTTGCCGGATGCTTTGGTTGGCGGCGACGCCGCCCGCGGCGACCAGCGCATTCGGCACGCCGTGCCGTTCGGCGAAGACGCGCAGGCCCGCGCGCAGACGGTCGTGGATGGTATCGACGATGGCCTGCTGAAACGACGCGCACAGGTCAGCGATATCCTGCTCTGAGAGTGGAGCAATCCGCTCCGCTTCCAGCCGCAGCGCGGTCTTCAGCCCGGACAGCGAGAAATCCGGTTCGCGCCGGTACTGCATCGGCCGGGGCAACGCGAAGCGGTGTGCATTGCCTCGCAAGGCGAGACGCTCGACTTCGGGTCCGCCGGGATAGCCGAGGCCAAGCAGCTTCGCGGTCTTGTCGAAGGCTTCGCCGATCGCGTCGTCCATGGTGTTGCCGAGCAGGACGTAATCGCCGACGCCGCGCACGGCGAGAAGCTGGGTATGGCCGCCCGAGGCGAGAAACAGGCAATAGGGAAAGTCGACGCCGTCGGTCAGCCGCGCCGTGAGCGCATGCGCCTCGAGGTGATTGACCGCGATCAGCGGGGTGCAGTGCACCAGCGCGATTGCCTTGGCGGTGGTGAGTCCCACGATGACGCCGCCGATCAGACCGGGCCCCGCGGCCGCCGCGATCCCGTCGAGCGAGGCGAAATCGCATTGCGCTTCGGCCATCGCCTGGCTGATCAGCAGGTCCAGCACCTCGACGTGAGCGCGCGCAGCAATTTCCGGCACCACGCCGCCGAAGGCAGCATGCTCGTCGGTCTGCGACAGCACGATGTCCGACAGGATTCGCCCATGGCCCGAGTGATCGCGCTCGACGATTGCGGCCGCGGTCTCGTCGCAGGTCGTTTCGATCCCCAGTACGATCATCGGCTTGCATTCCCTGCTAGTGTCCTGGTTCCGACGCTTGTATCTTTTTGCAGCGGAAGCTCTTACAAGCGTCGGAACCGAAGGACGCCAGCAACTAATTGATTCCAGTGCGGCTTTGGATTTGACGTTGCTATGATGGACTCGCGGTCAAACTGATAGGAACGTCAAATCCGCCGCACCAGGACGCGGCCCTATGGCGCCGTCACGAAAGGGCCCCGGCGGCATTCCGGGGTAGCATTGCGAGGTTTGATGACGCAATCGGGTTCTTCCGCGCACCTGTTGCGGATCGGCACGCGCGGCTCTCCGCTGGCGCTGGCCCAGGCCCATACCGTACGAGACCGGCTGGCTTCGGCGCACGGCTGTGCGCCCGACGACATCGGCATTCATGTCATCAAGACCAGTGGCGACCGCATTCTCGACCGGCCGCTCTCGGAAGCCGGCGGCAAAGGCCTGTTCACCAAGGAGATCGAAGAGGCCTTGCTCGCGGACCAGATCGATATCGCGGTGCATTCTTCCAAGGACATGCCGACGGCGTTGCCTGACGGACTCGCGCTCGTGGCGTATCTGGAACGCGAGGATGTGCGTGACGTCTTCATCAGCCCCAGGGCCACGACGATCTCCGATTTGCCGCAAGGTGCCGCGGTCGGAAGTGCGTCGCTGCGCCGTCAGGCACTGGTCAAGCGATTGCGGCCGGATCTTCGCGTGGAGGTGTTCCGCGGCAACGTTCAGTCGCGGCTGCGCAAGCTGGATGCGGGTGAGGTCGATGCAACCCTGCTTGCGCTGGCCGGCCTGAAGCGGCTTGGCCTGGAAGCGGTGGCAACCGCGATCCTGCCGCTCGATGAATTTCCACCGGCGATCGGACAGGGCGCGATCGGAATCGAGGCGCGCCAGAGCGACACGCGAACGCGTGACCTGCTCGCGCCCATTGCCGATCGCGACACCGGGATCGCGCTCGACGTCGAGCGCGCGTTTCTGGCTGCGCTCGATGGCTCCTGCCGGACGCCGATTGCCGGCCTCGCCACGGTCGATGGCGGCACCTTTCGATTTCGCGGCATGATCCTGCGACCGGACGGCAGCGAGGTGTTCGAAACCACACGGGAAGGCGCGACTACCGATGCGGTCCGGATCGGTGATGATGCCGGTCGCGAATTGAAGGCGAAGGGCGGACCGGATTTCTTTGCGAGCGCATGATGCGTCTTCTCCTGACGCGCCCCCGATTCGAGGCGGAACGTACCGCGGACGCGCTGCGTTCGATGGGGCATGAACCGGTGCTCGCGCCCGTGCTCGAGATTGAAAATATCGGGGATGCCGTAATCGGTTCCGGTCCCTTCGCAGCGCTGCTGATGACAAGTGGCAATGCCGCGCGCGCGATCGCCGAACATCCAGCGCGCTCCGCGCTGGCTGCGCTCGATTGCTTTGCGGTCGGTTCGCAGACCGCGGCCACCGCCCGGCTCGCGGGCTTTGCCAATGTGTATTCCGCGAACGGCGATGGCGGTGATCTCGCAAGGCTGATCGGCGATCGGCTCCGCGGAAGGTCTGCGCCGCTCCTCTATCTGGCCGGCGATGATCGTGCCCGCGACATGGCCGCGGAACTGGCGCCACACGGATTGCGCCTTGAGATTGTGGTCGTGTATCGCGCCAGGGCTGCGCGCAACTTCGAATCGTCGATCGTGGCTGCATTGAAGGCGGGACAATTCGACGGCGTCCTGCATTATTCCCGGCGCAGCACCGCCATTTTCATCGATTGTGTTCGTGCCGCGCAAGCCGAAGCGGCTGCCGCGCGGCTGGCGCATTTCTGCCTCTCCGCGCGGGCGGCGGAACCGCTGTCAGCGATAAACCCCGGATTCATTCGTGTCGCGCAAAGTCCGGACGAAGCGGCGATGCTGGCGCTGGTCTCAAAGGGTCAAGTTGCCGCAATGCGTCATCCCTAGTATCGAGACATTCAGGAGTTCGGTTCTCACCCATCGTCCGAGGAGACCGCGCCATGGCACATGAAAAAGACGACCCGAAAAAGTCTGCCGCCGCGGCCGCATCCCGCGCGAAACGGCCGAACACAATTGACCTGAAGGCAACCGAAATCAAACCGGAACCGGGAAGGAAGGCGGAACAGCCGGCGGGGGCCGCGGCCTCGTCCCCGCCTCCGGCGCGCCCCGAGGCTGCCGGCTCTGCGGCGCCTGATAACGGAGCCGCCACGGGCAATGTGCCGCCGCGCGACACCTCCCGCCGTCCTTGGCACGCCGCGCGCGGGGTCTATGACAGATTACCGAAGGACTGGCCCTGGCCGCTGATCGGCATCGGCGCTGCCGCGGCCATCGTGTTCTTCGCAATCGGCCTGGGTGCCGGGCAATGGCTGTCAGGCGGCGCGAGGCCGCAGCCGGCCGCTGTCCCCGCGCCGGTCGCGGCGATCCCGTCACCGGAATTGCTGGCGCGCCTCGACAGGCTGGAGACGCAGATCGGAGCACCCCCGACACAGGACCCGCAGCTGCGGGCGCGCATCGACAAGCTCGAATCGTTGCTGAACGCGGCGCCGAAGGAGGACCCGCAACTCCAGGCACGCCTTGCCAAACTGGAGGCACAACTTGGCGCGCCGCGCGCCAACGATCAGCAATTGCTGGCGCGCATCGCCGCCGCCGAGGCCGCAGTCAAGACCTTTGCCGACGTGACCGCGTCGCGTGAAAAAAGAAGCGATGATATCGCCGCGCTCGCGCGCGATGCACGAGACCGCGCATCGAGTGCTGCGTCCGCAGCCGAGGCCGCGCAGAAGGCGCAGACCGCATCTCCCGAAGCGCGGGCCGATCTCGATGCGCTCACAACGCGGATCGCCGCGCTGGAGCAATCCGCGCGCAGCAGCCAGGCCGAGCTTGCGCGCCGCATGTCCGCCGACGACGCGAAGGGCCGGTTTGCCATCGCCGCCATTGCGCTGCGCGACGCGGTCGACAACGGCATGCCGTATACGGCGGAGCTTGCGGCAGTGAAGTCGCTGTCAGGCGATGCGGCGGCTTTTGCGCCGCTCGAGCCGCTCGCCGCATCGGGCGTGCCGAGCGCCGCGGCGCTTGGCCGTGAACTGGCGAGCTTGATGCCCGCCATCTGGAAGACAGCGCGAAAGCAAGAGTCGCAGTCGGGCAGCTTCCTCGAAAAGCTGCAGGCCAATGCCGAGAAGATTGTTCGCATCCGGCCCGCTGGCGAAGCGGTCGGCGACGATCCGGCGAGCATCAGGGCGCGGATCGAGACCCGTGCCGGCAGCGCAGATATCCGCGGCGCGATTGCCGAGCTCTCCAGTCTTCCGCCGGATGCGCGCGCGCCGGCGGAAGCCTGGATCAGGAAGGCGCAGGCCCGTCAGGCGGCGATTGCGGCGGCACGCAGTGTCTCGCAGACGGCGCTCGGCGCACTCGTCAAGCCCGGATCATGAGGATGCCGAACCGATGATCCGGGTTGCGCTGTTTTTCGCCGTTGTCGGGCTGATCGCACTTGCGGTGACGTGGCTTGCCGACCGCCCGGGCGACGTGTCGGTCACCTGGCTTGGCTGGCGGATCGAAACCTCGCTGATGGTGCTGTTGACCGCCGTCCTTGCGATGGTTGCGGCCTGTCTGTTCGTGTGGTCGATCCTGCGCGGCTTGTGGCGGTCGCCTGCTCGCGTTGCCACTGCGCTGCGAGACCGGCGCGATTCGCGGGGCCAGCGCGCCATCATGCGCGGGCTGATCGCGGTCGGGGCGGGCGATGCGCGCGCTGCCCAACGCTATGCCGACGAGGCGCGCAAGATCGCGCCGGGCGATCCGCTCGCCTTGCTGCTGTCGGCGCAGGCTGCCCAGCTTGGCGGTGATCGCGGCGGCGCGGAGAAGACCTTCCGCCGGATGGCTGGCGATCAGCAGACCAGGCTGCTCGGTCTGCGCGGCCTGTTCATCGAGGCCCAGCGCCGTGACGATCTCGCAAGCGCGCGCGCCTATGCCGAGGAGGCGGCGAAGATCGCGCCTTCGCTGCCCTGGGCCGGCAGCGCGGTCTTGCAGATCCGCTGCGCCGGCGGCGACTGGGCGGGCGCGCTCGACATGCTGGAGAAAAACCGTGCGTCCGGCGCGCTCGATCGCGGAAGCTATCGACGACAGCGCGCCGTGCTGTTGACCGCACAGAGCCTTGCGCTTGAGGAGAGTGATCGCGCGACGTCGCAGGCGCTGGTCATCGAGGCCGTCAAGCTTGCGCCCGACCTGGTCCCGGCGGTCGCACTGGCGTCGCGCTACCTCGCCGAAGGCGGCGATCTGCGCAAGGCGACCCGGATGATCGAGCGGGCCTGGGAAGTCACGCCGCATCCCGATCTCGCGGAGACCTATGCCTATCTGCGCTTCGGCGATTCCGCGCGCGACCGCCTCGCCCGCGTGCGCAGGCTGGCCGCGCTCGCCCCCGACCATGTCGAAAGTGCGCTGGCGCTGGCGCGCGCGGCGATCGATGCGCGAGAATTTGCCGAGGCGCGCCGGGCGATGACGCCGTTTCTCGCGCGGCCCTCGCAACGGGTGGCGCTGCTGATGGCCGATCTCGAACAGGCCGAGTTCGCCGATGAGGGGCGGTCGCGGGAATGGACCGCGCGCGCGGTGCATGCCGCGCCCGATCCGGCCTGGACCGCCGACGGATATGTCTCGGATCAGTGGCTGCCGATCTCGCCGGTCTCGGGCCGCATCGACGCCTTCGAATGGAAGCCGCCGGTTGTTGCAGCGATTTCATCCGCGCCGGCGCCAGCGGAATCTGCCGTGCCGGCAGAACCGGCGCGTCCGGTGATCGAGGCCAAGCCCGCTGCGGTGCCGCCTGCGGCGGCCCCTGCGACTGCGCCGCGCGTGGTCGCCAGCGCGCGCGAGGTTCCCGAATCCATCGTTCCGATCGCGCATGTGCCGGACGATCCCGGCCCCGATCCCGAGCCCGAGCAGCTTCGGGACTCCGCGTCGTCCTCGCCGGGCTGGAAGCGCCTGTTCGTTTTCTAGCCTGTTTCGGCCGCAGCTTGAAAAGTAGGGTTCGGGCCGCTATCAGAGGCGCCTTACCGCATTGCAGTGAGCCGGCGTAGCTCAGTGGTAGAGCATCCGCTTCGTAAGCGGGTGGTCGGGGGTTCAAATCCCTCCGCCGGCACCATCCTCGCGTGGGGTCCAGCCCGGACACATCGGTATCAGACCGTACCCAAGACATGGGTGACATGTGTCCCGCCCGGACACGTGTCATGGTTCATGCCGGAGACAGGGGTCGCTGCCACCCTGCTCTGAGGAAGGACACCGCGGCCGAAACCGGCGGTCCCGCAAGGCAGCGTTCACGATGCGCGCACGTGTCGCTTTCGGCGGCCGGGTCGACCGCTTATGCTCAGCCTCATGTTGCGGCCGGCCTTTCTCCGGGCCTCGAATCAGGGGTGACAGTTCGATGCGTGTATGGATTGGTGTTTTCGGCTTGCTGCTGCTTCTCGGGGACGCGGCCGTCAGCGCGGCATCGGCGTCCGTACAGGTGCGGATCAGCCTGTCCCGGCAAAGCATGAATGTGAATGTCGACGGCTCCCATTACGCCACCTGGGCGATCTCGACCGGCAAGCAGGGATACGGAACGCCCGCCGGCACCTATCGGCCGCAATCGATGAACCGGATGCATTATTCGAGGCGTTACAACATGACGCCGATGCCGCATTCGATCTTCTTCTATCACGGCTACGCGATCCACGGGACGTCGGAGGTTCGCAGGCTCGGGCGGCCGGCATCGCATGGCTGCATCCGGCTCAGCCCCCAGAACGCCAGAGCGCTGTTCGGGCTGGTCGGCCGTCACGGCATGAGGAATACCAGCATCACGATTACCTATTGACGGCGTTGTCCCGCGGCTGATCTCAGGGCAGATTGATCCCGCCCCACGCCGTCTCGATGCGTCTCGCATCGAGACCAGCCAGCCAGCAGACTGCAGATCGGACCCGCGCGTGACCCATGATCGTGTGATAATTGCCGGCGGCGGCATCGGCGGGCTCGCGACCGCCCTGACCCTGCATCAGATCGGCGTGCCCTGTGTCGTCTTCGAGGCGGTTCGCGATTTGCGTCCTCTCGGCGTCGGCATCAATCTGCAGCCGAACGCCGTGCGCGAACTCTACGATCTCGGCATCACGCCGGCTGAACTCGACCGCGTTGGCGTGCCGGCACTGGAATGGGCGCTGGTCGGCCTCAACGGCAACGACGTGTATTCCGAGAAGCGCGGTCTGCAGGCCGGCTATCACTGGCCGCAATATGCGGTGCACCGCGGCCATTTCCATCTTCTCCTGCATGACAAGGTGGTGGAGCGGATCGGTCCGCAGGCGGTCAGGCCCGGCAGCCGGGCGACCGGCTACCGCAAGAATCCGGATGGCAGCGTAAGCCTGCTTGGTGAACGCGCCGACGGCTCGACATTCGAGGAGACCGGCGCGCTGCTCATCGGTTGCGACGGCATCCACTCGTCGATCCGGGCGCAGATGCACCCGGCTCAGCCTCCGATCCATTGGGGCGGCGCCGTGATGTGGCGCGGCACCACGCTCGCAAAGCCGATCCGGACCGGCTCCTCCTTCGTCGGCCTCGGCACGCATCGCCAGCGTGTGGTCTTCTATCCGATCTCCCACACAGACCCGCAGACCGGACTTGCGCTGATCAACTGGATCGCGGAAGTCACCATGGACAACAGCGACGGCTGGAAGGAGCTCGGCTGGTTCCGGCAGGTGGGCACGGAAGATTTCGTTCACCATTTTGAGGACTGGATCTGGGATTGGCTCGACGTGCCTGCGCTGATCCGGAATGCGGACAGCGTGTTCGAAAATCCGATGATCGATCGCGATCCCGTCGATACCTGGCGGGACGGGCCAGTGCTGCTGCTGGGCGATGCCGCGCACGCCATGTATCCGACCGGCTCCAATGGCGGGAGCCAGGCGATTGTCGACGCGCGCGTGCTCGGTGCCGCGATGGTCGAACATGGTGTCACGCCGGATGCGCTTGCGCATTACGATGAAGCGCTGTGCGGGCCGATCTCGCAACTCATCCTGCGCAATCGCGGTGCCGGACCGTTCGGGCTGCTGAACCTGGTCGACGAGCGCTGCGGCGGCACCTTCGATAACATCGACGACGTCATTCCGGCGGAGGAGCGCGCGCGGTTCATGGCGGGCTACAAGGCTGCCGCAGGATTCGCCATCGACGCGCTGAACACGGCGCCCAGACGAATTCCGGACGGGGCGCGCGCGGCATCCCGCGAGCGAGCCACGTCGGAGCCTGCATGAAGGCCGGCGTCGCGTCGCCGGAAGGGCTTGTGGTCCGGGAGGTGCCGGAGCCGAAACCGGGCCCCGCCGATCTCCTCGTCAGGGTCCGGGCTGCTGCATTGAATCGCGCCGATCTCGGCGCCGCCAGGGCAGAGCCGGGAAAGGGCGCCGGCAAGCCCATCGGCATCGAGTTTGCCGGCGAAGTGCTGTCCGTCGGCAGTGACGTCCGCGGCTTCAGCACAGGCGACCGCGTGATGTGTCATGCATCGGGCAGTCATGCGGAGTTTGCGCTGTGCGACTATCGCCGCGCCGTGAAGATACCCGACGGCATGGGCTTCGAGGCGGCGGCGACTCTGCCGGTCGGGCTCAACACGCTGCATAACGCGCTGGTCACCGCCGGCCGCCTCACGGCGGGCGAGTACGTGCTGATCCAGGGCGCGAGTTCCGGGGTCGGCATCATCGGTCTGCAGATGGCCAGGCTTCTGGGTGCCGGCTTCGTGGCGGGGACCTCGACGGATGCCGGCCGTCGCGCACGGCTGCGCGAATTCGGTGCGGACCTCGCGCTCGATATCGCGGATGCCACATGGCCGGAACAACTGCTGGACGCCACGCGCGGCAAGGGGCTCGATCTCACCGTCGACATGCTGTCGGGCCCGACCGTCAACCAGACCATGCGCTGCACTGCGATCCGCGGCCGGATCGTCAATATCGGACGGCTCGCCGGAATGACGGCGGCGTTCGATTTCGATGCGCATGCGCGACTGCGCATCGACTATGTCGGCGTGACCTTCCGGACCCGAAGCATCGAGGAAGTCCACGACGTGCTGGTCCGGATGCGGAACGATCTGTGGGAGGATGTCGCGGCTGGCCACATTCGTGTCCCGGTCGACCGCACCTTTCCGCTCGCTGAGGCGCGGGAGGCCCACGCGCATATGCGCGCCAACCGGCATTTCGGCAAGATCCTGCTCATTCCCTAGCGGGACGGCGGTTCGCGTCGACACGCTGCCCGCCTCGCGCCCAATTTTGTGACAGCCGAATCCCGCAGCGGGGTCTGGCACCCTGACGCATCAGATGCATCATGCATCTGCGAACTCGATGGAGGCCCGGGACCATGAGCGACGCGCCGGAAATACTTGAAAGCTATCTGAATGGCGCATGGCGGCGCGGCGAGGGTGTCGAGACCGAACTGGTCGACCCTGTGCACGGCACCGTTCTTGCCACCGCGAGTGCGCGCGGACTCGATCTGAAAGCCGCGCTCGATTCTGCGCGAAAGCATGGCGGCCCGGCTCTGCGCGCGCTGTCTTTCGCGGAACGCGCAAAGCTGATCGGTGCGGTGGCCGATGTGCTGATCGCCAACCGCGCCAAGTATGAAGCGATTGCGGTGGCCAATTCCGGTAACACCAAAATCGACGCCGCGATCGATATCGACGGCGGCATCGGCACCCTGAAATACTATGCGCGGCTCGGCGGATCGCTCGGCGGCGCGACCTTCCTGCTCGACGAGAAGCCGGTGCGGCTCGCCAAGGCGGAAAATTTCCAGGCGATCCATCTGCTGGCGCCGCGGCACGGCGTGGCGGTGTGTATCAACGCCTTCAATTTCCCGAGCTGGGGCCTGTGGGAGAAGGCGGCGGTCGCGCTGCTCGCGGGCGTGCCGGTACTGGCCAAGCCCGCTTCCTCAACCGCGCTGCTCACGCACGCCATGGTGCGCGATGTCATCGCCGCCAAGGTACTGCCGGAAGGCGCGATCGGTCTGTTGTGCGGCGGCGCCGGCAATCTGCTCGATGGCGTGACTGCGGAAGACGTGATTGCGTTTACCGGCTCCTCCGAAACCGCCGCTCGCATCCTGAAGCATCCGAACATTCTGGCGCGGGGCGTCCATGTGAACATCGAGGCCGACAGCGTCAACGCCGCTTTGCTGGCGCCCGGCGCGAGCGATGCTGCATTCGATGCCTTCGTCAAGGAGGTCGGCCGCGAGATGACGGTGAAGGCCGGGCAGAAATGTACCGCCATCCGCCGCGTGTTCGCGCCGGCCGATCGCGCCGGTGTGGTCGCCGAAGCGCTGCTCGCCCGGCTGAAGAAGACCACGCTCGGCGACCCGCGTGACGAGTCGGTGCGCATGGGCCCGCTGGTAACGCGCGCGCAGCAGGCAGCGGCGTTCGATGGCATCGGCAAGATCGCAAACAACGCGCAGGTGCTGACCGGCGGCGCGACCGCGCCGTCAATCGACGGTATCGATCCGACGAAGTCCGCCTTCGTTGCGCCGACGCTGATGCGGGTTGCGGATGGCGCCGGTGCCGATGCGGTGCATGACACCGAAGTGTTCGGCCCGGCCGCGACGATCGTACCTTACCAGTCGGAAGACGAGGCCTTTGCGCTGATCACCCGCGGCGGCGGCTCGCTGGTCGCCTCGGTCTATGGCGACGACCATGCCTTCTTCGCGCGTGCCGTCGCGGCGCTCGGCCCCTCGCATGGACGCCTGCTCATGGTCGAGCCCTCGATCGCCGATGCGCATACGGGACATGGCATCGTGATGCCGCAATGCCATCACGGCGGTCCGGGGCGCGCCGGCAATGGCGAGGAACTGGGCGGGCTGCACGGGCTGCGGCTCTATCACCAGCGGCTCGCGGTGCAGGGTTCGATGAACTTGCTCGCGGCGCTTCAGGCGAAGGCTTACGCGCTGCACTAGCGAACGAAACGAAACTCCGTTCGAAGCCGAACGGCATACAGGCCCGAAGCGGCCCAAGAAGAAACCAAAAACCGGCAGAGGGAGCGTCCAGTGTCAGACGTGTTCTCGGAACGGCGGCCGTATAACGCGGCCACGGATTTCGTCGATGCCAATGTCGCGCGCGGGCTTGCGGACAAGCCCGCTTTCATCGATCCGCGGCGTGCGCTGACCTATGGCGAATTGCAGGAACGGAGTTGCCGCTTCGCGTCGGGCCTGCTGGCGCTAGGGCTGAGACCGGAAGACCGCGTCGCGCTGCTGATGCCCGATATTGTGGATTATCCGGTGGCGTTCTTTGGCGCGATCCGCGCCGGCATCGTGGTGATCCCGCTCAACACCTGGCTCGCCGCCGAGCAATATACCTATATCCTCGCCGACAGCCGGGTCTGTGCGGTGATCGCGGATGTTTCGCTGGCACCACAATTGACGCAGGCGCTCCATGCCGCCGCACAGGTTCGCACCGTCATTCTCGCCGGCACGGGCGGTCATCCGCAACCCGCGCTTGCGGGCCGCGACGCGATCGCATTCGAGTCGGTGTGCTGCATGGGGAGCGCAACGGCATTCGTCGCGCCGACGCTCTCGGATGAAGTCGCGTTCTGGCTCTATACATCCGGCTCGACCGGCGAGCCGAAGGGCGTCAAGCATGTGCATTCGAGCCTGATGGCGACGGCCATGCTCATGGGGCAAGGCATTCTCGGCATCGGGCCGGACGATGTCGTGCTGTCGGCGGCGAAACTGTTCTTCGCCTACGGTCTCGGCAATGCAATGACATTTCCGATGGCGGTCGGCGCGACCTCCATCCTGTGGCCGGAGCGTCCGACGCCGGAGGCGATGTTCGCGCTGATGCGGCAGCACCGTCCCACCATCTTCTACGCGGTGCCCTCTCTCTATGCAGCGATGCTGGCGCATGACGCGATGGGCTCCGGTGCCGGCTCCTACCGGCTGCGGCTCTGCGTTTCGGCGGGTGAAGCGTTGCCGGCGCATCTCGGGGAGCGCTGGCGTGAAGTTGCGGGCGTCGACGTGCTGGACGGCATCGGCTCGACCGAAATGCTGCAGACCTTTCTGTCGAACCGGCCGGGCGACGTGCGCTACGGTTCCACCGGCAAGGCAGTGCCGGGCTATGAGCTGAAAATCGTCGACGAGACCGGCGCCGAGGTTCCGCCCGGCGAGATCGGCGAACTGATCGTGCGCGGACCGTCGGCCGGGGAAGGTTACTGGAACCAGCGGCGCAAGAGCCGCATCACCTTCGCCGGGGAGTGGACTTTCACCGGCGACAAATTCTACCGCGACGCGGATGGCTATTATTTCTACTGCGGACGCACCGACGACATGTTCAAGGTGTCCGGCATGTGGGTGTCGCCTTTCGATGTCGAGGCGGCCTTGGCCTCGCACGAGGCGGTGCTGGAAGCCGCGGTGATTCCGAAGGAGGATTCCGACGGTCTGATTAAGCCGAAGGCGTTCGTGGTGCTGAAGAACGGCCACGCCAATGACGAGGCCCTGCTGCACGCTCTGAAAGAGCATGTGAAGGCGCGTGCCGGCACCTGGAAATATCCGCGCTGGATCGAACTGCGCAGCGATCTGCCGCGCACGGCGACGGGCAAGGTGCAGCGCTACAAGCTGCGCGAGGAAGAGGCGCGGCGGGGCGCACCATATTGAGGCCGCTCGTCCCCGCGAAGGTGCGGACCCAGAGCCAGGAACGCGGGATTCCGCTTCCGCGGGAATGAGCGGACTACGGATAGATCCGCACGAATTTGCGCGTCACAACGGCTTCGTCACCAGCGGGACCTGTGCATCCCCGATCCGGATCATGTCCACTTCGACTCCGAAGATTTCGGCGATGCGCTCCGCATTGAGTGCGGTCGCGGGCTCGTCGTCGGCGACGATCCGGCCCCTTTCGAGTACCAGCACGCGGGTCGCATAGCGTGACGCCAGCGCCAGGTCATGAATGACCGCGAGCACCGCATTACCCGCGCGTGCGGCGTGCCGCAGCACATCCATGACCACGAATTGATGGCGGGGATCGAGCGACATGATCGGCTCGTCCGCGAGCACGACCCTGGCCTGCGTCGCCAGCACCCGCGCCAGCGCCACTCGCGCGCGTTCGCCGCCGGACAGGGTGGTGACGATGCGATCGGCAAAGTCTTTTGTGCCGGTGACGTCCAGCGCATGGGCCACGGCGGCGCGGTCCTTGTCCGACACCGGCGAGAACGGATCGGCATGCGGATAGCGACCGAGCGCCACGATCTCCGCCGCCGGCAGCGGCCACGAGAAGCTGTGGCCCTGCGGCAGGTAGGCGAGGTGACGGGCGCGGTCGCGCGGCTTGAAACTGGCCGTTGCCTGACCTTCGAATTCAACCGTTCCGAAGGTGGGAACAAGCCCGGCCAGCGACTTGAGAAGCGTCGTCTTGCCGGCGCCGTTCGGGCCAACCAGGGCCACGAACTCGCCCGCTGACAGCGTCACGCTCGCATTGTCGACGATGGTGCGTCCGCCAAGCCGGACCGAGATATCCCTCGCTGAAAGGAGTGGCGCGGTCATGTCGGTTCGCCCTCGAGCCAGCGGCGCTCGCTGAAGATCATGTAAAGAAAGAACGGCACGCCGATCAGGGCCGTCACCACGCCCACCTTGAGTTCGATCGCGGAGGGCACGACCCGCACCGCGATATCGGCCGCGAGCAGCAATGCAGCGCCTGCGAGCGCGGCCGGCACCATGATGCGGGTCGGGTCCGCGTTGACGTGGCGGCGCACCAGATGCGGCGCCACCAGCCCGACGAAGCCGATCGCGCCCGCCACTGCCGTCGCGGCACCCACCCCGAAGGCGGTGCCGAGCACCACGGCGAACCGTGTGCGCTGCAGGTCGACGCCAAGCGACATCGCGGCATCCTCGCCCAGTGTGAGCGCGCGGAACGCACGCGCATTGGCGAGCAGCATGATCCAGCCCGCGATCATGAAGGGGGCGGCGATCATCAGATGATCGCGCGAGCGGTCTTCCAGCGAGCCGAGCAGCCAGAACGCGACTTCCAGCGCGATGAAGGGATTGGGCGCGAGATTGAGCACGAGGGCGGTCATCGCGCCGGCAAAGCTCGCAAGCGCGAGTCCGGCGAGCAGGATCACGGTCAGACTGGTGCGCGGTCCTGCGATCAGCACCAGCGCGCCGACCGAGACCAGTGCGCCGAGAATGCCGGCTATCGGAACGAACAGCGAGGTCGCCGGCAGGAAGCCGAAGGCGATCACGAAGGATGCTGCTGCTGCTGCTGCTTGCGGCGCTCCGAACAGGGCGGGTTCGGCCAGCGGATTGCGGAACAGGCCCTGCAGGGCGGCGCCGGAGAATCCCAGCGTGGCTCCGATCAGCGCGGCGAGCAGCGTCCGCGGCAGCCGGATTTCTCGCACGATCACGCCCGCGACGCCGTCGCCGCTCCATAATGCTTCCAGCGCCGTGCGGGCGGACAGGCCGGCCGGACCGACCGCCAGGGAGGCGATCGTCAAGGCGAGCACCAGCACGGCAAGTGCAGCATTGAGCCGCCAGACGGATTTCGATAACGCTTGCATGGATGGCGGGGCCCCGGAATCGTATCGTCGCATGACACGCCTTCCCGGAACAGTGCTGCGGCTGGCGGCGTGCATGATCCTGTGGGCGGCCGGCGCACAGGCCGCCGACCCGCCGCGCCGCGTGGTGTCGTTCAATCTGTGTGCCGATCAGCTCGTGGTTGCGCTCGCCGATCGGGAGCAGATCGCCGGGTTGTCGCCCTATGCGACCGATCCGGCGTTGTCGGTGGTGGCCGACAAGGCGCGTGGGTTCCGCAAGGCCGACTGGCAGGCGGAATCGACGCTTCTGCTGGAGCCCGACCTGGTCCTGATCGGGCCGAACGATCGCTCGGTGACGCGGCGCATGCTGGCCTCGCAGGGTCTGCGGGTGGTCGAGACCGGTTTTGTCAGCGATCTTGAGTCGGCGCGGAAGCAAATCCGTGAGGTGGCGGCTCTGCTCGGCCACCCCGAACGCGGCGAAACGCTGATCGCGGAGCTTGAGCGCGCCCGCCTGCGTCTCGCATCCACCGCGTCGAAAGGCGAGCGCACCGCCCTGGTGGTTGAGCGCGGCGGCTACACCCAGGGGCCGGCCAGCCTGGCTGCGACCTTGCTCGCGCAAGCCGGCCTCAAGCCGCCGTCCGGCGCGCCCGCCGGCTATGGCGGGTTCATTCCGCTAGAGAAATTTCTGGTGCTGCAGCCCGATTTGGTTTTTCTGAAGGATCCGCCGAACGCCGCAACCGATCAGGGCGCGATGTTCCTCGTGCATCCGGCGCTGCGCGACCTCTATCCGCCGGAGCGGCGCGTGGCGCTGCCGACGCGCTACACCATGTGCGGCGGGCCGGCGCTGGTCGCAGCGTTCGATTACATGGCCGCGGAGATGGCACGGCTGCCCGCGCGCTGAGCGGCGCACCAGGCACGCACGATCGCTGCGAGCGCGTCGAGTCCGTCGGTGAGCGCGGCGGGACCGGGTTGCAGGATCAGTGGCGACTTGATTTCGCGCAGCCAGCCGGACTTCACCGCCGGAATGATGTCGAAGCCCGGCCGCACCGCGACCCTGGCCGGCACGAATTTCTTGCCGCACCACGATCCGACAATGATGTCAGGTGCGGCTGTGATCACGGCTTCGGCCGTGACGATGCGCTCCCGCGCCGACTTCATCCGCGACAATTCGGCAAACACGTCACTGCCGCCCGCGATCTCGACCAGCTCCGATACCCAGCGGATGCCCGATATCATCGGCTCGTCCCATTCCTCGAAATAGACGCGGGGCTTTCGCGGCAGCTTTTCCGCTTGCGCCTGAGCGGCACTCAGCTTCGCTTGCAGCGACGCCGCCAGCGACTCCGCCTTGTCGTGCGCGCCGACAAGCGCGCCGAGGGTGCGGATCATCGCGAATATGCCGGCAATGTCGCGCTGGTTGAAGGCATGCACTTCGATCCCGGCCCGGACCAGCTGCGCGACGATGTCCGCCTGCAAGTCGGAGAATGTCAGCACCAGATCCGGTTGGAGCGCGAGAATTTTCGGTACATCCGCGCTGATGAACGCCGAGACCCGCGGCTTCTCCCTGCGCACCCGTGCGGGGCGTACCGCATAGCCGGACACGCCGACGATGCGACGCTCCTCACCGAGGAGATACAGCGTCTCAACGGTCTCTTCGGTGAGGCACACGATGCGGGCGGGCGGATGCATCGCAAAATTGTATCATGTGAATGCGATCTCGTCCGCTCTGCTCAGGATATCCGGACCGCCCATAGCGACGACGCGCCCTGCTTCCAGCCGCACCACGACATTGGCGATGCGCTTCAGCTCACGGGCATAGTGGCTGACATAGACCATCGGGATGCCGACCTCGTCGCGAAGCCGCAGCAGGTAAGGCATGATCTCGCTCTTGCGGGCGGGATCGAGCGAAGCGAGTGGTTCGTCGAGCAGCAGCAATCGCGGTTTCAGCATCAATGCACGGCCGATGGCGACTCGCTGACGCTCGCCACCGGACAGCTTGCCGGGACGCCGCTGAAGCAGCGGCTCGATATCGAGCATCGCGATGATTCTTGCAAATTCCTGCGGGTCGTGCGCCAGCCCGGCCATCCAGCGCCCGTAATCAAGATTCCCGGCGACGGTCATATGCGGAAACAGGCGCCCTTCCTGAAACACATAGCCGATGCGCCGCCGATGCGCCGGGACGTCGATTCGTCTGTCAAAATCGAACAGCGTCTCTTCGCCCAGGGACAGCCGCCCCCGATCCGGGCGGATCAGCCCCGCGATCATGCTCACCAGCGTGGTCTTGCCGGCACCGGACGGGCCGAACAATCCGGTCACCGGCCCGCCGCTGTCGAAGGTGACGTGCAAGTCGAGGTCGCCGATATGCTTCCGGAGATCGACGCTGAGCAATGTCATTCTCCGTGCAACCGGCGCACCGCGCGTTGCGCAAAAAATTCGGAGGCCAGCAGCGCCGCCATGGCGATGACGATGGAGACGATCACCAGGCGGAAAGCGGCCACGTCGCCGCCGGGAATCTGCGTGTAGGTGTAGATCGCCGCCGATATCGTCTGGGTTTCGCCCGGGATATTGGACACGAACGTGATGGTGGCGCCGAACTCGCCCAGCGCCTTGGCGAAACACAAGAGCGTGCCGGCGATGATCCCGGGCATCGCAAGCGGCAGCGTCACCGTCGCGATGCACCAGAACGCATTGGCGCCGAGCGTCGCGGCCGCATCTTCGAGCCTGCGGTCGATCGCCTCAAACGAAATCCGGATCGGCCGCACCAGCAGTGGAAACGCCATGATGCCGCAGGCCAGGGCGGCGCCAGTCCAGCGAAACGACAACACGATGCCGAAGGTCTCGTACAGGAAGCTCCCGACCGGTCCGCGCCTGCCGAACGAGATCAGCAACAGATAGCCGGTGACGACCGGCGGCAGCACCAGCGGCAGCACGATCAGTCCGTCAAGCAGCGCCTTGCCGGGAAAGCTTTTGCGCGCGAGCACCCATGCCACCGCAATTCCGAGCGGCAGCGCGACAATGGTCGCAACCGTGGCGATCCGGAGCGAGAGCCGGATCGCCGTCCATTCTTCAGGCGTCAGTTCGAACACGCGACGACTCGCAACGGTGCGTGCGCGTCAGGTCGACGGCCTGACCGCGAGCATTGTGAAGCCGTATTTCTCGAACATGTCTCTGGCGGTCTTCCCGCGCAGGAACGCGAGATAACCCGCCACCTCCGGCTTCGCGTTCGTGGTCGCAGCGACCGGATAGGTGACCGGCGGATGCGAGCCGTCCGGGAAGGTACCGATGATCCTGACGCCGGGGTCGACCCTGGCGTCGGTCGCATAGACGATGCCGAGCGCGGCCTCGCCGCGCGAGACCAGAAGCAGCGCCGCGCGCACATTGTCGGCCATTGCCAGCTTCGGCTGCGCCGTGGCCCACATGCCGAGCGTTTCCATCGCCGCCTTGGCATAGCGACCGGCCGGAACTGAGGTTACCTCGCCGATAGCGATACGGCTGTCGCCGGCAAGCCTCGCGAGATCGAAACCCTGACCGGGCTTGACGTCGCCGATCTTCGAATCCTTCGACGTGATCAGCACCAGCTTGTTGCCAAGCAGATTGACACGGGTGCCGGCGTTGATCGCCTTCTTGTCGATCAGGTAGTCCATCCATTTGAGATCGGCGGATACGAACACATCCGCAGGCGCGCCTTCCTCGATCTGCTTGGCCAGCGCGGAGCTGGCCGCATAACTCGCCACCACCTTGACGCCGGTCGCCTTGGTATAGGCGGCGTTTACGTCGTCGAGCGCGTTCTTCATCGAGGCTGCGGCGAAGACGGTGATGCTTTTGTCCTGCGCGAAACCGGGTTGCGGCGCGAGCGCGACCAATGCGGCGGCAAGGCCCAGAGCGAATGAGCGTTTCAGCATGGCGGTTCTCCAAAACGTGCGGTCCCGGCGACATGAGGTGTCATGCCGGACCATAACGAGCGCTAACGTCTTGCGACAATTGAAGGAACCGCCGTTCCGTCGTGGGGGTCCCGGATGAGCGCGCACAGCGCGGCCGGGATCGCGATGCAGACTTTAGCAACTCTCCGCCATTTGCCAAGATCGGATTAACGCGCAGGCTTCCGAGACGGCCTGGTCGGGAGGGGACATTGAACGCACCAGCTACGCCGCTCGACGGCGATTACGACTATATCATCGTGGGCGCTGGCTCGGCCGGTTGCGTGCTGGCGAACCGGCTGTCGGCTGACCCATCCAGGCGCGTGCTGCTGCTGGAAGCCGGCGGCCGCGACAACTGGATCTGGTTTCATATCCCCGTCGGCTATCTGTTCGCGATCGGCAATCCGCGCTCCGACTGGATGTTCCGCACCGAGGCGGTGCCCGGACTGAACGGCCGCGCGCTGGCCTATCCGCGCGGCAAGGCGCTCGGCGGTTCGTCGGCGATCAACGCCATGATCTACATGCGCGGACAGGCCGGCGATTACGACCACTGGCGCCAGCTCGGCCTCACCGGCTGGGGCTGGGACGACGTCAAGCCGCTTTTCCGCAAGCAGCTCGATCACTTTCTGGGCGACAGCGAGCATCATGGCGCTGGGGGCGAGTGGAGGGTGGAATATCCGCGGCTGCGCTGGGATATCACCGACGCATTCCGCGACGCCGCTGCACAGGCCGGCATTCCGAAATGCGATGATTTCAACACCGGCAACAACGAGGGCTGCGGCTATTTCCACGTCAACCAGAAGATGGGGCGGCGCTGGTCCGCGGCGCGCGGCTTCCTGAAGCCGGTGATGAGCCGGGCGAATCTTCGCGTCGAGACTGGCTGTCTTGTCGAGAGGCTCGAATTCGATGGAAAGCGCGCGACCGGCGTGCGCTTCCGTCAGAACGGCGAGAGCCGGCTGGCGCGATGCCGCGGCGAGGTGATCCTGTCGGCCGGCGCGATCGGCTCGGTGCAACTGCTGCTCCTCTCCGGTGTCGGTCCCGCGGCGCAGCTTGCCGAACACGGCATTGCACCGGTTCTGGAAAAGCCTGGCGTCGGCGAGAATCTCCAGGACCATCTGCAATTGCGGCTGATCCACAAGGTCAGCGGCGTGACGACGCTGAACGAGACCTACCGGTCGCTGGTCAGGCGCGGGCTGATGGGTCTCGATTATGCGCTGCGCCGTCGCGGACCGTTGACCATGGCCCCGTCGCAACTCGGCGCATTCACCCGATCGAGCCCGCGCTACGACCGGCCGAACATCCAGTTTCATGTGCAGCCGCTGTCGCTCGACAAGTTCGGCGATCCGCTGCACGACTTCCCGGCCTTCACCACCAGCGTCGCCAATCTGCGGCCGGCCAGCCGCGGGCATGTGCGGCTGCGCGACGCCGATCCGGCCGGCAAGCCGGTGATCCAGCCGAATTATCTGTCGGCCGACGAGGACCGCCAGGTCGCGGTCGACTCGATCAGGGTCGCGCGCAACATCGTGGCGCAGCCGGCGCTGCAGGCGTTCAGCCCGGTCGAATATCTGCCCGGCGATGAGGTCCGCAGCGACGACGAGGCAGGGCTTGCCAAGGCCGCGGGCGATATCGGCACCACGATTTTCCACCCCGTCGGCACCGCGAAAATGGGTCGTCCGGAGGATCCGATGGCCGTGGTCGACGAGCGGCTGCGGCTGATCGGGCTTGCCAATGTGCGGGTCATCGACGCTTCGGTGATGCCGACGATCACCTCCGGGAATACCAACTCGCCGACCATGATGATTGCGGAGAAGGGCGCGATGATGGTGCGGGAGGACGGGCGCTAGTCTCGCCGCTCATTCCCGCGAAGGCGGGTATCCCGCGCATGGGCTCAGGATCCCTGCTTTGGCTGGGACGAGCGTCGGATATTCGACCGCCACACCATTTCCTAAGATTCGGCGGATAGAAGTTCTGCATGCATACGCTCCTCGCGCGCATCAGAAACATCATTGCCGATCCACGCAGCGAGTGGCCGCTGATCGCGACCGAGCCGGGCGATCCGATGCGCCTGTTCGTCGGCTATGTTGCGGTGCTGGCTGCAATCCCGGCAATTGCCGGATTCATCGGATCGAGCCTGATCGGGGTTTCGGTATCGGTCGGACGGCTGCACGATCCGCTTTCGCTCGGATTGCTGCGCGCCGTCATCAGCTATCTGTTCAGCTTCGTCATTGTGTATTTGACCGCGCTGGCAATCGACGTCATGGCGCCGCTGTTCCAGACGCAGCGCAATTTCTCCAATGCACTGAAGCTTGCGGTCTATTCGTTCACCCCGGTCTGGCTGATCGGAATCGTACTGACGATCCCGGGCCTGCGGTTTCTTTCGATCCTCGGGCTCTATGCGATCCGCCTGCTCTGGACCGGCCTGCCGCCGCTGATGGGCGCGCCGCGTCCGAAGGTGCTGCCTTACGCGCTCTCGATCGTGGCCGCAGCCTTCGTCATCACGCTCGCAATGTCGGTGATCCAGGCCGCGGTCACCACGCTGCCGTTCCGGGAATAGCCCGCATCTTTACCCTCCCCACAAGAGAAAGGGTAAGAGCCATGCCGAGCCGCGTCACAAGACCGCGCTATCCCAGCGCCCGCAGATAACGAATGGGCCGCCCGGTGGTGAGAGCCTGCGCGGCGGCGATGATCGCGTTCGCGTCGATCCCGTAATGCCGATACAGATCGGGCAGCGATCCGGTCTGGCCGAAATGCTCCACGCCGAGCCCGCGGGTGCGGTGGCCATATACGCCGCCCAGCCATGACAGCGTCGCCGGATGCCCATCCAGCACCGTGACGAGCCCGCAATGCGGGGGCACATCGTCGAGCAGCCGCTCGACATGCGAGCGCGCATGCACAAGTCCACGCTCGCGGGCGCGCTGGGCGGCGGTCCAGCCGGCATTGAGCCGGTCGGCCGACGTTACCGCCATGAGCCCGATGTCGCGGCGATCCTCGCCCATCAGGCCAACCGCCTCGATCGCTTCCGGTGCCATCGCGCCGGTACAGGCGACGACCACCTGCGCATTCGGGCCGGGCCTGCGCAGCCAATAGGCGCCGTCGATGATGGCTTGCTGCAACTCGCCGGTCATCGCGCGCTGCGGCTGTTCTATTGGTCGCGTGGACAGCCGCAGATAGACCGAGCCGCCGGTCTCGTCGCGCAACCATGTCCTTTCAGAAGGAGCCGCGTCGCCATCCTTCTGAATATAATCGAGCGCAAAGCGCAGGATGACCGCAAGTTCATCCACGAAAGCCGGCTCGAACGACGCCAGGCCGTCCTGTGCCATGCCGATCAGCGGCTGCGCGATCGACTGATGTGCGCCGCCCTCGGGAGCGAGCGTGATGCCGGACGGCGTCGCCACCACAATGAAGCGGGCATCCTGGTAGCAGGCATAATTCAGCGCATCGAGACCGCGCGCGATGAAGGGATCGTACAGCGTGCCGATCGGCAGCAGCCGCTCGCCCTCGATCGCATGCGACAGGCCAAGCGCAGAAAGCAGAATGAACAGATTCATCTCGGCAATGCCAAGCTCGACATGCTGGCCGTTCGGCGAGAATTCCCAGGCAAAGGTCGAGGGAATGCGCTCGTTGCGGAACGTGTCGAGCATGGACTCGCGTGCAAAGAGCCCGCGCCGGTTCACCCAGGCGCCGAGATTGGTCGAGACCGTAACGTCGGGCGAGGTGGTGACGATGCGCGACGCATACGGCTCCTTCGACTTGCCGATCTCGTTCATCAGGGCGCCGAAGCCGGTCTGGGTCGAGGTCACCGCCTGCGCCGGTACGGACAGCGTTGCGGGAATGTCGATGCGCGGAGCCTTTGCCGCGGGCTTTCGCTGCGCGAACGGCACCGTGTCGAGAAAACTCTGCAGTGTTTCCGGCGGAAGCGTCAGCCCCTCGAACCGCTCCCATTCGTGGCCCGGCCGCACCTGGTTCAGCGTGCGGAAGGCCTCCATCTGCGCGGGCGTCATCAGGCCTGCGTGGTTATCCTTGTGCCCGGCCATCGGCAGACCGAAGCCCTTCACCGTGTAGCAGATGAAGCAGACCGGCCGGTCGTGCTTGACGTTCCCGAATGCCTTGATCAGCGCCGGCAGATCGTGGCCGCCCAGATTGTTCATCAGGCGTGCCAGTTCGTCGTCCGAGCGCTTGCCGATCAGTTTTGAGACGTCGCCCTGATCACCGATCTCGTCATTGAGCCGCTTGCGCCAGGCTGCCCCGCCCTGAAACACCAGCGCCGAATAGAGCGGATTCGGGCAGGCGTCGATCCAGGCGCGCAGCTTCTCGCCGCCGGGCTCGCGGAAGGCCTGTTCCTGCAGCGAGCCGTATTTGACGATCACCACCTCCCAGCCGAAATTCTTGAACAGCTGCTCGTAGCGCTCCCACAGACCTTCGCGCACCACCGCATCGAGGCTCTGGCGGTTATAGTCGACGATCCACCAGCAGTTGCGCAGGCTCTGCTTCCAGCCCTCCAGCAACGCCTCGAAGATATTGCCTTCATCGAGTTCGGCATCGCCGACCAGCGCGATCATGCGGCCTTCCGGCTTGTCTTTCGCAAGACCATGCGCGCGCACATAGTCCTGCACGATCGACGAGAACAGCGTCTGCGCGACGCCGAGCCCCACCGATCCGGTCGAGAAATCGACGTCATCGATGTCCTTGGTGCGCGACGGGTAGCTCTGCGCGCCCTTGTAGCCGCGGAAATTCTCGAGCTTTCCGCGTGTCTGCTTGCCGAGCAGATACTGGATGGCGTGAAAGATCGGCGACGCATGCGGCTTGACCGCGACCCGGTCCTGCGGCCGCAGGATGTCCAAATAGAGCGCGGTCATGATGGTGGCGAGCGAGGCGGACGAGGCCTGGTGGCCGCCGACCTTCAGCCCGTCGACGTTGTCACGCAGATGGTTGGCGTTGTGGATCGTCCAGCTGGCCAGCCACAGCACCTTCTTTTCCAACTGGGACAGGATGTCGATGCGGCTATCGGGCATGGCGCGAGCCTCTGGCGTCTGCGAACAGGATATGTGTCGCATGCGGCCGATGGCAAAGGCATCCAATCTGCGCTACAGATATCCGGGAAATTGGCTGAAACGGCCAAAGAAATCGTCATAAAGAGTGGAATCGTTCGGAATGCCGCTCGACGCGATTGATCGAAAGATTCTCGCCCTGCTTCAGGATGACGGCAGGATGAGCCTCGCCACACTCGCCGAGAAGGTCGGGTTGTCGCCGTCGCCCTGTCTGCGCCGTGTCCGCCTGTTGGAGAAGGCCGGCATCATCGCCCGATATGTCGCCGTGCTGAATCAGCGCGCGGTGGGGCTGCCGGTCAGCGTATTCGTCTCCATCAAGCTTGAAAGCCAGCGCGAGGAGGCGCTGACGAAATTCGGGCGCGCGATCGCGCGCTGGCCGGAAGTGCTGGAATGTTATCTGATGACCGGCCCGCGGGACTATCTGCTGCGGGTCGTGGTCGCCGATCTCAGCGCGTATGAGCAATTCCTCAAACAGAAGCTGACGCGGCTTGACGGCATCGCCTCGATCGAGTCGAGCTTCGCGCTGGAGCAGGTGAAGTACACCAACGTCCTGCCGGTGTGACTATCCACGGTTCCGCAACACCAGGCACGCGCCGCCGGCCTTGCGCAGCGTATTGCACAATGCGTTGGCTTCGCCGCGCGTGTCGGTGCCGATCCGCACCTGATAGAACACGGCGCGCCCGCGGGTGCGCATCACCGACGACTGAAGCCCCGGATCCCTGTCCTTCAATATGCTCTCGTAGCGCCGGAGCGCGCGCGCATACATCGCCATGGCGCGGTCGCGCGAGAAGCCGGCGCCGAGCTGAACGCCCCACGGCTGCGCGAGCGAGTGCACGACGCGCTGCGTGAGCTGTTCGAGGAACGGGTTCGGCGAGCGCTTCAGCATTGCCATCAGTTCGCCGCAGCCAGGCTGCTTCTTTTGCTCGTCCTTCGGCTTTTCCTTGCCGTCGTGCATCTTGGCGCGCGCGGCCGCCCAATCGTCGACGGTGATGCCGGTGATCGATGAGACATAGTTGCGGGTCTCGCCCGGCATGTAGCCGGTGCCGGCGAGCCATTCGCGCACGCGGCGCGGCCCCGCATTATAGGCTGCTGCGGCGAGACCGAGATTGCCGAATTGCAGCCAGAGCTCCTTCAGGAATTCCGCGGATTTCGGCAGCGCCTGCACCGGATCGAATGGGTCGAGCAGCCCGCGTTCGGCTGCGGTGCCCGGCATGAATTGCGCCATTCCCTGCGCGCGCTTGCCGCTGCGTGTCATCGGGCCAACCGCATCGGCGCGAAACCGGCTCTCCTGCCAGATCACCCGCGCAAAGAATTCGAACGGTAGGCCGTGATCGCGCGCGGCTGATTCAATCATCAGGCAGATGGAATCGTCGGATGCCGAGTCCCTGGCGCGGGCATCCGACAACCAGGCGCAAGCCAGCAGCATCGCCGCTGCGGCGAAGGCGTGGCCACGCGCGATTTGAAGAACGCCCGGCACGGCAATGGCCCGTCCATCAATTTGCGCCCGGGGTGCCGCCCCGGGCCATCGGCTCGAGGCCGAGCATAGGCCCTCAGAACGTGCTCTTCAGCTTCAGATGGTCCATGCGGTTAATCGATTGCACGTCGATATGCTGCTCCTTGCCGTCGCGCTGAATGTCGAGCGGGACGGTGGCGCCTGCGGCGCCGAGCGACCAGAGCTTGCGGTAGAAATCCGGCAGGGTCTTCGGAGCCTCGCCAGCGATATTCGTGATCAGGTCTCCCTTTCGCAGGCCAGCCTTCTCGGCGGGGGAATTCGGGGTGACGCGTGCGATCACCAGCCCATAATCGGTGGCTTGCGTGCTCAGCCCGATCCATGGCTTGGGCGTACCGCCCGCGGCGCCGTTGGCGATCAGGTCGGCGAGGATGGGCTTCAGGATGTCGGTCGGCACATAGAGGTTCCCGGCGCCGCCGCCCTTGCCGGATGCATCGCCGACGATCAGCGAACCGACACCGACCAGCCTGCCTTCGCGTGTGATCAGCGCGGCCCCGCTCCAATGCGAGTGCGCGGGCGCGGTATAGATCGCGCCGTCGATCAGATATTCCCAGGACCCCGCAAATTCGCGGCGCGACACCACGCGCGCAGGGGCGATTCCATCGCGGCCACCGAAGCTTGCCGCCAGCACAGGATCGCCGACCTTGAGGTCCGATGATTTGCCGAACAGCATCGGCCGCACTTTCAGCGGCGCCACCGCCTTGAGCAGGCCGAAGCCGGTATCGTGGTCGTAGCCGACAACCGTTGCCGGTATCTTGCGGCCGTCATTGGTAATTGCCTCGGCGGCATGCGCCTCCACCATCAGATAGCCGATGGTGAGGATCAGCCCCTCGTCGTCGATCACGATTCCGGAGCCGTCGCGCTCCTGGCCGAGATTGTCGACCGTGCGGCCGTCCGGATTGATGTAGGTCTTGATCCGGACCACGGAGGACAGAAGGTCTTCGGTCGCCGACTTGGCGCCCTCGCCCTGCGCGAAGGCGGAGCCGGACGCGGCAGAAAAGCAAAGAACCGAGACCAGCAACAGCACCACGCGCAAGGGCAGTGACTTTCGCATCAAGGCCTCCTTGGGGCTCATCGTTCCAGACCGGGGCACCTTCGAATCAGATTGGTCAGACCCGAAGATTAGCAAGTCCAATGCCAATTATACGGATATCCGGGGGTGAAAGGACAAGACCCGCATCTTCATAACCCGGCGCGGAGCCATGCCGGTTCCCGGCCGGCCCACGAAAAAAAGCCGCAATGGACGCCTCTTCGCGGCACGCGGGCGCCACGCCGCCGGTCGCGCGCACGGCGATCAGCCGAAAGTGATCCGTGGTGCCGGGCCGCCGTGTCGCCGAAGCCAGGCCAGCCCAAGGTCGGCTCGATACCGGGAAGGGGTCGGGTACTATTCCAGTCCGGTCGGCACGTTCTTCTTCTCGCTCTCGAGCTTCATGCCGGACGCGGCTGCCATGGTTTCCATCAGCGTGGCGAAATCCTTTTCAAGATAGGCTTTCGGGTCCGGCTGCTGGATCGCGTTGCCGATATGGCCCTGCAGGATTTCGCGCGTGGTCGCGGTCACCGGCATCGGCACCTTCCATTCGCGGCCGAGTTCAAGGCCGAGATCAAGGTCCTTCAGCAGCAATTCGGGCGTGAAGGTCGTTGTCCAGTCGAGATTGACCAGCGCCGGCGACTTGTAGCGCGTGAACATCGAGCCCATCACGCTGTTGCTCATGAAGCGCAGGAACGCCTCGCGCGGCACGCCCATCTTGTTGGCCAGCAGCGTGATCTCGATCAGGTTCTGGATCACCACGCCGAGCATGACGTTGTGCGCGATCTTGCAGATGCGCGCGAGTTCGCCGTCGCCGACATAGGACACGCCGTTCGGCGCGAATTTCAGGACCATGTCCTCCACCTTGCGGAACGCGGCTTCCGGACCCGACGCAACCGCCGACAGCTTGCCGGCCTTGATGACCTTGGCGTTGCCCGACACCGGGCAGGCGACGAATTCGGCACCGAGCCCGCTGAGTTGCTCGCGGATTTCCGCGGAATCGTCGACCGAGATGGTGGAGCAATCGACCACGATCCTCGGCATCTTGCCCTTGCCGTTCGGCGCAACGCCGTTCGGTCCGAACAGGACCTCCTTCACGTCCTTGCCTGCGGACACGATGCAAAACAGCACGTCGACATCCGCGAGGTCGGAGAGTTTGTCGACCACCTTGCCGCCAAGCTTTGTCAGGGGCTCGGCCTTGGCCCGCGTCCGGTTCCAGATCGAAACATCGTAGCCGGATTTCAGCAACCATTCGGCCATCGCGTAGCCCATGCGGCCCATGCCGATCCAGCCGATGGTCTGCTTTCCGGTCGCCATTGCTCTTCCTCCCGTTGTGGCGTGTTTGGTAACACAGGGATCATTCGCCGCAAGCACTTCGCAACGGTCCCGTGCGGACCTATGATTGCGGCGAGGAGGCGCCATGTCCGTCATTGGTTCGCTAGAGGATGCCCTATCGTCCATCCCCGATAAGTGTCTGCTGGCGGTCCCGCGCGAGCAGGCCGGTGTGGCCATGGAAGCCACGCGCGCACTCATTCGCCGTCATGTGAAAAATCTGCACCTGGTCGCGCTGCCCGCATCCACATTGCAGGCCGACATGCTGATCGGAGCGGGTTGCGTCGAGACGCTGGAGACTTCGGCGGTAAGCCTTGGCGAACTGGGGCCGGCCCCCCGCTTCACGGCGGCGATGACCGCGGGCACGCTGCGGATGAAGGACGCCACCTGCCCGGCGATCTATGCCGCCTTGCAGGCGGCAGAAAAGGGAAATCCGTTCATGCCGTTGCGAGGGCTGATCGGGTCCGACCTGATGAATATCCGAAGCGACTGGATGGTGATCGACAATCCGTTCGGCAGCGACGATCCGATCGTGCTGCTGCCCGCGATCCGCCCCGACGTCGCGCTGTTCCATGCGCCGATGGCAGATCGGGACGGCAATGTCTGGATCGGCCGCCAGCGCGATCTGACCACGCTCGCGCATGCCTCGCGAAAGACGGTGGTGACGGTGGAGCGCATCCACGAGGGCAGTCTGCTGGACGATCCGGTGCTCGCAGCCGGCGTGCTGCCGGGCTTCTATGTCGAGGCGGTCGCCGTGGCGGAGAACGGTGCCTGGCCATTGTCGTTGCCGGATCATTATCCGGTTGATGTGGCGCATCTTTCCGAATATGCGCGGCTGGCAAAGACAGCCGAGGGCTTTGCGCGCTATTGCGACGAGCATGTGCGTGGCAAGCGAGCGGCGTAGCGCGTTGTGATGCCCTTCCATCCCGAAGAGCTTCTGATTGCCAGCGTCGCCGATCTGATCGGCGATGTGCGCCATATCGCGGTCGGCAATGCTTCGCCGATCCCCGCGGCAGCCGCGCTTCTGCAGAAGGCGCGCTGCGGCGGACGGCCTTACGTGTCTCTGTTGCAGAGCCGCAAGCACAATTTCTTCACCGACGGCGGCGTTGAATTGTTCGACTGCGCCGGGCAGGGCCGCATGGACGTGTTCTTCCTTTCCGGCGGAGAGATCGACGGCTGTGGCAACATCAACCTGGTCGGCATCGGCGATCACGACAGGCCGCAGGTGCGCTTCCCCGGCTCGTTCGGATCGGCCTATCTCTACTTCACCGTTCCGAAGGTGATCCTGTTCCGCACCGAGCATTCCCGGCGCACGCTGGTGCCGAAGGTGAACTTCGTCAGTGCGCCGGGCGTGAGCGAGCCCAACGTCCATCGTACCGGCGGACCGGTGGCGCTGATCACCAATCGCTGCCTGTTCGCCTTCGACCGTACGCGCCGGCGATTTCGGCTGCAGAGCGTGCATCCGGGGCACAGCATCGATGAGATCGCCGCGCATACCGGCTTCGATTACGACTGCCCGGGCCATGTGCCCGAAACGCCTGCGCCGGATGCGGAGACATTGCGGATCCTGCGCGAGGCGGTCGCGCCGGAACTGGCCGAGGTCTATCCGCAATTCGCGGAGAAGATATTCGGCGTGCCCATGAAGGCGGCCTAGCGCGGACTGTCATTGCCGGGCTTGACCCGGCAATCCATCTCACGCGAATGATGGATGCGCGGGTCATAGGCGAGCGAAGCGACGCCGTCCTTCGGCCGGCTATGCCCGCGCATGACAACAACATCGAATTTCAAGGGACGAAATGCCGGTAGAACCAATTGAAGTGGCCGTCATCGGCACCGGATGGTGCGGCGGCATTCGCGCCGAGACGCTGTCGCGCTATCCGCTGGTAAAGAAACTGCATGTCTGCGAGATCAGGCCTGACCGGCTGAAGGAAGTCCAGGCGCTGACGAATGCCGCGGTGGCGACGCTCGATTACCAGAACATCGTCAAGAACGATGCGGTGAAGGTGGTCTATATCTCCACCACGCCGGAAAGCACTCACTATCCGATAGCGCGCGACTGCCTGAAAGCCGGCAAGCATGTGCTGCTGGAAAAGCCGATCGCGCTCGAACTTTACGAGGCCGACGAACTCATAGCGATTGCCAAACGCAACAACGTCAAGTTCACCATCGGCTATTCGCAGCGCTTCAATACGAAATTCGCCTATGCCAAGAAAAAACTGAATGACGGCACGCTCGGCAAGCCGGTCTCCGTGATGGTGAGCCGGCATCTGTCGCGCAGCCTAGGCAAGAAGATCGCAAGCCGCGTCCGCCTGTCGCCCGCGGCAATGGAATCCACCCACGATCTCGACATCGTGTTCTGGCTGCTGGAGCCCGCGAAACCCGTCAGCGTCTATTCGCAGGGAGCCTACGGCTATATGAAGCCGGTCAACGGGTCCTACGACATCATGTGGTCGACGGTGAAGATGGACAACGGCGTCCTCGTCGCCATCGGCGGCGGCTGGAATCTGCCGCCGAGCTATCCGAATTACTGCGCCACCACGATCGAGATCACCGGCACCGAGGGCTCGCTGTTCCTCGACGATACCGCCCGCGACCACTGGCTCAACACCGTGAAGGACGGCATGCAATATGCGATGTCGACCATGCCGGGCGAACAGGTCGACCATATCTTCGCCGGTCAGATGGGGCCGGAGACGATCCACTTTCTCGAATCGTGCATCATGGACCGGCCGCCCATGGTGTCGCCGGAAAGCGCCCGCACCGTGATGGAATGCTACCTCGCCGCCGACCTGTCGGCCGAGCGCAACGCGCCGGTCGACATTCCGTTGACAAACGAGACGCTTGCGGGCATCGCGGACATGATCAAGGCGCAGCGCGCACCCCTTCCCTAAGGCGTCCTGCCCGCTTATCACCCTGTCATGGCTGCTGATTCCGACCACCCGCACCACGGCCCCCGCGTCGAGGACGATGCCTTGGTCCGCGGGCGCGGCCAGTTTGTCGACGACGTCGAAAAGCAGGGCGTCGCCCACGCGGTCTTCGTGCGCTCGCCCTATGCGCATGCCGGGATCGTGTCCATTTCTCCCGACGAGGCGCTGAAGGCGCCGGGCGTGCTCGGCGTCCTGACCGCGGCCGATCTCGAAGGGATCGGCAGCGTGACGCGGCATCCGCCGATTCCCGGCCGCGGTGGCGCGAAGGCCATCTTCTCGCACCGACCCTGCCTTGCCGCGCGCAAGGTCATGCATGTGGGCGAGGCCGTCGCGATGGTGGTTGCCGACAGTCTCACCCAGGCGCTCGATGCGGCCGAACTGGTCGCCGTCGATTACGAGGAATTGCCCGCAATCGTCGATGCGCGGGACGCGCTGAAGCCCGACGCACCACGGCTGCACGACGACATCGCCGGCAATCTCGCGGTCGATTATCCCGGGCCGGTCGACGATCCGGAAAATGTCGCGGCGGTCGAAGAGATCATCGGGTCGGCCGCGCATGTCGCGCGCGTCACCGTCGTGCAGCAGCGCATGATCATGGCGCCAATGGAAACGCGCGGCGGCACCGCGAGCTTCGACGGCAGGACCGGCCGCTACACGCTGCGGGTCTGCTCACAGGGCGCAGGCCCGATGCGCGACATGCTCGCCGCCATCATGGGGATCGACAGGCAGATGCTGCGCGTCATCACCGAAGACGTCGGCGGCGCCTTCGGCCTGAAGAGCGGTGCCTATCCGGAATATCCGGTGCTTCTTGCCGCCGCGAAAAAATACGGCCGCAAGGTCCACTGGATGGCGAGCCGCTCGGAAGCCTTCAACAGCGACAACCAGGGCCGTGACAATGTCACCACAGGCGAACTCGCGCTCGACGCCGACGGCAGGTTTCTCGCGCTGCGCGCGCGCCAGATTCAGAATCTCGGCGCCTATGTCGCTTCCGCCGGCATCCAGCTCGCGACCCACAATTTCGCGCGCTGCTTTCCGGCGATGTACAATATCCCGAAGCTCGATATCGGCGTGCAATGCGTTTACACCAACACGCTGCCGACCGGCCCGTATCGCGGCGCCGGCCGCCCCGAGGCGAATTATCTGGTCGAGCGGCTGGTCGATGAAGCCGCGCGCGTCAGCGGCATCGACAAGGTCGCGATCCGCAGACGCAATCTGATCCCGGCGTCGGCGATTCCGTTCAGGACCGCGATGGGCGCCACCTTCGACTCCGGCGAGTTTCCGGCGATTTTCGACAAGGCGCTGGCGCTGGCCGATATCGAGCGTTTCACGGATCGTCGTCGTGAGTCGGCGGAGCAGGGCAGGCTGCGCGGCCTGGGCATCTCCTGCTTTCTGGAGCATTCCGGCGGCGTACCGAACGAGGGGGCGTGGCTGACGTTTCCCGGCAATGGCTCGCTGGTTGTCAGCCTGAATGTGGGCAATACCGGACAGGGCCACGCCACGGTCTACACACGGCTGGTCGCCGACCGGCTCGCGGTCGACCCGGCGCTGGTGAAGCACCGGCAGGGTGACAGCGATTTCGAGATCAAGGGCTGGCCCTCGGTGGCGTCGCGCTCGACCATCACGGCGGGAACCGCGGTGGTGCGCACGGTCGAGGCGATGCTGGAAAAGGGCCGGGCGCTCGCCGCTCAGCTCCTCGAAGCCGACGAGAAGGACATCGCCTATCGCCGCGGCCTGTTCGAGGTGGTCGGCACCGACCGCTCGATCGGTCTGTTCGATCTCGCGGCGAAGGCTGCCGAGATGAAGGACAAGGGCGAGATTGCCGAAAGCCTCGATACCAGGCGCGATGTCGACACGCCGCAGACCTTCCCGAATGGCTGCCACATCGCCGAGGTCGAAATCGAGCCGGAGACCGGTGAGGTCGCCGTGGTCGGCTATTACGCGGTCGACGATTGCGGCACGGTGCTCGATCACACGCTTGCGCATGGCCAGGTCCATGGCGGTATCGCGCAGGGGCTGGGGCAGGTGCTGCTGGAGAATGCGGTCTACGATGGCAGCAGCGGGCAGCTCGTGACAGGCTCGTTCATGGATTATGCCATGCCCCGCGCCCACAACATGCCGTCGCTGCTGCGTGACGACTCGCACCCCGTTCCGGCGACCACCAATCCGCTCGGCGTGAAGGGCGTTGGCGAAGCTGGCACGACCGCTTCTCTTGCCGCGATCATGAATGCGATCGCGGATGCGGTTCCGGCAGCCGCGCACATGGACATGCCGGCCACGATGGAAAAGGTCTGGCGCGCGTGTCAGGGGATGGAGATTCCGCGTCGGTTTGAAGCCGACGCCTGAGAAGCATCATGCGCCGCGAAAGCGGCATCCAGTCATCACGAGCGTTCCGGATCGGCTGCTTTCGCGGGCGATGACACGAAACCGTCACCGCCGCGCGCTGGCGTTGCGCGGCCCGCGGAGCGACAGGCTGATTCGCGTGACGATGCCGTCCCAGGCCCGAAGTTCGCGCTCCGGATAGGAAAGATAGATGCAATGCATGCGGCCATGGAAGTTGCAGCGGCTGTAATACACCTCGCCGTCACGGACACCCGAAACTGCAAAGAAGCGTCTGGTCACGCGCCGATAGTCGATCGTGCGCGGATCTACCTTCAGGAAGTTTCGCAGATAGCTCTGCGGCGTGTGGCCTTCCTCATTGTCGAGCGCATAGGCCGAAAACGTCGCCCGCCCGTCGCTGCTATTGAAGACGCGGCCGACGCCCCGTTCCGGTTCGGCCGCTTCGACCGGAAACAGCGTGGCCGGAAAGTCGACACGCGTCCCGGTGCGCTCATCCACATAGGTGCGCCAGCCGGGTTGAGCGGTGTCGGACTGAGCCTGCACCGGCAACGGTACGGCGAGCCCGGCAAAGGCCAGGGCCGTCATCATCATGATGAAACGAATTCTTGCCATCGTCCGGCTCCGCCATTGTCCTTGTGGAGGTAATGGCGGAACCGTGTCCGCGTTCCCTGCTACCCCTGCGAGATGAACTTGCGGTTCGTGTAAGCCTCCAGCCCCTCGATTCCGCCCTCGGAACCGTAGCCGGATTCCTTGATGCCGCCGAACGGCGTTTCCGGCGTCGAGATCGCGACCGAGTTCACGCCCACCATGCCCGATTGCAGCGCGTCGCCGATCATGGTCGCGGTCTGGGAACTGGTCGTGAACGCGTAGGATGCAAGCCCGAAGGGCAGCGAGTTGGCGCGCTCCACCACCTCGTCGAAGCTCTTGAACCGCACGATCGGTGCCACCGGGCCGAACGGTTCCTCGGTCATGATTTTCGAATCGTCCGGCACATCGGTAATCACGGTCGGCTCGAAAAAATAGCCCTGGTTGCCGCGCCGCTTGCCGCCGGTCATGACCTTGCCGCCGCGGCTCTTGGCGTCGTTCACGATCGCCTCCATCGCGTCGAGCCGGCGCGGATTGGCGAGCGGACCCATCGTCGTATCCTTGTCGAGCCCGTCGCCGAGTTTCACGTTGTTGGCAAAATCGGTGAAGCGTTTGACGAAGCGGTCATAGACGCCTTCCTGCACGTAGAAGCGGGTCGGCGAGATGCAGACCTGGCCGGCATTGCGATACTTGAACGCCGCGATGGTGTCCGCGGTCTTTTCCGGATCGGCATCGCCGAACACCACGACCGGTGAATGCCCGCCCAACTCCATGGTCGCGCGCTTCATGCCTTTCGCCGCGAGACCGGCAAGCAGCTTGCCGACCGGAACGGAGCCGGTGAACGAAATCTTCTTCACGCTGTCGGCGCCGATCAGATGTTCGGAGACCTCCGCCGGCACGCCGAACACGAGGTTCAGCACGCCCTTCGGCAGCCCGGCATCGGCAAAACACTTCACCAGTTCGACGCAGGAGCCCGGCGTCTCTTCCGAGGCCTTGATGATGATCGAGCAGCCGGCCGCGAGCGCGCCCGCGATCTTGCGCACCGGCGTCAGCGTCGGAAAATTCCATGGCGTGAACGCCGCGACCACGCCGACGGGTTCCTGCAGCACCAGTTGGCGGATATTCTTGCCGCGGCCCGGCACGATGCGGCCATAGGAGCGACGGCCTTCTTCGGCCATCCAGTCGATGATGTCGGCAGTGCCGATCACCTCGAGTCGTGCTTCGCCCAGGGGCTTGCCCTGCTCCTGCGTCATCACGCGCGCGATGTGATCGGCGCGTTCACGCACGAGGTCGGCGGCCTTGCGCAGCACCTTCGCGCGGTCATAGGCGCTGGTTGCGCGCCATACCAGGAGGCCCCGGTCAGCGGCGGCCAGTGCGCGGTCGAGATCGGCCTTCGAGGCGTGCGGCAGTGTGCCGAGTGACTTCCCGGTGGCGGGGTTCATCACCTCTTCGCCCTTGCGGTCCTTGCCGTTGAGCCATTCGCCGTCGATGTAGAGCTGGAGATCGGTGTACATCAGGTTTCCTCACACTGGGTGTCATTTGCCGGGCGAAAGCGCGAAGCGCGTCTTGGCGCCACAAGAGCGCGAAGCGCGGCTTGACGCTAGAAGACCCGGCCATCCACGACTTTCTTGCGGAGCCGCCGCCAAGACGTGGATGCCCGGCGCAAGGCCGGGCATGACGACTTTCAACGTCCGGCGCGTCTTAGCAGCTTTGGCGTGATGCGACCACTGCGCTCCGTCAGTGTTTCACGGAGTGAAAACGAAGCTATTGCCCGGTAAACACCGGCTTGCGCTTCTCCATGAAGGCGGTGCGGCCCTCGATATAGTCCTTGCTGTCGAAGCAGCGCTTCACCGCGGCGGCGACGCTGTCGATGTCGCGCTCGGTTTCGTCCTTCAGCAACTCGCTGACGGCGTGCTTGGCGGCGCCGATGGTCAGCGGCGCATTGCCCGCGATGGTATCGCCATAGGTTTTCACATGGCTTTCCAGTTCCGCGTCCGGCACCACGCGGTTTACGAAGCCCATCATCCGCGCTTCCTCGGCGTCGAATTGCCGCGCCGTGAAGAAAATCTCCTTCGCGAAGGACGGCCCGACCACGTCCATCAGCCGGCGGATGCCCTTGTGGTCGTAGCCCAGGCCGAGCTTCGCTGCGGGGATCCCGAATTTCGAGCCGGCCGTGGCGATGCGCATGTCGCAGCAGGTCGCGAGCGCCATGCCGCCGCCGATGCAATATCCGCGGATCATCGCGATGGTCGGCTTGGGGAATTCATGCACGGCGGAGAACGCCCGTTCGGTGGTGGCGTTGTATTTGGCCACGGCCTCCTCGCTCGACCGCTCGGCTCCGAATTTCGAAATGTCGGCCCCGGAGACGAAGGCCTTGCCGCCGGCGCCGGTCAGCACCACGACTCGGATATCGGGATCGCTGCGAAACTGTTCGAGGATGTCGCCGGTCGCGGCCCACATCTCCATCGAGACCGCGTTGTGACGCTCCGGATTGTTGAAGATCACGTAGCCGATCCCGCCGTCCTTGCGCGAGAGCATCTTGTCGGTCATGCGCCGAAGTCCCTTTGCCGTTCATTCGCTTTGTCTTGCTTCCGATCGTCCCCGCAAACGCAGCTATTGCTTACGTCGCGCCAGCCTTCCTGAGTTCGGCGATCTCGTCCTCAGTGAATCCAAACTCGGCCAGCACCTCGCCGGTATGCTCCCCGCGTTCGGGCGAGTGCCTCGCGACCTTGCTGGGCGTGCGCGACATCGTGAATGGCTGGCGGATCACTTTGAGGGTGCCGCGATCGGGCGTCTGCATGTCGGTCGCAACACCGAGATGCTGCACCTGCCTGTCCGCGAACACCTCGTCCATCCGGTAGATCGGGCCGGCCGCGACGCCCGCGGCGTTCAGCCGCTCGATCCATGATGCGCTGGTGTCCGACGCGAGCGTCTTCTCGATATCGGCATTGAGCGCGTCGCGGTTCTTGAGCCGCAACGCGTTGGTCGCATAGTCCGGATGCGTGAGCAGGCGCTCGCCGTCGATCGCCTTGCAGAACCGCACCCAGGTCGGCGATCCGGTGGTCGCGATGTTGATGTGCCCGTTCTTGGTCTTGTAGACGCCCGTCGGCACCGAGGTCGGATGGTTGTTGCCGGCTTGGCCGGGGACTTCCTTGTCGATCAGCCAGCGCGCGGCCTGGAAGTCGAGCAGGAATATCTGCGCCGCCAGCAGCGAGGTCTCGACATATTGCCCTTCGCCGGATTGCTCGCGCTCGAGCAGCGCGGTCATGATGCCGAGCGCGGCGAACAGGCCGGCCGCCATGTCGGCGACCGCGGCGCCCGCGCGCACCGGTCCCTGTCCGGGCAGGCCGGTCACCGACATGATGCCGCCCATGCCCTGCGCGATCTGGTCGAAGCCCGGCCATTTCTCGTAGGGGCCGTCCTGGCCGTAGGCCGAGATGCTGGCATAGACGATGCGCGGGTTGACCGCCTTCAGGTCGGGATAATCGATCCGCAGGCGCCGTTTCACGTCGGGCCGGTAGTTCTCGATCACGACGTCGGCCTGTTCTGCGAGCCGGAGCAGCGTCGCGCGGCCGGCCTCGCTTTTCAGATCAAGCGTGATGCTGCGCTTGTTGCGGTGCAAATTCTGAAAATCCGCGCCATGCCGGGCCCCGCCGATCGGATCGCCGCCTTCCAGCCGCTCCGGCGCCTCGATCTTGATCACATTGGCGCCCCAGTCCGCCAATTGCCGCGCGCAGGTTGGCCCCGCCCGCACCCGGGTCAGGTCGAGCACGGTAAAGCGGGCGAGCGCGCTCGAGGCGCGGGGAAGATTTGGTGTAGCCGGCAAGTGGTCCTCCGGGCAGGGCGGGCGACAATTCATGAAGAAGCCGGGAAATTCAACCGGTTGCACCCGTCAGGCCTTGCGAATGCGGAATGTCAGCACATCGTCGGCCCGGTTGGTGGCTTCCAGAACATCGCCGGTCTGGTTGACCAGGTTCGGGATGTCGATCGCAGCCAGCGGATCGGTGCATTCAACGAGGATGACCTCGCCTGCCGTCATCCCCTTGAGCACCTTTTTTGTCCGGAGGGCGGGCAGCGGGCATTTCAGGCCACGCAGATTGACGGTCTTTTCGGTCATCGCCATAGGCTCAGGCTATGCTGCTCGCGTTTGGGACGCTTGCAAACCAATAAATATTTCAGTGGCTTGACCCAGTATGGGGGGTTCGTCAGAAACGCAACCATGAATGCAGAGAGGGCCTCTTGCCAGCGCATCGGGCGGCTTACGCCGCTGGCGGATGTACTCGCAGCGATCGCCCGGATCGAGCCGGTCGCGCCGCGCGAGGTCGCGCCGGCCGCCGCTGCCGCCTGCGTGCTGGCCGCCGATGTGAACGCGCCTGAATCGCGGCCGGCCGCACCACTTGCCTTGCGCGATGGATGGGCGGTCGACGCGGATGCGACGCGCGACGCCGGTCCCTACGCGCCACTGACATTGCAGCCCCCACCGCAGCGCGTCGATGCGTTTGCCGCACTGCCCTCCGGTACCGACGCCGTAGCGCCGCTCGACGCCGCCTCGGCGCTTGGCGGCATGATGCAGTTCATGACCCCGGCCGCACCGGGCGAAGCGGTGTTGCCGTCGGGCGGCGATATTGAAGCGAATGCGGTCCTCTACCGGGAAGGAGCGCGACTGCGTGCGAGCGATGTCGCGGTATTGAGCGCTGCGGGCTTTGCTGCCGTCGGTATCCGACAGCCCAGTATCCTTATCGTCAACACAAGACGAGACGACGCGCTGCTTGGTCCGGCGGCGACGATGCTTGCACGTGCGGTCACCGCGGCCGGAGCAACGTGCGACATAACAAACGATCTCGACGCGGGCCTGGATCGCAATCATACGGATGCAATCATCGTCATCGGCGGCACCGGGGAAGGCCGCAATGACCGCTCCGTGATGACACTGTCGCGCGTTGGTACCGTCGCATGTCACGGCATCGGGCTTGCGCCGGGTGACACCGCGGCATTCGGGATGGCAAATGGAAAACCGGTCTTGCTCATGCCCGGCCGCATCGACGCTGTTCTCGCATGCTGGCTGGTGCTCGGCCGCGCACTGCTCGACCGGCTGAGCGGCGCGCGTGATATCGAGATCGTCAGCAAGGCAACGCTCGCGCGCAAGGTGACATCGTCCATCGGCATCGCCGAAGTCATTCCGCTTCGCCGCGCCGGCGAGCAGGTCGAGCCGCTGGCCTCCGGCTATCTGTCGCTGCAATCGCTGGCGCGCGCGGATGGATGGATGCTGGTACCGGCGGAGTGCGAAGGTTATCCGGCCGGAGCCGAAATCGAGATGAGGCCGCTGCCATGAGTCATCTCACCAAACCGGAACATGCATTGATCGATGCGGTACGCAGGGCCGCGCGGCAGGAGCAATTCCTGGAAGTCGTGTCGGCCGAGGAGGCGACCAGGCGCTTCCGCCAGCATCTCGACCTGTCGCCGCGAGGCGTCGAGCCCGTATCGCTGTCCGATTCGCTCGGTCGTGTGCTCGCGCATGACATCGCGGCCCCGATCGACGTGCCGCCATTCGATCGATCCGGCGTCGACGGCTTCGCCGTGCGCGCTGCCGACACCGCGGGCGCGAGCGACAACGCGCCGCGACGGCTGACATTGAATCGCGAAGTCATTGCCTGCGGACATGCGCCAGGGATCGAGGTCGCGCCCGGTACCGCCACGGCGCTGGCGACCGGTGGCGTGATTCCACGCGGAGCGGATGCCGTGGTGATGATCGAGCAGACCGAACTGCTCGACGATGAGCAGTCGCCGGTTATCGAAGTCCGCAGGCCCGTCGCCTCCGGACAATTCATCGCCTATACGGGGTCCGACATCGCGCGCGGCGAAACGCTGCTGCGAAGAGGCACAGTGCTTGGTTCGCGCGAGATCGGCATGCTCGCCGCCTGCGGGATTGCGCAGCTTGATGTCGTGCGGAAGCCGAAGGTTGCCGTCCTCTCGACCGGCGACGAACTCATGGTCGTGGGTGAGCCGCTGCGGCCGGCCGGCATCTACGACTCAAACGGTGCGATTGTCGCGGCGGCGGTGATGGAATCCGGCGGTGAGCCAGTTGCCTATGGCGCTTTTCCCGACGACGAGGCGGCGCTTGGAGCGGCGATGCGCAAGGCGCTTGCCGAAAGCGACATGCTGGTTCTCTCCGGCGGCACCTCCAAAGGCGCGGGGGATATTTCCCATCGCATCGTTTCGGCGCTCGGCCCGCCCGGCATCCTTGTGCATGGTGTTGCTCTCAAGCCTGGCAAGCCGCTCTGCCTTGCCGTGTCCGATGGCAAGCCGGTGGTCGTGCTTCCCGGATTTCCGACGTCAGCCATCTTCACCTTCCACGCCTTTGTTGCACCGGTGATCCGGGCGCTTTCAGGCCTTCCGACGGAAAACCTGCGCAGGCTGACCGCGCGCGTTCCGATGCGGGTGCCGTCCGAACTCGGGCGCAAGGAATTTGCGCTGGTCGCTCTGGTGCAGGGCGAGGACGGCATGATCGCATTTCCGTCGCCCAAGGGTTCAGGCTCGGTGACCGCATTCTCACAGGCCGATGGCTTCATCGAAATCGATGCGCTCGCAAGCGCGCTCGATGCCGAAACCGTCATGGACGTGACGCTGATCGGCGCCGCCGCGCGCGCGCCGGATCTGGTGATCATGGGCAGTCATGATGTGGCGCTTGACGTGGTGGTCGGCGCGCTCGCGGATCGCGGCTTCACGGCGCGGGTGATAGCCGTCGGCAGCCTTGGTGGCGTTGCGGCGGCGCGACGCGGAGAATGCGACATCGCGCCGGTGCATCTGATCGATCCGGAGAGTGGGGAATACAACACGCATCTGATCGAACCTGGCCTGTCTCTTCTCAAGGGCTGGCAGCGATCGCAGGGCTTTCTCTATCGCAGGGGCGATAGACGCTTCGAGGGGAAGAATGCAGACGAGGCCATCGCCGCGGGGCTCGCCGATCCTTCCTGCCTGATGGTGAACCGCAATGCCGGTTCCGGCACCCGCGTGCTGATGGACCGGACATTGCAGGGCGCGCGTCCGCCGGGTTACGCCAACCAGCCGAAATCGCATAACGCGGTGGCCGCCGCGATTGCGCAGGCGCGCGCCGACTGGGGCTTCGCGATCGAGCCGGTCGCGCGGATGTATGGGCTTGGGTTCATCCCGGTGGCGCCCGAAGAGTATGACTTCATCATGGTCGAAAGCTGGCGCGACCGACCTGCTGTCGCCGCGTTCCGCGACGTGATGCGCGACGATGCGGTCCGGAACCGCATCCGTGCGCTGGGCATGAAGCCCGCGGATGATTAACATGAGCAACTGGTCTGCCGGGATTGCATGAATGCTGCTTCGCGTCGTCGCACTGCTTTTCCTCCCGCTTGCGATCTGCGAGTCCGCGTCCGCTCAGATGCGCGGGCATGGCGGACCGGTACGCGCGGTCGCGGTTGCGCCCGATGGTACGAGCGCGGTTTCCGGCAGTTTCGATACGTCGGCGATCCGCTGGTCGCTGTCGCGCAATGCGGCCGAGCAGGTACTGCGCTTCCACGAGAGCGCGGTGAACGCGGTTGCCTTCCTGAAGGATGGCCAGACCGTCACCGGCGGCGAGGATGGCCGCATCGCGATCTGGAAGCTCGGGGGGCCGGCCCCGCAACGCACCTTCGAGGGACATACCGCGCCGATCGTCGCGCTCGCGGTCGCCCCGGATGGCGAGACGATTGCGTCGGCGTCATGGGATCGCACGATCCGGCTCTGGCCGGTTGCAGGCGGCACCCCGCGCGTGCTCGAAGGCCATTCCCAGAATGTGAATGGCGTCGCGTTCACTGCCGATGGTCGGTCGCTGGTCAGCGCAGGTTACGACGCGACGGTGCGTATCTGGCCGCTGTCGGGCAATGCCGCGCCGGTCATCGCAACGCTGCCGTCGGCTCTCAATGCCATAGCCGTCGCGCCCGATGGCGAGATCATTGCATCAGGCGCCAATGGCCGTCTGTATTTCGTCTCGGCCAAGGGCGAGACAATTGGCGAACTCGAAATTACCGAGACGCCGGTCATCTCGCTCTCGCTGTCGCCGGATGGCGCGCGGATCGCCGCCGCCGGCATCCGCGGATCGGTGGCGATCATCGACCGCAAGGCGCGTACGATCGAGCGCACATTGGTGGGACCCGGATTGCCGGTCTGGTCGGTAGCGTTCTTTCCCGACAATCGGACACTGCTGACCGGCGGCACCGACCGCATGGTGCGACGCTGGAATGCGACCACCGGGGAGCATGTCGGCGCAGTCCCCCTCAACGATGTGAGCGATCCGCTTGCGGCCTATGCTGGCGACCGCGGTGCCGAAATCTATCGCGCCTGCATCGCCTGTCACACGCTGTCCCCCGACGCGGGCAATCGCGCGGGACCGACGCTTGCCGGCATTTTCGGCCGCAGGATTGCGACACTGCCGGGTTACAGCTTCTCGGAGGCGCTGAAGAAACTCGACATCGTGTGGACCCCCGAGACGGTATCGAAGCTGTTCGAAATCGGGCCTAACGCCTACACGCCGGGGACCAAGATGCCGGAACAGACCATCGGCTCTGCGGAAGACCGCAGGGCGCTGATGGAGTTTCTGAAGAAGGCGACGGCGGGAAAGTGATGGCGACGGTGTTGCGACCCGGATGCGATGCAGCGGCAGCGATGCGCCGCAGAGCCGGGCCCAGCCCTGGAGCAACATTTGGCTGCTCTGCAAGGCACCGCATCGCGCGTCAAAGACGCGCGTGAACGCGCTTTTGCCGCTGCGCTGCGCCCGGGATGCGAGAATTAACCCCGTCCCTTCTCTTCCGCTTCGCGCAGGTAATCCTCCGCGGTGCGCGGCCTGGGGCGCTCGGAAATCCCGGCGCCGTAAGGGTCGAAAGCCTGCTCCGTCACCGCAATCACGCGGCAATCCTCGCACATTTTCAGGACCTCAAGCCGGTCGGCACGGCCCTTGAACATCCAGTGCTTGCCTTCGAGCTTTGCGGTCACCCGCTCAATCGTACTCTTCACGCCGAACGGCTTGCCGCAGCGGATGCAGTCGAACGGGTCTTCCTGCTTCATGATGCGCGGAGACGCTGTCGCCGCCCGGAAATCGAGCTGCGGCTTCAGTGTAATCACCTTTTCCGGACAGGTTGCGGCGCACAGCCCGCATTGGACGCAGGCATCTTCGGTGAATTTCAGCATCGGCCGGTCCGAATCGGCCGACATCGCCCCGGTCGGGCAGGCCGACACGCAGGCAAGGCACAGCGTGCAGCCTGCCGCATTCACCTCGATCGAACCGAGTGGCGCGCCCTGCGGCAATGCGATCACGTCGACCGGTTGAGGGGCGGCACGATGCAATTCGCGCAGCGCGAGTCGCTGCACGTCGCGCTTGCCGCCGACGGGACGGAAACTGGCGCGTGCAGTGTTCGCGGGGCCGTGCCCGGCGACACGCAGAGCGTCGCCCAGCAAATCCGGATCGTCGGTCTCGATCGTGCCGACGAGCCCGTCGCCATAACCAAGTCCTGCGATAATCGGCTCGGCCAGCGCAATCGTGCGCTGCAATCCGCTCACGTCGTGGCGCGGGCGCGCGCGCAACAGAAAGAGCATGCCGCCCGCGCCATACGCGAAGGCTGCTGCAATGGCTTCCAGGCCTACCTGCGTGACCTCGTTCAACGCGACGGGGATGACATGCGCCGGCAGACCCGCCCCATGGCGCGCCAGCGCGTCGATCAGTCCGGTGCCATGCTCCTCGTCGTGAAACAGGATGACGGCGTTGCGTCCTCCTGCGTCGCGGTAGGTCATCAGCAGCGTGCGCAGCCTGCGCATCAGGGCGTCGGCCGGAGGCAGGGCGTAGCCCGCAGCACCGGTCGGGCATACCGCGGCACATTGCCCGCAGCCGGCACAGATTTCCGCACTGATGGCGACATGGTCACCCGCGGGGGTGATCGCGCCGGTCGGGCAAAGATCGAGGCAGCGGCGACAGCCGACGATGCGTGATCGCGAATGCGCGCAGAGTTCGGCGTCGTAATCGACATAGCGCGGCTTGTCGAAGGAGCCGGTGAGGTCGCGTGCCTTCATCACCGCGCGCAGCATGGATACGGGGTCGCCGGGATCGGCGCGCAGATAGCCGTCGCGCAAATCGGCGGCGGGGAACATCGGCGCACCTCCGGAGAGATCGAGCACGATGTCGCATTTCGACACGGCGCCGTTCCGCGGCGCTCCGAATTTCATCTCGCCGCGCGACGAGGGGCTCGGCTGTGCATAATCGTCGACCGTCAATTCGAACGCACCGAGCCAGCCTTTGGCGGCACGGACCGTACCCTTCACCACCGGGTATTCGGTCTTGCTGCGCGGCTCCAGGTGTTGCGGCCTTGTGATCAGAACGGTGACATCGAGATGGTCTTTAAGCAGTTCCGCCGCCTCGATGGCACGCTCGTCGCGGCCATAGACCAGAATCACGCCATCGCTGTCGAGCGCGATAAACGGGATTTCCGGCAGCGGCTCGGCGGCGGCGGCAAGAAGAGCGGCCATCTTCGGCGTGGCCTTCGCAGCCTCGCTGGACCAGCCCGCATTCTCCCGGATATTCACGAACGAAAGCGAAAGTTCGGTGGCTTCGCCGGAGGCCTCCTGGAACACCGGGGCCTCCTGGGTGCAGCCCACGACCAGATCGCCGTGGAAGCTGCCCTGGCCCGGCAACAGCGCTCGGAACCGATCCAGTTCCGCGCGGCAGAATTGCCGGCCCGCGACGATCTCGGCCCCGCCACAGCTGCGGTTCAGGGCATCGATATCCAGCGGCATCGTGTCTTCGCACGAACACACAACGATTTGCCGCCTGTTTTCGGCCATTCCGTCTCCGTTTCGGCGCCCCGGTCTGCCACGGGACTCGTCTCGCGATACCGCGATGCTATATGCAGATAGACGCAAGCTATAATTGGTCCAAACAAAAAGTAAGAGCCGACGCAAGCCCGGATGCGACCTTGAACTCTGCGATGCTGACCGAATCCGATATCCGCCTGCCCCCGCCGTTTCGGCTCGTGACCTTGCGTGAGGTCGGCGACGCCTTCGCGCATGCGAAAGCGCATGCGGACGAGGAAGGCGCCGGCACCCTCGTCTTCGTTGGGCGGTTCGATCTGGCGGAATTTGCGGTCGTGCTGGAACCGGACGAGCCGATGCGCAGCGCCCGCCGCAGCTTCTATGCCTGCATGGCCGCGCTGGCCGATACCCTGACCGCGCATGCGCCGCCGGAGACCGGCATCAGCATCGACTGGCCCGACTCGATCTCCGTCAATGGCGGTCTTGTCGGCGGCGGCCGAATGGCCTGGTCCGAAAAAGCCGACGCCGATGCGCCGCCGGACTGGCTGGTCTTCGGCGCGTCAGTTCGGATGGTGTCGATGTCCGGGACCGAGGCCGGTCTGCATCCGCTCAGTGCGGCGCTGGAAGATGAGGGCTTCAGCGAATTGGGCGCCGAGCGACTGATGGAATCGTTCGCGCGGCACCTGATGGTGATGCTCGATGCCTGGCAGGAGCAAGGTTTTCCCGCGGTTGCCAGGAGCTATCTGCAGCGTTTGGCACCCCACGGCGAAACCGGAATACGCCGCGATATCGACGAGAATGGCGATCTGCTGATCCGGCGCACAGGCAAGACGCAGATTGAGCGAAGGACGCTTGCCGCTGCGCTCGCAACGCCGTCATGGCTCGACCCCGTGACGCGAGGGCCGCGGCTGTGAAACTGCTCAAGACGATCCGGCTCGATGCCTCCGACACCTTCGTGTTCGAGCGTGCCGCCGAGCCCGGGGAATGGGCGGTGCCGGGGACATTCGTGTTCTCCGACACCGATCCCGCAATTTTGCAGGGCAAGGCGCGCACGGCCTTCCGGGCGGGCTTTCTCGGCGTGTCGTCGCTTGGTTGGTCGACGCTTGTTCAGATCGTGGAGGCCGACGAACCGGCCCGGGCCGCCGCGCTGGAGCAGCTCGCGCTGCAACTGATGGAGCATTACGGCGCGCCGGACATCGACGCTGCACGCGCGGCCTCGGACGAAGAACTGACATTTGCGCAATCGCTCTGCAATCACGAGACCGGCACTCTGGTTGCGCTCCACCGAACCGCTGACGGCGCCGAAATCCGCGAAGCATTTCGCACACTGAAAGCGCGCGCCGACAGCAAGGCATTTCGCGCCTTCTCATTCATGGATGTAGAAGGCGAGGACGAAGGGCCGGGCGATCGCGTTGACCTGGTGAATCTCGCGCAGGGGGACCGCAAGTGAAGGATTTCTGGCTCGCCTGCGGACACCACCTGCTCGATCGCAACGAATCCGGCGGGCTGGTCGTCACCGACGATTTCCTGAAAATCTATCTGGCGCGTCCTGAGCTGATGCCGCCGGCGGAAGCCTGTGCGGCAGAGCGTGGACTCTACGCGGCATTGATGGCGGCGCCGCGCCGGAGCGTGGCTGCCGCCGAGATCGCTGCAATCGCGGACGCCGATGCGCGGGAAAACTGGACCTTCATGATCGCGTTCCGCGACCGCCTGCTGCGTCACGCGACGCTGGAGGCCGCTTATCTCGATCTCGTGCGAAACGGTGCCGGCCATGTTCCACCAATCTTCGTCAACCAGCTCGTACACGTGATTCTGCGCAATGCGCTTGACGGCTGCGAGGACCCCTATGTGCTGCGCGCCGCCGAACTGTTCTTCCGTCCGCAACGGATGACGCTGCACGAAGGCTCGCTGATCGCCGCCGACGAGGAAACCATCGGGGGCATCGGCGCGACGCCCGCCTCTCCGCTGGTCTCGATGCTCGGCATTCCGGCGCAGGCCGACATCGATGTGATGAACGACGACAACGCCGATCACTATTTCGAGCACAGCGATCGGTTCCACGGCGCGATCGATCTCACCGCCGGCCGGCGCGGTCTCGAGGCGCTGGCGGAGGCGTTGAAGCGCTGGGCTTCTCACCTGCTCGCCGTTGATGTCGAGATCGAGCCGCTGACGGAAATGCGCGATGTCAATTTCGTCTGGTACGTGGGTCTCGATTCAGATGCGACGAAGATCGGCGACGCTCTGTGGAATGGTGAGGAGCTTGATGAGGCCACGCGCGGGCGCGTGGTCGGGTTGTTCCGGCTCACATTTCGCGATCCCGCTGTCGTCATCGACAAGGTCGGGCGCGAGCCGGTCTATCTCATTCTGGCCATGTCGGCGGACAAGATCATTCGCATGAAGCCGCAAAACCTGATCGGCGGTTTGCCGATCCGCTATCTCGAAACGGTGTCGTGATGGCCGCACTCGTTCACATACCGGTTGGCGTTCTGGTCGAGCGCATCAAGGCGGAAAGCCAGTGGGTCGACTATATCTGGCAGCCGACCGCAGTGCTGATCGGTGCGCCGGATGCGAAGCCGTGGACACGGCTTTCGGGCGACGACAAGCGCGCGCAGTATTTTGCAGGCAGTGCCGCGATCAAGCTCTACCGCTCCGATGCGGGCAATTACCGGGACAATCTTTTGGCGGACCGCAAATTGTGGGTTGTGTTGACAACATCTGAATCCGACCCGCCATACATCTTGTTCATGGTGACAGCGGATCCGACTGAAGGCGAGGCGCAAACCGAAACAGGCGTCAATCTCGTGGAAGCAGTCCCCATGCCGGATACGGTGCGGGCAGTTCTGGAAGAATTTGTCGCGGAACACCACGTCGAGCAGGCCTTCTTCAAGCGAAGCCGGGATCGCGCGGATCCCGACGCACTCGGCCGCCGGGCGCCATCCGGGCGGGGAGGAGACGATGACTGATCGCGAAGACTTCCTGAAGCGGTGGGCGCGTCGCAAGCGCGAAGCGAAGATTGAGCCTGGGACTGATCCGAAGCACGAACAGGCCGCCGCCTCGAATGTTTCGAAATCGGAAGGGCCATCGCAGGCGTTGCCGGCTCACGCCGGTGATGCACATCAGCGCGACGCGTCCTCGACGGAGATTTTCGACATATCAAAATTGCCGTCGCTCGATTCCATCGGACCTGCGACGGACATTCGTGTGTTCATGCAGGCGGGTGTACCCCAGGCAATATCTCGTGCGGCACTTCGACGCGCGTGGTCGGCCGATCCTGCGATCCGCGACTTCATTGGGCTTTCCGAAAATTCATGGGACTTCACCGCAAGTGATGGCATGCACGGTTTCGGCGCGCTGGACCCCGCCGAGGCGAAACGGTTGCTCGCAAGATTGCTGAATGACGGTGCCGGCGAAGATGAATGCATCGCGGACGATCTGAAGGCGGAAGAGGTCGCCGGCGGCCCCGAACAGGCTGCTGGCGAAGCCGGTGAGGCCGAATCCGAGCAGGCGGAAACAGTCGCGGCACAGTCCATCGAGCCACAATCGCTTTCCGACACCGAAATGCTGCAGGTCAGCAATGACGAACCGGTTTTTGCGATGCAACAAAAACAGTCAGAACGATCATTGCCGGCTCCAGCCTCTCGTCGTGCTCATGGCCGTGCGCTGCCGGAATAGTTCCATTCGCATCCACAATGCGATGCGGCTCATAGCTTTGTACTATTGACCCATTCCAAGTTAGCACCGTATTGTTTTGAACGCCTCTCAAGTGGGCGGGAGACTGCTGCTTTTTTTAGCAACGACAACGATAAGAATGCGCGACTCGGGACTCGACGAAGCAATCCGTGCAGCCGGCGGCGTGAGCGAACTCGCGCGTCGGATCGGTATTTCACAACCATCCGTTTCAAACTGGGATCGGGTGCCGGCCGAGCGTGTCATCGCCGTTGAGCAGGCGACCAAGGTGAGCCGCGCGGTGCTGCGCCCCGACCTTTACGGCGAGACTGCTTCACGGACGGATGTCGACGACATTGATCTCGCGCGTGCGCAGGAATACCGGCTGCTCGCAGCGTTGCTCGCGAGCGCACCCGATGTGAACTTTCTGAAAAGGCTTTCGTCGCTGCGCGGCGATGGCTCTGCGCTTGGTCTTGCTCACATAGCGCTGGCGCAGGCTGCATCCAACGCCAGGGAAGAATCAGTCGAGCGCGAATTCTTCAATCTGTTTATCGGAGTCGGACGCGGGGAACTGTTGCCCTACGGCTCGTATTATCTCACCGGCTTCCTGCACGAACGTCCGCTTGCGCGTCTGCGCGACGATCTCATCGCGCTCGGCATTGAGCGCAATGAAGGAAATGCAGAGCCGGAAGATCATGCAGCCCTGCTGTGCGAGATCATGGCCGGGCTTGCAGACGGAAGCTTTCCGGCGCCGGCGGGAAGCGACCGGACCATATTCGAGAATCATCTTGCGCCCTGGATCGGCCGGTTTTTCGCCGATCTCGAGCGCGCGGAAGAGGCCGACTTCTACCGCAAGGTAGGGATGCTCGGCCGCGTGTTGATGGAAATCGAAGCCGAGGCTTTTTCGCTGCCATCGTGATGGCGCACAAGACGCCCGGCGAGTGACGAGACGAGTGACGAGACATGGAGGAGGAGACGGCAATGACACAAGAACGCAAGACGTCGGTCGGTCGCCGCGATTTTCTGCGTGCGCTCGGCGCCGGAGCCGGCGTGGCCGTGACGGCCGCTGCACCGCTCGCAACGCCGGCCCACGCCGACACCGAAACCAACGATGAGAAGCGGAAGGCCCGCTACAAAGCCAATTCACCGGAAGTGCAGACCTTCTATCGGGTCAATCGCTATCCGGGCGCAAAGTAAGGGAGGCAACGCCGTGCTGATCAAGAGGACAGAACGCGAGAAGCGCCGCGGCCAGCTCGCCGCCCAGCTTTCAAACCATTCCGCCGGCGGGATCGACCGCCGTACCTTCCTGCGACGCTCTGGCCTCGTTGCCGGTGGGCTCGCCGCCGTTGGTGCCCTGCCGCTCGCCGGCATGCGCAAGGCGGATGCGGCGGCCGCCGCCGCCGGTCAACCCGGTGGTGCGCCAGTCACCATCCGCAAGAATATCTGCACGCACTGCTCGGTCGGCTGCACCGTGATGGGTGAAGTCCAGAACGGCGTGTGGGTTGGTCAGGAGCCCGGATGGGATTCGCCAATCAGCCGCGGATCGCATTGCGCCAAGGGCGCCGCGACCCGCGAACTCGTGCATGGTGATCGCCGCCTGAAATATCCGCTCAAGCTGGTCGATGGAAAGTGGACGCGCATCTCCTGGGAGACCGCGATCAACGAGATCGGCGACAAGCTGTTGGACATCCGCGCGAAGTCGGGACCGGATTCGGTCTACTGGCTCGGCTCGGCGAAATTCACCAATGAAGGCTCCTATCTGAACCGCAAGCTCGCGGCCTTCTGGGGCACCAACAACTCCGATCACCAGGCGCGTATCTGCCATTCGACGACGGTCGCCGGCGTAGCCAATACCTGGGGCTACGGCGCGATGACCAACTCCTATACGGACATCCGCAATTCGAAGACGATCCTGTTCATCGGCTCGAATGCCGCGGAAGCGCATCCCGTCTCCCTGCAGCACATCCTCGAAGGCAAGGAGATGAATCGCGCCAATATGATCGTGTGCGATCCGCGCATGACCAGGACCGCCGCGCACGCGACGGAATATGTGCGCTTCCGCTCGGGCACCGATATTCCGCTGATCTGGGGCATGCTGCACATCATCTTCAAGAAGGGCCTTGAAGATAAGCAATTCATCGAGCAGCGCGTTTACGGCATGGACGATGTCCGCAAGGCCGTCGAGCAGTGGACGCCGGAGGAGACCGAGCGAGTGACCGGCGTGCCGGCCGCGCAGCTCGATCGGATCGCGACCACCTTCGCGACGCAAAAGCCGGCGACGCTGATCTGGTGCATGGGCGCAACCCAGCACACCGTCGGAACGGCGAACGTGCGTGCGTTCTGCACCATCCTGCTCGCCACCGGGAATGTCGGTTCGTCCGGCACCGGCGCGAACATCTTCCGCGGCCATACCAATGTGCAGGGCGCAACCGATCTCGGCCTCGATATCGTGACGCTGCCGCTCTATTACGGCCTGACCGAAGCCGCCTACCGGCACTGGTGCCGCGTATGGGAAGTCGATTTCGACTGGATGGCTGCGCGTTTCGACACCATCACCGGCGCCGACGGCAAGCCGGTCAAGATGATGCATGCGCCGGGCATCCCCTCGACCCGGTGGTTCGACGCGACGCTGCTCGACAAGAAGGATGTGGCGCAGAAGGACACGATCAAGGCGATGATGGTGTTCGGACACGGCGGCAACACCGTGACCCGCATGCCGAAGGCGCAGGAAGGCATCGAGAAGCTCGATCTGCTGGTGGTCGCCGATCCGCATCCCACGACCTGGGCGGCGCTTGCGCCGAAGCGCAAGAACAACACCTACCTGCTGCCGATCGCGACCAGCTACGAGACCAACGGTTCGCGCACGGCCTCGAACCGCGCGATCCAGTGGGGCGAGCAGATCGTCAAGCCGATCTTCGAGTCCAAGGACGACAACGAGGTGATGTATCTCCTCGCCAAGAAGCTCGGCTTCGCCGACCTGATGTTCAAGAACATCAAGGTCGACAACAATCTTCCGGTGCCCGAGGACATCCTTCGGGAAATCAACCGCGGCGGATGGTCGACCGGCTATTGCGGCCAGTCGCCGGAGCGGCTGAAGATGCATATGGCCAACCAGAAAGACTTCGACATGCTCACGCAGCAGGCGACGTCCGGTCCGGCCAAGGGCGACTTCTACGGTCTGCCATGGCCGTGCTGGGGCACGCCTGAATTCAAGCATCCGGGTACGCCGCTGCTCTACAACACCAACCTGTCGGTGAAGGAGGGCGGCGGAACCTTCCGGGCCCGCTTCGGCCTGCAGCGCGAGGAGAAGCTGCCCGACGGCACGACCCGCCAGGTCAGCCTGCTCGCGAACGGCTCCTATTCGGCCGGATCGCAGATCCCGGATGGATATCCGGAGTTTACATACGGGGTGCTGAAGAAGCTGGGCTGGGACGCCGATCTGACGCCGGCCGAACTCGCGGTCATCAACAAGGTCAACCCGGCCAATCCGGATGCCGTGTCATGGTCGATCGACCTGTCGGGCGGCATCCAGCGGGTTGCGATCGAGCATGGCTGCATCCCCTACGGCAACGGCAAGGCGCGCGCGAATGCGTTCGGGCTGCCGGATGCGGTTCCGGTGCATCGCGAGCCGATCTACACGCCGCGGCCGGACCTCGTGGCGAAATACCCGACGCTGCCGAATGCGCGGCAGTTCCGGGTGCCCAATCTCGGCTTCGACGTGCAGAAGGCGGCCGTCGACAAGGGCATCGCCAAGCAATTCCCGCTGATCCTCACTTCCGGGCGTCTGGTCGAATACGAGGGCGGCGGCGAAGAGACGCGCTCCAACAAGTGGCTGGCCGAGTTGCAGCAGGACATGTTCATAGAGATCAATCCTGCGGACGCGGCCGAGCGCGGCATCACCGACGGAGGCTGGGTCTGGGTGACCGGCGCCGAGCATTCGTCGAAGGCGCGCATGAAAGCGCTGGTGACCGAACGCGTCGGCAAGGGCGTGACCTGGTGTCCGTTCCACTTCGCGGGCTGGTTCCAGGGCGAGGATCAGCGCGGCAACTACCCGCAGGGCGCCGATCCGATCGTGCTGGGCGAGAGCGTGAACACGCTCACGACCTACGGCTTCGATCCGGTCACGGGCATGCAAGAGCCCAAGGCCACCCTTTGTCAGGTTCGTGCGGCTTAAGGAGACGCAACCATGGCTCGTATGAAATTTCTTTGCGACGCCGACCGTTGCATCGAATGCAACGCTTGCGTCACCGCCTGCAAGAACGAACACGAGGT
>NZ_JBFWPA010000005.1:0-139520 GCF_050250235.1 Pseudorhodoplanes sp.
CAGTGCGCCGGTGCGACGGCCTCACCGTCCGGGATTGCATCGAAGAGGAAACCGGCGCTCGACTCGCTCCTTTCGCCGAGGAGCCACGCTACCACCACCGACGCGTCGACTACGATCAACGGCGGCCCTCTTCAATCGCCGTCTTGATTTCTTCGTGAGTCAAACCGAGGTTCAGTGTGCGACCGAGCTCCCGCAAGCTGGCGATGGCCTCCCGCCGCTGCCGGGATTCTTCGGACGAAAACTGCCTTTCGGGTCGCACCAGCTTGGCCACTGGTTTTCCGTGCCGCGTGATCATGACGTCGCGGCCTTTTTCCACCTCTTGCAGTAGCCGGGACAGGGTGGTCTTGGCTTCGAAAATTCCGACTGTCTTCATGGTGGAAATCTAGCTAGATTAGCTAGACTGGTCCAGTCAGCGCATAACGCATTGATATTACAATGCTATTCGCAAAGCTTGTTGTCGTCCAGCAATTCCCGGGTGGCGCCCTTGGCCCAGGCGCAGGTCGGCTTTGCCACGGCCTGCGCTTCCGGCAGCCGGTCCGGCGCCAGCACGACGGCCAGCGCGACCTGCATATGCATGGCGAATTCCGGGTTGATCACCTTGCGCCACAGATCGAACTCGGCGAGGCCCGCGCGCAATTCGCGTTCGGCCGCGGGCATGTCCTTGGCTTCGATCAGATCAACGGCACGGAAATAGCGGGGCCGCGGGTCGCGCGGATACTTCTTCATCAGGTCGATCGCACGCGATCGCCATTCCGCTGCGTTCTTCGGGGTTTCGCTTTCGGGAACGATCGACGCTCTCATCACTCCCTCGCGGTAATTCTGCGGCAACGCGGTGAACGCGAAGATGAACGCCGCCAGCCCCGCGATGCCGATCGCACCTCCGAAGCGCGCAAAGCGTGGATGCGCCTCGTCCTGGCGCCAGATCGCCAGCAGCAACCCGCCCATCACAACGCCGCCCAGCGCGCCGCCGGCATGCGCGGCGATGTCGACCTTGCCGCCCGATGATGTCACCGGGACCATCGATGCGACCAGCACATAGATCGAGTTCATCAGCAGCGCGGTGCGATCGGCTCCCTTCGGGAAATGGAAGGCGAGGACCAGCAGCGTCGCAAACAACGCCATCACCGCGCCGGACGCACCGACCGACACCAGATTCTCCGGATTGAACGCAAGCGAGAACAGCGCGCCGGAAATCGCGCCGATCACGAATGTTGCCGCAAGCCATGCGCGGCCGACCACGCCTTCGAGGATGCGTCCCGAGATATAGAGCGCTGCACAATTCAGCAGAAGATGCAGGACGTCGGCATGCAGAAGCGGGCCTGAAAACAGCCGCAGCCACTCGCCCTGCATCACCAGCGGGCGGTAGATGCCGCCGAAGGCCAGCAGCGTTTCGATCGAGGGCTGCAGGAACCCGGCCCATGGGTCGACGCCGAATCCGATTTCGGCTGCGAAAATCGCGCACAGCACCGCGATGATGCCCGTCGTCAGGTAGGGAAATCCCGGAGCGACATGGGCGACGGCCGGCGCCACCGGTGCAACCAGCCCGGTCTCGCGCGGCCGCGTCATCAGCTTGCGGATAAAGCCGGCGGGCGGCGTCCATGATCCGAACAGGGAATTGTTCCAGATCGTGTGATTGGATGGATCGACGATCCATCCGGATGGCTGCACCTTCGAAAAAATGCTGGACGGACGCATGGGTTTCAAGCGCTCGCGCGCGGTTGCGTCTTCAGGTCCGACTTCCATGATCTGGATTTTCACCGGCATCTTCGCGCGATGGATGCGCCCGGTATGTTGCAGGCAGGCCTTGCCGATGTCGCTGACCGCTTCCGCGGTGAGGCCGAAGGTCTTGCCGGGATTGGCCTCGCGGTCGATCAGGCAGACCAGATTGAGGCTGTAGCCGTCGTGATGCATGAGCGAGATATCGCAATTCTCGGCAAGCGGCGCGGCCTCGGCGACGAGGCCGATGGAATAACCTTGCTTGGCGACGAACTGCCTGGCGAGATAGGAGCAGAAGCTGTCGGGGGCGTCGGGCAGGATCGAATGCGGGATTACGTTATGCATGTCGGACATCGCGCGAATTCACTCACCCACGTCACCGCGGCGGTTTGGCGCGGTTTATCAGCTGCTCAATCACGGCTTCAAGCCTCGGAAGCTCCTCCGTATAAATGAGCCAAAGCAAGTCCAGGTCAATCTTGTGATAAACGTGACGTATGTGATTTCCGAGGTCGGCTACTCTGCGCCAGGGGATTTCCGAAAACTCATCTTTCCATTCTTGCGGAATGTGGCGAGATGCCTCGCTTGCGATCTCAAGAAAGCGTTCAAAGGCTGCGCGAACGGCGCGGTCGGTCGACAAAATGTCGGAGGACTTACCCTCCAGCAATTTGTTTATTTCGATAATTGCCGCTTTGATGTCCGTTAGGCGCCAGTAAGTTCGATCGGTCATTAGAAGACCTCGACAATATCGCTCTCGATTGTCTCGGCAATTTGAGGCTCCAGGCTCCGCTTCATGAAGATGTTTGCGGGAATCCCAAGCGAGTCTTCAATGGTGTGGGAAACCCCGACAAGATCAAGCAAGGAGAATTTTCGACCCGCCTCGACCTCGATCAGGATGTCGAGGTCGCTATCGGCGCGATGATCGCCGCGTGCGCGCGAACCGAATATGGCAAGGTGAGTTACGCCTTCAGCGCGGAGGGCGGATTCAAGACCGCGAAGCCCCGCCAAGACCTGATGACGACTTTGATCGGCGACACGCATATTCTCAGTCTACCCGATTCACGACGCCCGGCCTACTCCGCCGCCTTCTGCCCGTAGCCGAGCCGCGTGTTGAGCTTGCCGATCAGATCCTCGGCGGCTTCCGCGATCACCGTGCCGGGCGGGAAGATCGCCTCGGCGCCGGCGGCTTTCACCGCGTCCCAGTCCTGCGGGGGCACCACGCCGCCGACCACGATCATGATGTCGCCGCGGCCCTGCTTCTCCAGTTCGGCCTTCAGTTCGGGAACGGCGGTCAGATGCGCGGCGGCGAGCGAAGAGACGCCGACGACATGCACGTCGTTCTCGACGGCCTGGCGCGCGGCTTCGGCCGAAGTCGCAAACAGCGGGCCGATATCGACGTCGAAGCCGAGATCGGCGAAAGCCGATGCGATCACCTTCTGGCCGCGGTCGTGGCCGTCCTGTCCGACCTTGGCGACCAGGATGCGCGGCCTGCGGCCTTCGTCGGTCTCGAATTGCGCAACGAGCTTCTGAACCCGCTCGACGGCGTCGGACATTCCGCCGACCTCCCGTTTGTAGACGCCGGAAATCGCCTTGATCTCCGCGCGATGACGCCCGAACACGCTTTCGAGCGCCGATGAAATCTCGCCGACGGTGGCCTTGGCCCGCGCCGCGTCGACCGCCAGCGCCAGGAGGTTGCCGCCCTGCGTCGCGCCGTTGGTCAGCGCGGTGAGGGCGCTTTCGACCGCTTTCGGGTCGCGTTCTTTCCGCAAACGCCCGAGCTTGTCGAGCTGCAGCGTGCGCACGGTGGAATTATCGACCTTCAGCACGTCGATCTGCGCTTCGCTCTTCGGCTTGTATTTGTTCACGCCGATGACCGATTGCACCCCGGCATCGATCCGGGCCTGGGTCTTGGCGGCCGCTTCCTCGATCCGCAGTTTCGGGATCGACGCCTCGATCGCCTTCGCCATGCCGCCGAGTTCTTCCACTTCCTGGATGTGGCCCCAGGCCTTTTTCGCAAGCTCGTAGGTCAGTTTCTCGACATAGAACGAGCCGCCCCACGGATCGATGATGCGCGTGGTGCCTGATTCCTGCTGCAACACGATCTGCGTATTGCGGGCGATGCGCGCCGAGAAGTCGGTCGGCAAGGCGAGGGCCTCGTCCAGCGCATTGGTGTGCAGCGACTGCGTATGCCCCTGCGTCGCAGCCATCGCCTCGATCATGGTTCGCGGGACGTTGTTGAACACGTCCTGCGCCGCGAGCGACCAGCCCGAGGTCTGACAATGCGTGCGCAGCGACAGCGAGCGCGCGTCCTGCGGCGAAAACTCCTTCATGAGTTTGGCCCAGAGCAGCCGCGCGGCGCGCATCTTGGCGACTTCCATGAAAAAATTCATGCCGATCGCCCAGAAGAACGACAGCCGCGGCGCGAATTTGTCGATCGGAATGCCGGCCGCGATGCCGGCGCGTGCATATTCGATGCCGTCGGCGAGCGTATAGGCGAGTTCGAGATCCTGCGTCGCACCGGCCTCCTGCATGTGATAGCCGGAGATCGAGATCGAGTTGAATTTCGGCATGTTCTGCGAGGTGAACGCGAAGATGTCCGAGATGATGCGGAGCGACGGTGCGGGCGGATAGATATAGGTGTTCCGCACCATGAATTCCTTGAGAATGTCGTTCTGGATCGTGCCCGCAAGCTTTGCCGGCGGCACGCCCTGTTCTTCCGCGGCGACGATATAAAGCGCGAGCACCGGCAGCACCGCGCCGTTCATGGTCATCGACACGGTCATCTGGTCCAGCGGGATGCCGGAGAACAGCGTGCGCATGTCGTAAATCGAGTCGATGGCGACGCCTGCCATGCCGACATCGCCGGACACGCGCGGATGGTCGGAGTCATAGCCGCGATGGGTCGCGAGATCGAAGGCGACCGACAGGCCCTTCTGCCCGGCCGCGAGGTTGCGCCGGTAGAAGGCGTTGGAATCTTCCGCCGTGGAGAAGCCGGCATATTGCCGGATGGTCCAGGGCTGGTTGACATACATGGTCGGGTAGGGGCCACGCAGATAGGGCGCGATGCCGGGATAGGTGTCGAGGAAGTCGAGCCCGGCGAGATCGCCTTCGCGATAGACCGGCTTCACCGGGATGCCTTCCGGGGTCATCCAGTCGGGCGCAGCCGCACTTTCGGCCGCCGCGACCTGCGGGGCCTGCCAGTCGATGGATGCGAAATCAGGCAGCCGGGTCATGAATCCTCAACGCCTCAACCGCCGATACAATAGCACATTTTGTGCAGCGCATCACGGGGCTTTCCGCAGAACCTCATGCGCGGTTTCCAGCGTCGCCAGTGCATCACAGCCGGCGTAAATGAAAGCTTGTACCCCGGCCTGTTTCAGCGCGTCGGCAAGGTCGCCCGGCCGTCCGGCGAGATAGACTTGCTTTGCACCGGCCGCGACCAAAGCCTTCGCCGCCGCCGCGGCTTCGTTCTCATAGACCTCATTCGACGAGCAAAGGCAGGCGAGCGCGGCGCCCGACTGCCTGAACGCCGCGGCGAGATCGCCACCCGCAATCTCCATCGCCTCGATGCCGCCGGCCTCGAAGAAATTCTTCGCGAAAGTGGCGCGCGCGATGCTGTCGGCGGGCTTGCCGAGGGTGGCGAGAAAGACCTTCGGCCGCGCGCCGGTTTTCTTCAGCTTCGCGTCGGATGCGTCGCGGAGTTTTTCGAAAGGTTCGGCGAGACGGATGGCTGGCAGCGCTGCAAGCCCGGTCTGCTCCTTCCCAGCTTGCGGGGGAGAGTCTAGGAGGGGCGCAGGCATCAAGATATTCACCGCCATCTCCGCCAGAAACGGAAACTCGCTGGTGCCGGTGATTGGGTCCTTGCGCATCGCCACCGCGCTTTCGCGCGTGGTGCGGGTCTCGGCGACCTGTTTCTGAATCAGCCCGCATTCGAGCGCGGCTGCAATACCACCCGCCTTCTCGATCCCCTGAAACAGCGCCCATGCGGTACGGCAGAGGCCGTCGGTAAGAGCTTCGATCCCGCCGGAGCCTGCCGCCGGGTCCGCCACCTTCGCGAGGCTGGACTCCTCCAGCAGGACAAGCTGCGTGTTGCGCGCCACCCGCCGCGCGAAGCCATCGGGCAGGCCGAGCGCCGCGGTAAACGGCAGCACCGTTATGGCGTTGGCACCGCCGAGCCCTGCGGCAAAGGCCGCGATCGTTACCCGCAGCATGTTCACATACGGGTCGCGCTGCGTCATCATGCGCCACGCCGTCTCTGCCGCGATGAAGGCGGGCGCGGGTGTCAGGCCGCTCGCTTCCTCGACGCGCGCCCAGAGCTTCCGCAATGCGCGGAATTTCGCCATGGTCATGAACTGGTCTGCGTCGGCGCTCAGCCGGAAGAAGATCATCCGTCGCGCTTTATCTAGTGCGACGCCACCCGCTTCCAGCGCGCGCCAATATGCGACGGCAACGCTGAGAGCATAAGCCAGCTCCTGCGCTTCCGATCCGCCGGCACTATGGATCACGCGCGCATCGGCCACCGCGAACGGACCGCGAAAGCCTTCGTCGGCGAGCGTGCGGGTCATGCGCGCAAACAGTGGCGCGATCTCGCTCCACGGCACCGGCGCGGATGAACCCGCCGCCATCAGGCCGATCGGGTCGAAGCCGATGCGCAGGTCGCATGCGGCGGGGGCGAGCTTGCGCGCCGTGATGATAGCGGCGACATGCGCGGGCACGTCTTTCGCCTCGCGCGTGAGCATGAACTCGATCGGTGCGCCGGCATCGAGAAAGACGCCGTCGAGCAGCGTCGCGATCCCGTCAGCCGATACGTCGGTCCCGAAGCCTTGCGATCCGATCGCACCCGGACAGACCAGGACAAGCCCGTTGGCGCCATTCTCTAGGTCTTCCAGCGCCTGCCGGTTGGCCTCTTTCGGATCGGGGTGATCGACCCGCGCCATGATCTGCCATGGCATGCCCGGCGCGCGCCCGGTCAGGACATTGGCGTCGGCACGGCGCCCGTAAAGCGGGTCGATGCGCAGGCCGTCATAGGTTGTGCCGACGAGCTTCCTGTCGAACGGCGCCCCCTTCAGGACGCCGTCGACCAGCTTGAGCCATTGCTCGCGGGTCGCGGGCGGAAATTCGGATGCGAGGGGGAGGTCCTGGGCCATGATCGCAAAATGCCATGTTGCACCTTCGCTTCACAAGACACATGCAAGTTCGTCGCCAAAAACGGGCGAGGCCGTTGAGAATGGCAAAGGGTATGGGCCGCGGCGCCAACACGCACCGCGGCCCTGCCGGGTTCATTTCTCCCATTGGGGTCGAGAGGCGTCACTGAGCGGACGGACTTGTCTGCGGGTTGCCGTCCATGTCGCTTGCCTCAAGATTCGAATCGGCGGGTTCATTGAAGCCCGAGCCGGTGGTTTCGCTTGAGCCCGAACCCGTGGTGCTTGCGCCACCGCCGTTCATGCTGGAAGCGAAGTCAACGCCGAGGGCCGACAGCGTTTCCTCATTCAGCGCCTCGTCCGTGGACAGGTTGCGCTTCTCCTGGAAGTTCTGGACAGCGTCCCGCGTTTCCGGTCCCCACACGCCATCGACATTACCGGCGTCGAAGCCGTGCTTGTTCAGCGCCTGCTGAATCTGCCGGATCTGGGACTGATCCAGTTCCGACGGCGAAACGGACTGCGCTTTCTGCTGCTGGCTCCATTGCTGCGACGATTGCTGCTGCGATTGAGTGCGCGTCGGGTCCATTGTTCCCGACTGACCCCGATCGGCGGCCACCGCCGGCATGGCCAGAGCGAACGTGGCGACTGTGGCGAGCATGAGCGATTTCATGAGATTCTTCTCCTGTCTGCTCGTGAGTGCCACCCCTGCATGGCTAACGTATGGGTCGCGCGAGGGTTCACGATTCCCTGCCGGCTGTCGGAAGGAACTCCGCGCGGTTCTGTCAAGCCAGCGTGCTAGTGGTGAGACGACAGCTTCTCGATGCCGGTTTGATCGGCTGCCGCGAGTGCGTCGCGAATGCGCGTTCCCGAGAGCACGAGGTCCGGCGCGATCTCGATGAGCGGAACAAGGACGAACGCGCGCTCCAGCGCGCGCGGATGCGGCAGGGTGAGCATCGGTTCGTCCAGCGTCACCTCGTCATAGGCGAGAATATCGATGTCGAGGCTGCGTGGCCCCCAACGCGTTTCGCGTTGCCGGTCGCGGCCGAAGGCGCGCTCGACCTCATGTGCGCGGTCGAGCAGGCCGCGTGGCGACAGCCGGGTATCGACCGCGATACAGGCATTCACGAAGGGCGACTGATCGGTCACGCCCCAGGGCGGCGTGCGATAATCCGATGAGCGCCTCAGGAGCGCAACGTGCTCGCCGTCGCAGAAATCGGCGATGGCGCGCGTGATGGTGGCACCGACATCCCCGACATTGCCGCCGAAGGCGACGAAGGCGCGCGGCATGTCAGAACGCGCTCCACACGTTACTTCCCCCGGCCGCGCGTGATGATGACGCCGACATCATCGAAGGTTGCGGCAATCGGCGCATGCGGTTTGTGAACGGTGATGCTTACGCGGGTCACACGCGGAAATTCCTGCAAAAGCGCGTCGATCACGGCGCCCGCCGCAGCCTCGATCAGCTTGTAGGGCTTCTTGCAGAACGCCTCGGCCGCCACCGCGGCGACTTGATCGTAGGAAACGGTGTGTCGCAGCCGGTCGGAGCGAGCCGCTTCGCCGAGATCGATATCGAGCGTGATGTCGAGCTTGAAGCTTTGCCCGACCTTGCCTTCATGCGGCATCACGCCGTGATAGGCATGGAGTGCGAGACCCGAAATGAAGATCGTGTCGGTCTCGTTCACGATGCCCTTTACGATGTCCTTCACGATGTCCTTCACCTGGCTCTCCCGATCGCTTCGGCGACCCGCAGCGCCTGCATGGTCTCGAATACATCATGTGTCCGCACGATGACCGCTCCCTGCTGCACGGCAAGAAGATGCCCCGCGATCGACCCGCCAAGCCGCGCGGCAGGCTCCGACGGCACGATCGAGGAGATGAATCGTTTGCGCGACAGCCCGATCAGGATCGGCAGGCCGAAGCCATTCAGTCTGGCAAGCTGTGCAACGGCGATGACGCTCTGTTCCGGCGTCTTGCCGAACCCGATGCCGGGATCGATCACGATCTGATTGCGGCGCATGCCGGCGCTGTCGGCGATGGCAAGCGAGCGCTCGAAATAGCGGAGCATGTCATCGACGATATCGATCGCCGGATCAGCCTCGGCACGATTGTGCATGACGATCACCGGCACGCCATGATCGGCAACCACGCGCGCCATCTCGGGGTCGCGCTGAAGCCCCCAGACATCGTTGGCGATGGCAGCGCCCTGGCGGATCGCCCAGTCCGCGACGCTTGCTTTCATGGTATCGATCGAGACCGGCTTGCCAAGCCCGACCACGGCCGGCAACACCGGTTCCAGCCGCCCGCGCTCGATTTCGGCGGTGACCGGCTGCATGCCGCCATAGGGCCGCGTCGATTCCGCTCCCACGTCAATGACATCGGCGCCCTGCGCCACCATCTCGGTGGCATGCGCAATCGCGACCGCGGGATCAACAAAGCGGCCACCATCGGAAAAGGAATCCGGGGTCAGATTCAGAATGCCCATCACCGCGGTGCGCGACGGGGAAAGCAGGGTGTCGAGGCAAAGGCCGCGGGCTTCGATTGCGTTCGCCATGATCGCTCGCGTTGAACTTTCCGCTTGCCGCCGTGCCAGCGGGACCCGGGGCCGGGCACGCCGCATTCCCGCTCTCGCCGGAGCAGGCGCACCTCAGATAGGTCAATTCGAGCGGACTAGCGATAGCTGATCTTCGGCGGCAGCTTCTTCGCCGCCTCGACCCAACGTCCGACCGCCTTTTCGGTGGGGACCAGTCGCACCAGCTTGCGCTTGTCGTTTTCCTTGCGGATGGCGGCCGCGAGCTTGGCCGGGTTCCGATATTTCAATTCGCGCACGGTATCGACGCCGACGCGGCAAAGCAGCTCGGCATAGCCGGTGCCCAGTCCCTTCACGCGCAGCTTGTCGGCAAGGTTGGCGAACCGCAGGAGCTGCCGCGGCTCAATTCCGGTCTTGAGTGAGAGCGTCTTGCGGACTTTCGCGCTCTTCGCAGCTTCCAGCAGCTTGCCGGAAGTCCGGATGCCGGCCGAACGCAGACATTCGATCACGTCCGGGTCCAGACCATCCAGCTTTTTCAACGATTTCGACACGACTTCAGTCCCCGAACAGTCCGGCACGCGATCCGGTCAGGCAAATTGCGACAGGCCCGGAATCGCGCCGATCATTTCGTCGACTGCGTCATCGCCCATTTTTTCGCGCGCGAAGCCAAGGATCGTCCGTGCGATTGCCTGAACCTCGCCCATTCCGAGGCCAAGCCCCATCAACTGCGTGCCGACACCCATGATACCGCCCATGCCGAACGCGCCGCCCGAAGGGGCCGCCGCGGCCGCGGCTTCAGCACCGGGCACGGCATCAAGAAGCGGCTTCACCTTGTCCGCAGGCGCCTCCTTGATCAGAAACGCCAATATGATACCGACCGCCTGCTCGGCGACCTGACGGTCAATGCCGAGTTCGGCGACAAGTCGCCCGACGAGTTCGTCCATGCTTGCCTGCCCCTCCCGCACGAAAGACGGGTAAGCGATCATTGATAGTCGAAACGGGCATAAAGGAAATAGACCGCCTGACAAATATGCAACGGTGTGACACGCTCGCCACTATGAGCAAAGCGTGTTGATGACATTGCACTGCGATCGAAGGACAGTCGGCGTTGACCTGGCTTTCCCGACACCTCAAAAATGCGATTGATTTCAGGAAGGATGCGGGGCGATGGCCAAGTCTGCCAGCAAGTCTGCCAGCAAGTCGGCGAAGAAAAAATCCGTCAAGGCTTCCGCCGAGCCTGAAGCGGGCGGGCAGGGCAAGCCGGCGCGCAGGAATGGCACGAAGGCCGCGAAGGCGCCGGCGGCTGCTCCCATCGCGCCTGCAACCGCAGAGCCGGTCGAACCCGCAGGAACGATTTTCATCGGGCAAAGCGTCAAGCCGGAACGCATCCTGCTTGGGATGGCCAATCGCCACGGACTGGCAACGGGCGCTACCGGCACCGGCAAGACGGTGACGCTCCAGGTTCTGGCCGAAGGCTTTTCGCGCAATGGCGTGCCGGTCTTCGCCGCCGACATCAAGGGCGACCTGTCCGGCATTTCGGTCATGGGAGAGGCGAAGCCGTTCCTGGTCGAACGCGCGCAAAGCATGGGCCTGGAATACCAGCCGGATTACTCACCCACGATTTTCTGGGATTTGTTCGGCGAACAGGGCCATCCGATCCGCGCCACCGTATCCGAGATGGGCCCGCTTCTGCTGGCACGGCTGCTCGACCTCAATGACGTGCAGGAAGGCGTGCTCAACGTCGCCTTCAAGATCGCCGATGACGAGGGGCTGGCGCTCCTCGACTTCAAGGATTTGCGGACCATTCTCGATGCGGTCGCGCCGTTTTCGGGCAAGAAGGAGGCGGAGGAGGGCACCGGCAATCCGCAGCTCGATGCCATCAAGCGGGCGGTTGCCAGCTATGGCAACGTCACGAAACAGACCGTCGGTACCATCCAGCGTGCGCTGCTGGTTCTCGAGAACCAGGGCGGCGAGAAATTCTTTGGCGAGCCTGCGCTCGAACTCATGGATTTCATGAAGACCGACCGTGACGGCCGCGGCTATGTCAACATTCTCGCCGCCGACAAGCTGATGGGCAATCCGCGGCTTTACGCGACCTTCCTGTTGTGGCTGCTCTCCGAGCTGTTCGAGGAATTGCCGGAAGTCGGCGACCCGGAAAAGCCGAAGCTGGTGTTCTTCTTCGACGAAGCGCATCTGCTGTTCGACGAGGCGCCGAAGGCGCTTCTTGAGAAAATCGAGCAGGTGGTACGTCTCGTGCGCTCGAAGGGAGTCGGCGTCTACTTCGTCACCCAGAACCCGCTCGACGTCCCCGACAAGGTGCTGGCGCAGCTCGGCAACCGCGTGCAGCACGCGCTGCGCGCCTTCACGCCGCGAGACCAGAAGGCGGTGCAGACTGCGGCCACCACGTTCCGCCCCAATCCGAAACTGGACACGGCCCAGGTCATCATGGAGCTCGGCAAGGGCGAAGCGCTGGTGTCGTTCCTCGACCCAAAAGGTGCGCCGACCATGGTCGAACGCTGCATGATCCGTCCGCCTTGCGGACGCATGGGTCCGATCACGCCGGGCGAGCGCGCGGCCATCATGGCGAAGAGTCCGCTCAAGGGAAAATACGACACCACGATCGACTCCGAGTCGGCTTATGAGAAGCTCAGCCAACGGGTCGCGAAAGAGGCGGCACCAGCCGATCAGGCGGAAGACGACGGTGGCGGCATTGGCGGCTGGATCGGATCGATCTTCGGCACCAATCGCAAGCGCGGCGAACGGCTTTCGCCTAGCCAGGAGGTTGCACGAAGCGTGGCCCGTACGGTGACGACGACGGTGATCGGCGGCGTTGCCGCCTCGATCGGCAAGCAGATCGGCGGCCGGCACGGTGCGTCGGTCGGTCGCGCCATTGTGCGCGGGACGCTTGGGGGGATATTGCGGCGGTAACAAGGTCTCGCGTCCCGGACGCGATGCAGCACGCAGCGAAAGCGCAGTGATGCATCGCAGAGCCGGGACCCAGTTGAAACAGGTCCCGGTTCTGCGTAGCGGCATTGCATGCCGCAACGCGCCCGGGACACGAGCGCGGAGCAAGCATGACCCCTACCGAAGCCCTGCCGAAAGTCCTCGACCACATCGATGCCGATCTCGACGCCTCGCTCGCGCGGCTGTTCGACTTCCTCAAGGTCCAGTCGATCTCGACCGATCCGGCCTATGCCGATCAGTGCAAGCGCGCTGCCGATTTCGTCGCCAAAGACCTCGCAACGCTTGGCTTGACGTCCGAAATCCGCCCGACCGGCGGCCATCCGTTGGTGATCGCCAAGCCCGAGAAGCAAAACGGCGGGCCGCGCGTCCTGTTCTACGGTCACTACGATGTGCAGCCGGTCGATCCGCTTGAACTGTGGAAGACGCCGCCCTTCGATCCGCGCATCGAGGATCTGGGCAATGGCCGCAAGATCATCGTGGCACGCGGCGCCTGCGACGACAAAGGCCAGCTCATGACCTTCGTCGAGGCGTGCCGCGCCTGGAAGGCGGTGACCGGCACATTGCCGCTCGACGTCACGGTGATGATCGAGGGCGAGGAGGAATGCGGCTCGAAGTCGCTGTTTCCGTTCGTCGAGAAGAATGCCGACGAGTTCAAGCTCGATCTGGCGCTGGTCTGCGACACCGGCATGTGGTCGCCGACCACGCCTTCGATCACCACCTCGCTGCGCGGCCTCGTCTATGAGGACGTCATCGTGACCGCGGCCGACCGCGACCTGCATTCGGGACTGTTCGGCGGTGCCGCACAGAACCCGATCCGCGTGCTCACCAAGGCGCTGGCCGCGATCCATGACGAGAACGGCCGCATCACGATTCCGGACTTCTATGACGGCGTCCCCGAATTGCCGCCCGACATCAAGGCGGATTTGAAAGCGCTGGACCTTACGCCCGCGGAGTTTCTCGGCCAGGTCGGCCTGAAAATCCCCGCGGGTGAACAGGACCGCATGCTGATCGAGATGATCTCGACCCGACCGACCTGCGACGTGAATGGCATTATCGGCGGCTATACCGGGGAGGGCGCCAAGACCGTGATCGCCTCACAGGCGAGCGCCAAGGTTTCGTTCCGGCTGGTCGGCAATCAGGATCCGGTGAAGGTGCGCGACGCGTTCCGCGATTTCATCCGCGCGCGCATCCCCGCCGACTGCAAGGTCGAGTTCGAGAACCACGGTCTCGCGCCCGCCCTGCAGCTTCCGTTCGACAGCCCGGCGATCCTGAAGACGCGGCAGGCGCTGCAGGACGAATGGGGCGCGAAAGCGGTGACTGTCGGCGCCGGCGGCTCGATCCCCATTGTCGGCGATTTCAAGCGCGTGCTCGGCATGGATACGATCATGGTCGGATTCGCGCTGGACGACGACCGCGTGCATTCGCCGAACGAGAAATACGACCTCGCCTCGTTCCACAAGGGTACGCGCTCGTGGGCGCGGATTCTGGCGGCACTCGCAGCCTGAGGCGCATCCGACGGTTGCGTCGACAATCCTTTGCGATCAGCGGACCGCTTGGCCGGACGGAAGCAGTTGCAGGTCGCGCTCGACATAGCCGTAGAGGACCGGCGTCTGCGCGCCTTTGGTCGCGTCCACGACGTCGTCGCGCACCCGGTTCGCGGCATCGCGAATGCCCTGCCCGGGCGCGGCGAAATGCCTGACGAACGCGGTGGCGAACGGGCTGAGCGTCCCCTCTCCATCCTGCGCCAGTTCGTAGGGCGTGGATGAATAGAAGATCGGAGCGTTCTCGGTCACCGGCAGCATCGGCTCGGTTCGCGCCTTCGGGTCGGCATCGAGCTCGTCCTGGCAGGCATCGATCGCAATCAGCTTGACCCGTGCCGTGCGCGGGACTGCCGCCTGCAGGTCGTCGAGCGTTAATGCGATTCCGGCCTTGGCCTGATCGAGGGTAACATCGGTGGCGAACAGAAGCCGCTTGCTTTTCAGGCGCACGCCCTGTCCGGCAAAATAGATCAGGGCAATGTCCTTGCCCTCGGCGGCTGCATTGAACTCGCCCAGCGTGGCGCGAAGCGCCCGATCATCCGGATCGTGCGCCACGATCACCTGGTCGAATCCGGCGGCGCGAAGCATGTCCGCGACCGCGGTGGCGTCGTTGACGGCATTCTTCAGCTTCGGCAGATTCTGATAATTGTTGATGCCGACGACCAGCGCCACGCTGCCCTTGCCAGCGACCGAGTCCGGGACCCGGATTGCCGCCCATCGCTGGAGCGGCCCCTGAACGGGGCGCATGACGGCCGCGCTATCCATGATCGCCGTGCGAGCAACCTCCCGGTCGGCAAGCGCGGGAAACGCATTCGCCACCAGGCACGCAACCGCGATGAAAGAACTGAAGAAGTTGGTCGGACGCATCGTGTTTCCCTCTGGATCGCCGACCACGCAAGTTATCCGTGTGTCCGCTCCCGCGAAAGCAGGAAGATGCGCGATAGCGCGATTGTGACGTGTACCATCGCTGCTGCGTTTCGCTTCCGTGGGCGGTCTCGCCGCAAGCCTTTCCACCGTGAGGGCATCGGCGAAATGCCGCTGCGCGCCCTGCGCCCGGGATGCTTTCCAAGCAAGCTGGTTTCCGCGGAGCGATGCGGAAACCAGCTGTCTGGCTCGATCATGCGGGTTCTTCACATGGAGGTTGCAAAGACCTCGGCCGCGGGGTCGGCCGATTGAGGAGCAGTTACGGCCAGAAACTACGATGCACGCGGAGCGCGGCCGACCAGACCCCCAGGTCGTCGAGCGCATACGAGCCGATGGAAAGCCCGTTATTGGGCGTGGTCAGAGTTCCCGTCGCACCACCAAACGCCGTGTCGACCTGCGTATAGGCAACTTCAACGCCGACATCGAGATTGCGCACCGGATTCCACATCGTGCGTGATGATACACGCCACGTCGACCAGTCGGGATCGCAGCTTGCGGTATCGCTGATGACGATTCCGGAGCCGATGCAACGGTTGCCGAGATTGGCGATCAACACCTTCGCCGCCTCGCCGTACTGAACGCTCATATAGCCGAATACCCATGAGGTTCGCAGGCTGGGTGTCCAGTAATGCTGGAAAGCGATCGAGCCGCCCCAGGCCTCGGTCAGTTCGATCTCGCTGATGCCGCCGCCATTGAGTCCGACGCCGCCGAACACCGCGTCGTTGAAGGCGCCGAGCGCGATGCCACCGCTCTGGTGCAGAGCGTTGTTCGAGTTCGCAAACGCGACGTAGCTCGACGCGCCCTTCGAATATGCGATCTGTCCGGACAAGGTGTCCTTGGAGTCCCAGGGCATCTTCAGCGTCATGCCGGCGCCGATTGCCCAGCCCCATTTTTCGCCCGGGTGACCGCATGCTGTCGTGTTGTTGCCCGCACCATTGCAGGTCGCCGTACTGGTGTTGAAATTGTAGCGCGCACTGACCTGGTGTAGCGCGCCCATGATCTGGGCCGACCCCCACGCCTGATCGACGCGCAGATTTCCGACAATGTCGGGAGCCCGGGCTCCCTGACTGTCGCTGGTATTTGTCGAGGTGAACGGAGCGGCACCGAGGACACCTGCGGTATTGCCCGCGGCCGCTGCGTTTCCAAGATCGACAACGCCCTTGCTGTGGGCCTGCGCGTCTTCGAACGAAAGCGTGGACGACAGGCCACCGCCCAACTGCCACGTATAGGCGGCGAGATTCATGCCGGTCGATGCAGTGCCGCCGTCAAGGGTGGCCGTGATGAGTCCCCAGGACGAGCTGTTATACAGCGTGAAGAAGGTCTGCGAGCGGCCGATGGTGAAACCGGCAAACTGGATGAAGGCTCGCTCCAGAGCGACCGATATGCTCGGCGCCAGGCTTTGATTGATGCCGTTTCTGGCATTGACGCCGAAATTCAGATACGACCGCAGGGTTCCGTATTCGGTCTGCGTGCGTGCATCCATTGTGAGCCGGAAACGGCTCTGCATCGCAAACGCGTTGACATGACGATTGAACACGCCGGTGGCGTTGTTGACCGGATAAGCGCCCTGCGGAGCGTTGTAATAGGCTTCGAAACGGACATAGCCGCCAATTTTCACGCAGGTATCGGTTCCGGGGATATAGTAATAGCCCGCGCCATAGGCGGTGCAGACATATTCGATGGCCTTGGCCTTCATCGGAAGATCGGCCGATTGCGCCGCCGTTGCCACAAACACGCTCGCCGTGGAGGTGACGAATATTGCCTTGATCCATTTCATCGTGAGCCACCGTTCTTTCCAGATCATGCTGCACTTGGCATTGCGTTCTGCCGTGTTCTGCATGTCGGTGCCGAATCACGTGCGAATGACACACGCATAGGTGCTGAGAGAGAGACGTCGATGTCCGCCGGAGTTCCTGTCGCATCCCTGTCGTGCTGCGAAGCGCCACGATGTGCTGCGGATAGCATCTGTGGCGACATTCTTGTCGGGGTGAAGGCGTGTTGATAGTCGCATCGACGCGGGCATGAAGGGCGTAGCGTTGCAACCCAGCGACGAATGCGGGTGCTGACTTGTGCTCGCGTGTTGGGAAGTGTGTCGAAATGTCCCGCTTGCCTCGGCCGGCGACACCGCGCTCCGCTTCGTTTCCGTGCGCGGTCTCGCCGCAAGCCGCGGCCGCCGGTTTCGTCCTAATCTGTCGTCAGCGCAGGGGAGGCCGGCTGGTGAGCGTGTTCGACGATGTGCCCGAACCGTTTCCGTTCGAGGCGGACGTGTCGAAGCGTCCGGTCAGCGTGGTGCTGCGAGGCGATCCGGCCGACCGTTACATCGTGGGCTTTCTCGGGCTGTTCTGGCTGGCCTTCGGTTCCGTCGTTACGGTGGCGGCTTCGCTGCTCGCGCTCGCGAGTATGGGGCTGCAAGCCTACGGGCTTCCGGCCACGGCGATCGCGGTGGCCTGCTATGTCGCCGCGGTCGTCTGGTACTTGTGGCCGGAATTCAATGCGGGCTTTCGCACCGTTACCGTCGACATTTCCGACGAGCGCGTGGACGTTAAGGAGCGCGACCTGATCCGCAAGACGGCGTGGTCGCATCCGCTTTCCGGCTTCGAGGGGGTGGCGCAGATCAACATGGGCACGCGCCTGGTCGGCGAAACGAAAATTCCGCTGCTCAGTGTCGTGCTGAAGCATCCGGACCCGGCGCGATCGGTCCCGCTTGCGATCGGCGAACCCGGCAAGATCGGCCGCCGCACGGTCGTGCGCAAGGCCAAGCAGCTCGGGCTTCCGGCGATCGAGGGCATCGGCGACGAGACCGGGGCCGCCGCCTATCCGCCGGATACCATCGTGGTCAACCGCTGGCAGGCGCTGAAGGTGAGGCTGCTGTACTGGGGCTTCGTCGGTGCCACCTTGCTGTTTGCCGGCGGCACGCTCTGGCAGCATCTCTACACCACAATCGATCCGGCCTGGCCGATACTCGCGGTGATCGGCGTCGGGGTGAGTGTGGCGATGCATGTCTATGTGCGGAAATATGTGATCGGCATGAAGGAGCGCGATGGCGAGATCGCGGTTTGCACGGCCTCGCTGCTGTTTCGCTGGCATCGCTTTCCACGCAGCCGCGTCCGCTCGCTCGACTATCGTGCGGGCCGCATGACCACGCCGCGCCACTCGGTCAACGCGCCATGGGTGACGATGCGGGTCGAGGGGTGCAGGTTTGCGTTCATGATCGACATGCAGTCGGATTTCGTGGACATGCGAAAGTTGAGCGCGCTGGGTCTGGCCCGGAAATAGCGCGGCATCTTTCGGCTCTGTTTGCGCGCAGGCTCAGGTTGACGACGCGGGTCGCGGCGCTGTCAGTGCTGCAGCTTGGCCAACGGTGCGGAGATGACCACCCGAAGGCCTGCGCCGTCCCAGTGATGGGTGATTCCGGCGCCAAGGCTTGTGAGGGTCGACGTCACGAGAGTCGAGCCGAAGCCGCGCTTGTCCGGAATACTGACCGCCGGGCCGCCGATCTCCTGCCAGTCCACGATGACGACATGATCATCCTGCGTCCAGCGCACGCGCACCGTGCCACCCTCGCGGCTCAGCGCGCCGTGCTTGGCCGCATTGGTCGCAAGCTCGTGGAACACCAGCGCGATGTTGTTGGTCGCATGTTCTCCGAGCCGCACGTCCGGCCCGCCGATATCGGAATCGCCATGATAGGGGCGCAGGATGCGGGTGATGATCTCGCCGAGCGGGATATGCTGCCCCTTGCCGGTCTCGCTGAACGAGCGCCTCACGAGCGCGTGCGCTTCCGCCAGCGCCTGCAAACGGCCGGTGAGACTGTCCGCAAGCTGCTCCTTGCTTGCCGCGTTGCGGGCGCTGACGCGGATCAGGCCATTGGCGATGGCGAACACATTCTTGACCCGGTGACTCATTTCCTTGGTCAGGGTGGCCTGCTCGTCCAGTGACTTTCTCAGCTTCTCTTCGCTCTGAATCATGCGAAGCGCAATCCCGGTAAAGGTCGCGAGTTCGGTCAGGATGCGGGCATGGCCGCTGTCGAACGGCTGCCCGACCCGGGCCACCACCCATAGCGTTCCAAGCGGCGTGCCGCCCTTGATGAAAAGCGGAACGAGCAGCACTTCCGGCACGCTGATATTGGCGTCGCTGATCCAGTCATAGACGCGCTCCGGTCGCTCCATGAGGATGGCGCCTTCCTGGTCGAGGCACACGCCGCAGGGCGAATGATCGCGCGGCGTGGTGGCACCCTCGAACGCAGACAGCGCACCCTGCAGCCCCAACCAGCGAAACAGCTTCGCGTCCGCATCCAGAACGCTGACGCCTGCGGAATCCGCCTCGCACAATTCCATCGCAAGCTTTACCAGGCGAGGCAGCACCTCGCCGGGATGCTCCGCCATCTCGTTGGCAAGATCCTGGATGGCGAGTTTCTCGCGCAGATGATCGGTGCGGGCCTCCGGGCGGCTGCCGAGCCGGTCGGTGATGAAGACCTCCGCGATCGCGGCGGGAATGGTGTCGATCTGTTCCATGAACCTGCCCAAGCGCGATCACATTCGCACACGTGCGGGAACTTGGCCATGGATTGAACGGATACAAGGACCTGATGTCCGTGCGATGCATGTGGCTCGAAAAAATGTCGGCATCAATACGTCAAAAGACGCAAATTTCACCTGAAGGTCCGCCGTCCATTAAGACACACGGCTCGCTATGGCGATACCAGGGAAAACTGCGCCTGCGCAGCGCCGTAGATCGCCGGGTTCTGCTGGCGTTTGGTCGCCGCCGAAACGTCGCGCTGCACTTTGGCGAAGGCCTCGCGAAGGCTGGCGCCGGGCACCTTGAAATGCCGCACGAAAGCCTCGGTGAACGGACTTTGAATACCGCTGCCGTCGCTGGCGCTTTCGGTCGCGCCCGATGAATAGATGACGACGGCGCCGCGCGGGTCGAGCGCATCGGCACCGGGCTTCGCCGGCGCGGATTCCTTGAACGCTTCCTTCTGGTCGGAATCGATCACCACGATCCTGCGCGCGGCACCCTTGGTGGCGTCGATCAGTTCCGACAGATTGACGCCCTGCTGCAGGATGGACGCCACGGTCAGCGCCTTCGACCGGAAATCGCTGCCGAGCAGCAGCCGGTCGGCCGCCACGCGGGTGGCGTGGCCGGAATAGAACACCATGGCGACCTCCGCGCTCGCCGCACTTCCTGCAAAGTCGCGAAGCGCCACGCGCATGCCTGCGCGCGTGAGATTGTTGCGGCTTACGACGCGGTCGAATCCCGCGTCCCGCAGCATGCGCGCCACGGCTTCGACATCGTTGCTGGGGGTCACCAGGTCGACATGGTTCGGATACTCGCTGTTGCCGATCAGCAAGGCGGTGCGGCGCGCAACCGGCGCCGCCGGCTGCGGCTGGACCGGACCCGGAATGCGCGCGCCGGATTCTGCGCCGCCCGCTGGCGGCCGCGCGGCGAGATAGACCCGCCCGCCGCGGGTCTGGTCGTAATAGGCCGGATATTGCTGGTGCCCGATGGTCGCGGCGAGTTTGGCGACCTGCTCGCGCATGTCGATGACGATGTCGGCCAGATGCGTGTCGGTGCGTGCCAGCGCCGGCAGCAGCGCCCGGGTGAACACCGAATTCGGCGACCGGTCGTTGTCGTCGAGCCGGTCGAGCGCCGCCTGTCCGAAGCCTGCGCTGTAGATCGTGAACACGCCTTCGGCTTCCGCGCCGCGCGCCAGCCCGGTCCTGGTGCCGAGGGATCGCGTCAGTCCCGCCTGCCTGAACGGATTGTCGCGGCAGGCGTCCAGGATCATCACCATCACGCGCGGCTTGGCGGCCTGGATATCGCCGACGATGTCGGTCTCGCCGAGCGCGAGGTTGCGCGCCCGGCCTTCCTCGCCGGGCCGCATCTCGGGGACATCGGTGGGCATCAGGTAGTTGCCGCCCGCAATCGAAACGCCGTGGCCGGCGAAGAACAGCAGCGCAGTGTCGCCCGGCTTGATCGCCTGCACGAACCGGAAGATGTGCTCGACCATGCGGGTGCGGTCCAGATTCTCGCCGCGCATCACCTTGAAGCCAATGCTTTCGAGGGTGCTCGCCACCGCGCGCGCATCGTTGACGGCTTTGACAAGCTGCTGCTCGGCGGGAAGGTTCGGATAGCGGTCATTGCCGATGACCAGCGCCACCCGGTCCTGCGCAACCGCCCCCGGCATGGCGACCGCGAACCAGGAGACGAAAGCCGCCAGCAGCGTGATGATCGGACGCATCGTGCACTCCCTCGGGTGAGCATATCCCGGCTCCGCCGCCCTGCAAGGTCGCGGGGCGTTTTGAAGCAGGCGGGCGGGAACTTCCGGTGAGGGGGCGGCTACGATGCCCTCTTCGCTGCAACCGCCTTTTCGAGCGCCTGCCGGATGAAGCGCTGATACGGCACGCCCTGCTTGGCCGCCTTGCTCTTGATCGCCTTGAGCAGGTCCGTCGACAGCCGCATGTTGACGCGGGCGGCCTTCGGCGCAAACTCGAACTGAACCGGCTTGAAGCCGGACAGATCGAAGGCCGTCAGGTCGGCCGTCGCGACAAAGTTCTCGGCAGCCTTATCGCTTCTGAGCTTTGGCAGTTTCTTCTTCATAATGCCTGACCTCCTTGGCGTGCATGAAGCGCGCGCTGATCGGCCGGATCAACATCTCGCCGGCGAGTTCCCGCAATGCAAGGACGAGAAAAATGTGCCGTCCATCTGCGTTGCGCCGATCGCCTTGTAGCGTTCTTCCGAACGAGATCGGCCGGGTGAGGGAAACACGGCGATCTGTCCGCCGAACAGCGCCTCGATGTCGCGAACGGACACGCCGTGGTCGCGGCACTTTTCCTCGTTGCCTGCGTCCCGGTCGAAGCCAGCGACCTTCGGAAGCATAACGAAGTCTAACTAGCGAGGTCTTTTCTGTCCTTTTCCCTCTCCGAGCGAAGCGGTCGCGCGGGTGGCTGCGCCAACGGGCCCGCGCATTACCTGGATGCCGATGCCTCCATTAACTGGTCGACAACCCGAAGCACGGACGGTCAGTCGGCTATCTGAACGCTACGGATTTCAAACGAGTTGCGCCACCGAAACCGGGATGCCGGTTCGCTATTCGAGTTTCACGCCGGAATTCTCGACGATCGCTTTCCACTTGGCGCGGTCGTCCCGGAGAAATGCGGCGAACTCTTCCGGTGTGCCACCCGCGGCATCAAGGCCGTTTGCCTGCAGATGCTCTTTCTTGAATTCAGGCGAGCGCACGATAGCGGTGATCTTGGCCGCGAGCTTGTCCACAATGGGTTTGGGCGTTCCCTTCGGCGCGAACATGCCGAACCACCCGACCGACTGGAATTCGCCGAAGCCGGCTTCAGCAAAGGTTGGGACTTCAGGAAGCAAATCCGAACGATGCGGCCCGGCGATTGCGATCGCAACCAGCTTGCCGGACCGGATATGTCCAAGCGGCGTGGCGACGCTGGCCAGCATGTACTGGATCTGGCCTTGCAACATGTCGACGACCGCCGGCGCGACGCCCTTGTAGGGAATGTGGACGGCCTTGACGCCCGCGAGCCGGTTGAATTCCTCGGTCAACAAATGCGGCTGGCTGCCGACGCCAAACGAGCCGTAGTTCATCTTGCCGGGATTGCCTTTGGCATAGGCGACGAATTCCTTCAGCGTCTTCGCCGGAACCGACGGCGTTGTGACCAGAATTTGCGAGAAGGTCACCAGCGGCGTGATCGGAACGAAATCGTCCTGCGGATTGTAGCGGAGCTGTTTGTAAAGCCACGGATTGATCGACATCGCCGGATCCGAAGCCATCAGCAAGGTGTAGCCGTCCGGATCGGCCTTGGCGCCGGCCATCGCGGCGATCTGGGTGTTCGCGCCCGGCATGTTGTTGATGACAATCGGCTGACCCATGTCCTCGGACAGCTTCTTGGCGACCGCGCGAACCAGAACATCGGAGACGCCCCCAGCCGAGAAAGGAACGATGATCTGGATCGGTCGCGAGGGATAGTCGGCCGCCGGGTTCTGCGCCGATGCCGGCCCGGCGCTGCCAAGCATGACAGCCGCGGCCAGGAATGGCGCAAGTTTCAGAATGGCCCGTTTCGACGTCAGCATGGATTCCTCCCTTTGTGCTTGTTTTGTTGAATGTCAGTTCCGATCTCAGCCGGAGGGCCGAATGAACGGGTTCTTTTCGCGCTCGAGAGCGCGGCGAACGGCCGGACGTTCCAGCATCCGGTTCTTGAAGCCGGTGAAGCTGCGCAATTCTTCCATCGGCAGCTCGGCCCGGACGCCCCAGCTGTAGAAGACGAGCCCGTACGGATCGCAGACGGTGTATTGGTCGCCCATCAGCCAGGGCTTGCCGTTGAACAGCCCTTCGATCTCGTTGACATTGTCCCAATAGGTCTTCTTGGCGTTTGCCACGACATTGGCGTGCATGCTCTCGTCGGTGACGAAGCGATAGGGCCGGACCATGCCGCGCTGGGAAATGTGCGGCGTGTTGGAAAACCAGGCCATCTGGGAGATGCAGCGCGCCTCTGCGATCGGATCGGTCGGCCACATCCTGGCCTGCGGGAACCGCTTGCCGAGATAGGTGAGGATCGCGGTATTCTCGGTGATGACCTCGCCGTCGACGTCCAGCGCCGGCACTTTTCCGCGCGGATTGATCCTGAGATATTCCGGGGTCTTGTGCGCGCCTTCGGCAAGCAACGTTTGCCGCGGTTCATAGGGCTCGCCGATTTCCTCGAGTGCGATATGCGATGCCAGCGAGCAGGCGCCGGGACTGTAGTACAGAGTCAGCATTTGAAAGATCCAGCGTTGGGTTAGAAGCCGTAGAGCGTCTTTGGGTTGTCGACGAGAATCCTGCGTTGCACCGCCGCGTCGGGCGCCCAGATCGCGACGTTGTTGATCAGTTCGCCGTCGTCCGGCATTTCATCGGCCGGGACTTTCGGATGGGGCCAGTCGGTGCCCCATACGATGCGGTCGGGCCGCGCGGCGATCAGCGCGCGGGCGAAGGGCGCCAGGTCGCGATATCTCTTCGGATCGCGCGACGTGCGATAGGGCGCGGAGAACTTGGTCCAGACCCGTCCGGTCCCGAGCAGACGAATGATGCTCTGAAAGGCGGGCGCGTCGACGCCCTTTGCCGGGTCGGGCCGGCCCATATGATCGATGACCACGTCGGTCGGGAAATCGGCGAAAGCCGTTTCGATGTCGGGAAAGGTCTCGGCGTCGAACATGACCTGGACGTGCCAGCCGAAGCGCTTGACCCGCGCCGCGAGTCGGCGCGAACCCTCCAGCTTGATGCCTTTGCCGGAAACCAGATTGGAACGAAACCCGCAGACGCCGGCCGCGTTGAGCTGTTCCAGCGTTTCGTCGGTCACGTCTTCGTTCAGAACGGCGATGGTGCGAAAGCGGCCGGGATAGGCGGCCATGGCGTCGAGCACGATCGAATGATCGCCGCCATAGACCCCGGCGTGAACGAGCACGGCGTGGCGGCAGCCGATCGCATCGAGCATTCTCACGTAATCGGCGAGGTCGACGGCCGGCGGGACATATTCCAGCGCCTTGCCATATGGGTATTTCGAGGTCGGTCCGTAGATGTGGCAATGCGCGTCGACGGCGCCTTCGGGCACCTTGAACGATGGCGTGCTGGTGTTCATCACCGGCATCGCGCAGATTTCAGCTTCCTTGACGGTCACGGCGGCTCCTGTTGCGAGGCTTCGTCTTTGCAGTCCCGGATCGGGCGCGAAGAACCGGCGGCCGGCGCATTCCGGCGCCTGCCGCATTCATCGAATTGCTTCGGCGGGCCTGGACTTTGCGGGTGCGGACATGCAGCCGATCACCGAGGCGACGAGCTGTTCGATGATCATCTGCGGATCGGCGGTGTTGCAAAGGCCGCCCGAGAGCCGCTTGAGGCGATGCGATCGCTGGCGATCGAGCAGGATGTGCTGGCAGGCGCCGATCGCGAAATCGAGTCGCCAGAAAACCTCCTCACGACCGCAACGCGGAAACGCCCGTTGCAGCGCTTCGGCGAAGCGAACGAAGATATCGTCGACCTGGTCGTAGATTGATTTGTCGATGAAGTCGCGGCGCACGCCGAAAGCGTGGAACAGCAGGGGGACGAGGTAGATTCCGCCGCTCTCCTCGTCGAACGAAACCTGCACCAGCGGCTCGATGAAGGCCCGGATGATCGGTTCGGCTTCCGGCGGGTCGACGACGGCGCCGGTCTCGTAATCGTCGAGCGCCTTGGTTCGAAGCTCGTTCACGCGTCCGAACAGCCGCCGGAATATTTCGCGGATCAGCTGCTCCTTGGTTCCGAAATGATAGTTGATCGCGGCGCCGTTGACGTTGGCGTCGAGCGCAATTTCGCGCACGGAAACGGCATCGAGGCCTGACTGAGCGAAAAGCCGCATCGCGCTTTCCATGATGCGGAGCGGGGTTCCGGTGATCTGGTGTTCAATCAAACGCATGTTTTAATCATGCGCATGTTTGAATGGCGTGTCAATGACATGAGCGTCGCGCAAGCCAAATGAGAATTCTTTCCATAGCCCGCGAAGGTCCTCTTCCGGGCCTAGCAACGACAGGCTTGACAAATCCGGGGATATGGATTATATTCCTATGACCTTGCCCCGGGTACCGGGGACGGAGCGCTCGTCACGAGACGGGGGGCAGGGTGCGGTGGCCGTTTCGGCCGATGCCGACGCATCGGGCGGAGCGGAGGCCCAAGCTGCGATGATCCGGCTCACCGGCCGTGGGTCACCAGCGGAGGATAGCAAGACAAGCCGCCCGGCGATGCCGGTCACCGGTGTATGTCCTCCGGGGTTGTCGCAGAGCAAGCCTATAAACACCGCGCGCGGAACGCCGAGCGATCGGCTTATCCGTGGTGACTTAAATTCTCGTGTGGTCAAACTCACTTCCCACACGAGGCCGCGGGCAGGCTGAGAGCCCGGCGTTCCGCGCGCCCCGGCCTTGAGGCGAAGGCCTTTGGGGGCGAATGCGATGGGTTCGTCCTGCGCGCCGGTTGCGCTGCGGGACGGGCCTATGGCAGCCCCGAAACGGAACCGATGGCGGCACGCGCGAGCGGCGGGATGCCCCACCTTCGCAGAGCGCATGCCCGGGCGACCCGCTTCATGCTATGCGACAATGCCAGCCGGGATTCCTTCGCATGACGCCGACCACCATCGTCGCCAGTCCTCCACACTTGGCCGATCTGCGGGTGATCGGCCTGGTCGGCGCCGCGCATTTCGTGAGCCATGTCTTCATCCTGGTGCTGCCGCCGGTGTTCCCGCTGGTGCGTGCGGAATTCAGCGTGAGCTATACCGAACTCGGGCTGGTGGTCGCGGTCTTCAACGTCATTTCGGCGCTGCTGCAGACGCCCGCGGGCTTTCTGGTCGACCGCAGCTCCGCGCGCATGGTGCTGGTCGGAGGGCTGGTCCTGGGCGCGGCTTCGCTCGCGGCCGCGGCGGCGGCGCCGAGCTTCCTGCTGCTCGGTCTCGCCTTCGCCTGCCTCGGCCTTGCCAATACCGTCTATCACCCGGCGGATTACGCGCTGCTGTCGAACCGCGTCTCGCATGGTCGCGTCGGGCAGGCCTTTTCCATCCATATCTTCGCGGGCTTTCTCGGTACCGCGGTGACGCCGGCCGCGATGGTCATTCTCGCATCTGCGATCGGCTGGCGCGGCGCCTTTGTCGCGGCGGCGCTGCTCGGGCTTGTCGTCGCCGCGGCGATCCTGATACTCGGCGAGCCGCTTGCCGGACGCGAGGCGGCGCGCGCCAGGGCCGCGGACGCGGCGGCGCCATCCGCGGGCGACTGGCGGGTGCTGATGACCATGCCGGTCATTCTCAATCTCATCTTCTTCATGCTGATCGCGGCCTTTGCCGTCGGCGTGCAGAATTACGGCATCGTCGCGCTCGAAGCGCTGTGGGCGACACCGCTGTCGCTCAGCACCACGGCGATCACCGTGCATCTGATGCTGAGCGCCTTCGCGGTGCTGGTGGGAGGATGGCTTACCGCGCGCACCGACCGGCACGAGACGATCGCGCTGATCGGGCTGTTCGTCAGCGGCATCACGCTGCTGCCGATCGCGTTCGTGGATTTCAACGCCACCTTCCTCATCGCGCTGATGGCTTTGTCCGGCTTCTTCAACGGCGTGCTGCAGCCTTCGCGCGACATGATCGTGCGGGCGGTGACGCCGCCCGGCGCCTTCGGACGGGTATTCGGCTTTGTCACCACCGGCTTCAACATCGGTGGCGTGCTGGCGCCGCCGGCGTTCGGATACATGATGGATGTCGGAACGCCGGCAAGCGTGATCGTCGGCACCGCGATCTGCTCGCTCGCTGCGATCCCGGTGGTGCTGTTCAGTGTGGCGCGCGGGCGGCGGGGCGTGACGAACGCCTGAGCGGTGACGGAATCTTAACCATAATGCGATGGAGTGTCTTTGGTGGGTTTCTCCCACGCATGGAGACTGCGATGCGGGGCATCGTGCTTGCAGCAACGGTGGGGCTTGCGCTCGTCGCGGCGCCGCATTCGGCGGATGCCTATTTCGAGGGGCGCAGTGTGGTGACCGGCGCGGCGATCGGTGCCGGCGTCGGCGCCGTGATCGGTGGTCCGCCCGGAGCCGTGGTCGGCACGATCGTCGGTGTCGCGGTCGGCGGTCCGCGTTTGCCACCATGGCTGCGGTCCGGCCGGCACCAGGAATGCTGGTACGACCGGGCTGGCATGCGCCACTGCCGGTTCTACTAGGTCACCGACTCGGTCTTGGTCTGCAAAGCTCGGCACTGCCGGGCTTTTTCGCGTTGCAGCAAGATTTGTGTGCTTGCGACGATATGGTGACGAGAACGTGAAGAAATTGTGGATAAGCGGTGGATAACTACCGCCCGGTCGCAATTACCTCCGACGTCATCCTAGGATCGTTCTGACGTGGAGGTTGCGTCCGTAATGTTGAAGTACAAGTGCTCACGAAGTGGGCGGGTCGTCACGACCAGTATTGAAACTGACACCGTGACGCTGCTCGAAATGCGTAACATGAAGCTGTCGGTCTGGTGTCCGCATTGCTGGACGTCACACCAGATCAAGGCCAGCGACGCATTTCTTGAACCAATGGCGCAGGCGGCCGAATAGCTGTCACTGCACCGGCGGAGTTGTGAACAGCTCCCGGATATTCCGTCCGCGCAAATCATAGACCCGCGCAAAAACCACGCCATCACGCTCGATCCGCACGAGTTCAGGCGCCTTCAATTCGGCACAATAGAATTCGCCCAGCATCAATGCGAAGTCGGCGCCCCTGGTGTTCCATGTAGTCAGGAAATCGTCGCCGAGTTCGACCTCGGCGGGAGGGTGCGGGCCGCAAATTGCGATGATCCAGCGGCGGCCCTCGGGAATCTGGTTGCCTTGCTCGTCGAGTACGCCCAGCAATTCATCCGCGGCCTGCTTGAACGAGAGACCCCAGTAATCGAGCATATAGGCCTTGTCGGCGGCACGCGTGCCGCCGCTGATTACATTGAAATGCGCGTATTGATATGGATGAAGCGCTACCATCGCATATGCGGGCACCGACAGTCCTGCGAGGACCGCAACGCCAGCCGCCGAGGCGGCCAGGCGCGAGCGTTCGGCAAGCCTGCGCAGGAGAAAGCCGCCGGCCAATCCGCCCAGCACGCAAAGCGGCGGCAGGATGAAGATGAAATGCCGGATGCCGTTATACATGGCAGGTCGCGTCGCGACCGCGATCGCAATCGGGATTGCGACTGCCATCCCGACAAGCAGGATGGCGGCGCGGCGCTGCGCGGGAATATCGCCTCGAAACTGCGCGACCATCGCACCAACGAATCCCGCACCGCCGAGCAGGATCAGGATTTCGGGAAGCTTCAGCCGAAGATAGGTCGGCAGATAACTGCGCGGCATGTCGGGCACGGAAACGGGCCGGCCGTCGAACATCTCCATCCATGGCTTTTCGAAAAAATGCGAGAAGTACCCGATCGCGCGGATCGGATTGAACGGTTCTGCGATCGACCAGGGCCACACGATAGCCATCACCGCATAGCCGATCAGAGCGCCCGGCAAGAGCCGCAGCAGAAAAGCGCCGAACGAAGTTGCGGCCGGGGTGACGCCCCTTTCGCGAATGTCGTGGCCGATGACCAGCGCCAGGGGAGCGATCATGTAGAGCGCCGTCACGCCGCCCATGATGCGGGTCCCGAGCGCAAACCCGAGGCCGAGGCCGACGATGATGATCGTGGCCACGCCCGGTCGCGGATAACCCTCGAGTGCCCGGACGAGCCCCAACAGCAGCAGCACCATCGCGACCGCGAACGGGGCATCCTTCGCGTTGATGAACATGTGGCCATAAAACAGCGGCGTCGTCGCCAGCAGCGCCAGCGCGATCAGGCCTGACAGCGGGCCGCCAAGCCTGCGGGCGACTCGCCAGGTGATCACCAGGCCGATCAGTCCGATCGCGGCTCCCGTCAGGCGCCGTGTCTCGAACAGGTCGAAGGGAAGCGCCTTGGCGGCCAGAGCCGCCAGCATGTCGAAGCCGCCGCCATACATGTACAGATTGACGAAGGAAAGTGCGCGCCGATCGGATAGCCCGGAAGCGTAATAGTCGAGCAGCAACTGACCATATTGCGAATGGGTATAGTCGTCCCATCCGAGGCCGTAATCGGAGAATGTCAGACAGGCGATCAGGGCAAGCGCCGCAACCAATGCCCATGCCGCGATGTCGCAGGACAGCTCCAGCGGACGCTGTGCAAAGGCCTGCCGTACTGCAGATTGCGAGCGTTCCGATAGCGACGCGGCCGCCCGGTCGGGCGGCCGCGAGGGATATTGTTGGGGATCGCGCAAGGAATAGGGCGAAGCCTATTTGGCCGCCTTCTCGTACATTTCGGCGACATAGTCCCAGTTCACCAGATGATCGACGAACGCCTTCAGATAATCCGGACGGCGATTGCGATAATCGATGTAGTAGGAGTGTTCCCACACGTCGCATCCAAGGATCGGAGACGCGCCGTGCACCAGCGGGCTCTCCCCGTTGGCCGACTTCATGATGACGATCTTGCCGTCCTTCACGGCGAGCCAGCACCAGCCGGACCCGAACTGGGTCACGCCGGCCTGGGCGAAGTCCTCCTTCATCTTGGCGACCGATCCGAGGTCGGACACGATCTTCTTCTCGAGATTTCCCGGAATCTTGTCGCCGCCGCCGCTTGGCTTCATCCATTTCCAGAAATGGATGTGATTGTAGTGCTGGCCGGCATTGTTGAAGAGGCCGGGATTCTTGCCGAAGGATCCCTTCACAATGTCCTCGAGGGATTTGCCCTCCCACTCGGTCCCCTTGAGCAGATTATTGCCGTTATTGACGTAAGCCAGATGATGCTTGTCGTGATGATATTCGAGCGTCTCGCGCGACATGTAGGGGGCGAGGGCGTCGTACGAATAGGGCAGATCGGGCAACGTGAATGACATGGAGCGTGCTCACTTTTCGGGTGACGTTGACGGTGTCCGGGCGACGGTAAACCCGGCCAGCCTGCATTCAGTTAGGCCCTGGGCAAAGCGGAAGCAATATTGCAGCACGGCACAAAGGGCGGCAATTCCTGCTTTGATTCGCGGAACGGAGCTTTTCCTTTGGCGTTGGGTGTGGTTGAGGTGGGCCCGTGGCTGACCGGTTAAGCAAAAGCGAAGTTTGCCTTAGCTTTTCGAGGCGGTGGCTTGCCTGAGTGAGGGAAGGCCGTCACAATTCGTTTAGAATTGTGGCGGCGGGGCGCGAGGACTGCGGAATGTCTTTTGTCTTGATGGTGGTCGGGATTCTGGCGACCGCATTGGGCGCAATCCTGATCGGATTTGGTATTCCGATCAATGAGTTCAGTCTCGGCAACACACTGATTTTGGCCGGAACAGTGACGGCAATGGGTGGGTTGATCGTGCTCGCGATCAGCCGTGCTGTCAGCCAGCTGACGCGAATCGCCGACCTGCTTTCGAGCCGGCCGCAGGCGGCGTCCGGCGCGCCGACCATGACATCCGCGCCGATGGCTCCGCCCGTGGCGCCGGCCTCTTCGCCGCGCGCCCAGCAATCGCGGGCCCAGTCTGATGAGTTCGAGATGCCCGAGATGGTGGAGGCGGTCCGTCCGCCACCACGCGCCGCGGCGCCCGCGGCCGAAGAGCCGGCAGCCGCTCCGCCGGTCGCACCCCGTCCGGGCTGGCGGCCGCCGCGCCCATCCGCCGACCGGCCGGCGAAGCCCCCCGCTGCGCCGGAACCGCGCCGACCGGCAGCCGCGTCGGAGAATCCCTTCGATCCGGGATGGCCGGACAAATCGGCCGCACCCCAGCGCCGTGAACCGTCGATCGAGCCGCCCGGCGAGCCGGCGCCTGCGGGCGGGCGGGCTGAAGCGGTCACGGTACTCAAGTCCGGGGTTGTGGATGGCATGGCCTACACGCTCTACACGGATGGCTCAATCGAAGCCGAGCTTGCCCAGGGGGTGGTGCGTTTCGGCTCGATCGAAGAGCTGCGCAATCACCTTGAAAAGAGCGCCTGACGCGCCGGCAATCGCATCTCTGTCCTTATCTCAATTGGTCCGGGCGATTTGTGATCGCACGGGCAAAAAAGTTATCCCCCCGATGCTGCGGCCGTTGCAATCTATAGGTAATAAATCCTATAGAGGTGGGCAATGGATCGGAATGTCGTGGAAATCAGAGAACCGGCAGCCTCATCGCGGCGGTGTTCGCGCAGTGCGGGACGGCCACGAACCAGCGCTGAGACTCGCTTGTATGAGGCGATCGAAGCCGCCTTCGACGTCGACCGCAATGAACTCGGCGCGGCGACGCGCGGGCGCGGCGTGGTCGCACTCGCGCGCCAGACCGGAATGTATCTCGCGCGCGTCGCGTTCGGAATGAAGCTCACGGATGCTGGCCACCTGTTTGGCCGCGATCGCACGACCGCCTCTCACGCCTGCCGCCTTGTAGAGGATCGGCGCGACGATCCCGGCTTCGACGCGCTCCTGTCTGCGATCGAGGCATTCGCGCTTCGGACCGATGTTCCCGAAGGGAGGCGGTGGCGATGACTCCTCCTCGATCGAGCAGGACGGGTCTCCATGCCCCAGATGGCGCGTGTGTCGACCGTTATCGTGCGCAGCATCTGTCGCTCACCGACGGACAGGGCGCCGATATCGGGATCGGGGCCAAATTCGATGAATCGGAGAGTCCGCTGCTCTGGCTTGCGCGGCGAAAAGGCACCGACGGGCGCGCGCTGATCGAGCCGCAGCAATTGCAGGCCGGAGAACGGCTGCGGGCTGACTTTACTCAGGCGCAGATGATGCCGCGGACCACCGCAAACTGGCATGCCGCGGTGGCGGGCCGTCGACGCGATGGAGTGGGATCCGGCCATGTCAGCGAATGCGTGGTGGCCGCCCGCCAGCGCCTGCGGCACGCTCTCGATGCCGTGGGGCCTGAATTTTCCGGCCTGCTCATCGATATCTGCTGCTTTCTCAAGAAGCTCGATACGGTCGAGCGGGAGCGGCGATGGCCCGCGCGCTCAGCCAAGATTGTGCTTCAGTTAGCGCTCGATCGTCTTGCGCGCCACTATGGCTATCGCGCGGCGATCACCGGCCGGGCCGCGTCGACGATCCGCGCCTGGACGGATGATCGATCCGCAGGCTCGCTCGCACGCGATGCCCCGGCTAGGGATTGAGAGCCGCGCGCGCATCCGACTGAATACGATCGATCATGGCGCGAAAGCCGTTCGATCGTTGCGGAGTCAGATGCTCGCGAAGCCCGAGTTTCTCGAACAGAGCCTGCGCGTCGGTCGCCATGATCGAGCGGGCCGGCTTTCCGGAATAGAGCGCGAACAGGATCGCAATCAGGCCTCGCACGATATGGGCATCGCTGTCGCCGTGGAAAACAAGAACGGGACCGTCCGGGCCATTCCGCCGGGTATCGGTTTTCATCCAGACCTGACTCGCACAGCCGCGCACCTTGTTCGCCTCGGTTCGCGCGTCCTCGGGCAATTCGGGTAGCGAACGGCCGAGTTCGATGATGTAGCGGTAGCGGTCATCCCACTCATCAAGCAGTTCGAAATTGTCGATAATCTCGTCGATCGCCATCGGCCCCGGCCTCGCTGTCCCATACAGGATATAGGCAAGCGAGGGGACCGGCGAAAGCGCCGGGGAACCCGGTCATGCCGGACGCCGCGGATCCCTTGGCGGGAGAGGGGCCTGCCATTCCGGCTTCAGATCGGCGGGCGTCAGCGTATGCTGCGATTGTCCGCCGCCCGATCGCGAGATCGAGCCGGTTTCGGTCGGCGCCAGGCGATCATGCAGGAAGTCGAACAGATAGCGCGCCCCGGCCTGCGCGCGCTGCCCGAACGCGATTGCGGCCTGTCCGCCGACGTCACAGGCGTCTGGCTGACGATTGCAGAAGCCGGAAAGGTCCGACACCGCGGCGGTCGCTGCATTCACGGCGTCCGCTGCCCCGATACGCGGCGCCTCGCCTTTCGGCTGGTAGTCGCCGCTCGGCAGAAGCACCAAGACGATGCTAAGCCAGAATGCCACCCGCAACAGAAAGAACATGACCTGCGCTCCCCACGGCTCGGCTGGCCGCGTATGCGCAAGGTCTAACAGCCGCGATTGAAAACCCGATTGGACTTTTCGGGCTTATTCGATGCGAATGCGCATCGAGTTTGAATACAATTTGAATCGATTCACGTCGGGGAACCCGGTTTCGGCGATTCTTCGGCCATGAGCGTGTCGGCAAGGATTCGGATACCTTGAGCGGAAACCGAACATTCACCATCCGGCGATGATCGTGCGCGTGCCACTCCCGGATTGGTGCACGACCGACCGCTCGACGCCGCCAAAGTTCGTTCCCTTAGCGTTCGCTTAAGCGCCGTCTGACACGATCGCGCGCAAACGGGGAGTGCGTCGGCCGAGTTCTGGCTGGCGCAATGAGTAGCCTTGAGTCTAGCCGAGCCGCTTCGCGTCTATATTGACAGCCTCGTCCACCCATCGGTGCAGCAGGACCCGCTGACCGCGACGCGGCATCGCGCCTTCATTGCGCCACGGCTTCTCGGGTCGCTGATCGCGCTTGCCGCGTTTCCTGTCTATCTGGCGATGCGCGGGGTGCCGAGCGCGCTCGAAATCTCGGTATTTGCCTGGCTCGTGATCCCGATCCTGATCGCCTATTATCTGTCGCGGACCGGCCGCTACGAGGGCGCGCATATCCTGTCGTCGTTTTCGCTCACCGGTCTCGTCTTCGTCGTGGCATGCAAGACAGGAGGCATTTCATCTTTTGCCGCCATATGGCTCGTGGTGGTGCCGCTCGAGGCGGCGCTGTCGGCGTCGCGTAAGGTGGTTGCCATCGCGTCCACCTTCGCGCTCGCCGCCGCAGGCATTCTGCTGGTGGCGCAGACGCTGGACGTCCTGCCCCCCTCGGCGATCGGCGATCAGGCCGGTCTTGCCGCGCTCGGAATCATTTCCGCATCGCTCTATGCAACCGGGCTCGCACTCGGAGCCGAAGCGTTGGCGCGCACAAGTTTCTGGCTGCTCTACGCGGAGGAGGATCGCTATCGCCTGCTGGCGCGCAACATGACCGATGTCATCACCCGGCATGGGCGCAACGGCGCGGTGCTGTTTGTCTCGCCGGCGGGGGAAACGCTGTTCGGCGCCCGGATCAAGGACCTGATGGGCCACGGATTGTTCGACCGCGTCCACGTTTCCGACCGCCCGGCCTATCTGTCGGCGCTGGCGGATGCCGCGCAGGGCGAGCAGCAATCGGTCGAGTTCCGGGTGAAGCGCCCGCAGGGAAAATCGGAATCGGCGATCGAGTTCGTATGGGTGGAGATGCGCTGCCGGCTGCTCGACAGAACGCCGGGCGGGCCGGGCGCCCGCGAAGTGGTGGCGGTGATGCGCGATGTCTCGGACCGCAAGAGCCAGGAACAGGCGCTGGAGGTTGCGCGGGCCGAATCCGAGCGCGCCAATGCCGCCAAGACGCGGTTTCTCGCGACTATGAGCCACGAGCTGCGTACCCCTCTGAACGCAATCATCGGCTTCTCGGAGATGCTGGTGAACGAGGAGCAGATGCGCCTCGACGCCGCGCGGCGGCAGGAATATGCGCGGCTGATCAACGATTCCGGCAACCATCTGCTCGCCGTGGTGAATGGCATCCTCGACATGTCGAAGATGGAAACTGGAGATTTCGAGATCACTCCGGAGCCCTTCGCGCCATCGCGGGTGATCAGCAATTGCTGCGATATCCTTGCGCTGCGCGCACGCGAAGCCGGCCTCGATCTCGTTTTGCGCAATGCCGAAAATCTTCCCGATATCGTCGCCGACAAGCGCGCATTCAAGCAGATCATGCTCAATCTTCTGTCCAACGCAATCAAGTTCACCGATCGGGGGGGACGCGTGATCATCGCCTCGCGTCTGGATGGCGACCGCATGGTCGTGTCGGTCGAGGACAATGGCGTCGGCATCAGCGATGCGGACCTGCCCCGCATCGGCAACCCGTTCTTCCAGGCACGCTCCGCCTATGACCGCAGGCATGATGGCACTGGGCTGGGGCTGTCGATCGTAAAGGGGCTGGTAGCGCTGCATGGCGGCGACATGCAGGTGAAGAGCGAACTCGGCAGGGGAACGACGATATCGATCGGCCTGCCGCTCGATTGCGAAAACGGCGCGGCCCGCGCAACGAATAGCGCCCCGCCGACGTCATTTGAACTGGCACGCAGACAGACTGAAATACAGGTGCGCAAGAGTGCGTAAGTCATCACAGCGCAAAGCGGCGTCGATCACACTGAACGACAGTCCGTCGCCGTCCGCGAGCGGCTGGCGCAAGGACGCCATCGCAGCCGTCGTCGCAGTTGCGGCGCTTTCGGCGGTGGTCGCAAATGCTGCATTCATGCAGACGGGTCCGCATCCTGCGCCGATTTTCGCAGGCCAGCCGGGGTCGGCCGCCGCGCCGTCGTCCAGGGCGGTTCGCGTGGTGGGCCAGGAGATCACTGGACCACCGCTCGCGGTGACGGCGGCGCCGAAAGGACCGCTGCTGGAATCCGGGACCGTGCGAGCGGAGCCGATGAGTGCCGAACCGGCAAAAGCCGAACCGGCGGCGGCAAGGCCACGCCAGGAGGTGATCGCCGATATCCAGCGCGAACTGTCCCGGCGCGGATTCTATGACGGCGCGCCGGACGGCGTGCATGGTCCGAAAACCGATGCCGCGATGCGCGACTTCGAGCAGGCCGCCGGACTGCGGCCCGGGTCCGAAGCGAATGAAATCTTTCTTCGCGCTGTGATGCGCTCGCAGGCGAAAGCCGGATCACGTGTGGCCGCGGCGCAGCCGGCGGGGACTGATCCGATCGCCGAACTGATCGCGCCCTCGTCGAAACGGATCTTTGCGTTGCAGCGGGCCCTGACGGATTTCGGTTATGGGCAATTCAAACCGAACGGAATCTTCGGCCCCGAGACCAGACTCGCCATCGAGCAATTCGAACGCACGCGAAAGATGCCGCCGACCGGCCAGATATCGCCGCGGTTGCTGCGTGAACTGTCCGCTGTCACCGGCCGCCAATTCGAATAGCAGCTCTTGCCGCGCAAGCGGTTTCGCGCGAGGAGCGCTCCGGTAGCTACGCGGCAATTTGCACATGCGATTGAAATCGGCGATCTGGGTTTCCGCCTATATCCGGCGTTGCATGATCGAGGGCGCATATGCGGTGGTGCGCCGGCGCGGCGCCGAGGAGGCGGGGGCGATTTTCGTGAAGATCGACCGGCTCGATGGAACTGCCGACTTGTTCGGTCCGGCGCCACAAAGTGAATTCGACGAGAGCCGGCCGGGAGATCGCGCTTTCATTGCAAGCCTCACGGCGCAGCCGCGGCCGAATGAAGAGGTGGAAAAATACATCGCTCGCCAGATCACGTTTGACCCCGACATCTGGCTGGTCGAGGTCGAGGATCGGCAGGGCCGCAACTTTCTCGACCGGATCGTCGGCTGATGGCTACCCGCGCGACGTTTCGCGACGATGCGGCTCGGCAGGTTGTACGCCATCCGAAATCCGGCGCGGCTCGCTGGCTGTTGGCCGGTGTCCCGCGGGCGATGCATCATCCCAATGCACGCGGCGATGCACGATGGTTCTGGCATCCATCCGATCGGCAGCTCGAAAGATCGCGACGAGATGCAAGGCGGACGGCGGCGGCAAGTCGCGGAAGAGATCGGAGAGATCGAAGACGCGATCGACCGACTGGCCGATTGCCGGATTGAGGGACATGAGGATGCGTTGAAACACCTCGGTTGGCATCGCGAGCGCCCGCGCCGCAACGACAAAGGGTTCGCCCAGCGGGTCGGTGACGATTCGCCGCGAAGCAGCGCGCGACAGACCTAAGGCCTGCTGCAGTAATGTCGTGAATTCCTGGGCTCGCCCGGCAAGCGCCGCTTGCTCAAGATAGCGGGTGATGCTGGTTTCCTGCGCCGGAGTCATGTCCTGATCGGCCACGTGCACCAGATTGACCAGAATCAGCCTGCGTTCGCTTGAAGTGGCGGAAAAAAATGCTTCCCTTTGCAGGACATAGTCGACCGGCGGCGTCGCGGAAGCTGCAGGCAGATCGGTGGCAGGAAGCGGTTCCGGCGCGATCGGCAAAGCGGGCTCAAAAATGCCGAGATCGTCGTCGAGCGAGGTCTCGGTAACGAACAGTTCGATGCTGCCCGACACGCTTGAGCCGACGGATGGCGGCACAACCTGTGAAAGGCGCTCCAGTACCGCGTTGGGCGCGCCTGGATGGTTCCTCAGTCGCTCAGCGACAGCGGCGCAGGTCGCTCTGTCGACCACTTCGATCAGCCGAAGCGCCAGTTCTGTGAAGAGTTGATCCTCGGCCGGCGAATGCGCGGGCTTCTGGATGTAGAGGTCGGTCAGGACGCGAAGCAGCGTCGGCTGGATGTCGACCCCGGAGCGGTCCGCCAATCCCGCAAGACCGGTGATGCCATCGAGATTGTCGAGAGTGAGACGTTGCACCAGATGCCACCCGAACGGATTCCAACACAGCGCCGACCATAGCCGGCCCCTCGTTAGCAGACCGTTAACCTTGAGCGCTTCTAAATCGGCAGGAAACCGGCATGGTGATGCCGGCGGGGTGGGGCTAGCTGATGGGCATCGTGATCGTTTTTCCGGCGGAGAGCGCGCGGGTGCGCAGCGCTCGATCGTCGGACGGCACTTGTGAAGTCGTGATCCTTCCGGTCATACGCATCGACCGCTACGAAGAGGAACCGGAGCTTCGTCCGGCAAGAACCGGCGCCACCGGCGGCAAGCGGCGCGGGCGGGTGTCGCGATCGTGAGACTGCACAAGACCCGCATCGCATTGTGCCTTCCCCTGATCGGTTGCCTGAATACCGATTTTGGCCGCGTGCGCCCGACATTGCGGTCCGATGATATTCATCGATGGATGGGACCGGCGGTCACGGAGCGATATGGTGAGGCCGAATCGGCTTTTCCGCTGACCGACCCGGAGCGTACGCTGCGCGATCTCGGCTATCCGCTGATCGAGCCTCCGTATGAACGGCAACGCTGGTACAGCGTGCTCAATGAATACGGCCTGTCCGGCTATTTCCTCCAGGCCTGGTGGACCTACGACCAGACGGCCTATGCCGCGATGATGTTCGCCGATGCAGCCCGCTCGACCGAGACCTATTATGCACGGTTGCTGGAAGACATCCGAAACGACAACGTCCGCATCGGCCCGTTCGCGATGGTCGCACGGCAGGTGTCCGACATGGATGTCAAGCGCGACAAGAGTCTGCGATACGTGTCCAATCTGAATCCGCGCGAGCATGGCAACGCGGTCGCGCGCATGGCGGAAAACTCGCTCATCGCGCGCTGGGTGCATCAGTCACTGATGGAGCGTACCTATGCCTACAACTACGCGCTCGAGAAGCTGGTCATTGTTGCACCGTCGCCGCAGGCCGCGGAGGTAGAGCGGCAGCTCAACCGCATGCGGATGAACATCGTCGAGGCTGGGCTCGTGCCGCGCGGTTCGATCGGGCCGTGGGTCACGAAGGCGGCCGGACCGCTCGTCACAAAATAGGCCGAAGCGTCACAGGGGCTGTGGCTGGCATTTCGCCGCGGCAACTGCCGCGATCGCAGCCGGCATGATTCCAGCTTCCGGGGCGAGGGCCCGGATCACGATCAAGCCGGTCTGGCTCGGCGATTCAACGATCAGCCGGTCGGCCGCAGCGACTTCCTCGTCGTCGGGCAATTGGGCGCGCTGCGCTGCGGTCATCAGATCAAGCTCGATGGAGCGGCGTCCCGCGGCGCGATCGTTGATCGCATAATAGGCGACATCCTTGTTGGTGTAGAAGGTCACCGAGGTGTAGGCGGGACTGACCGGTACGACCAGTTTCAGCGGGGCCTCTTTCAGATCGTATCGGCAGACGGCGGCCGTGAAGGCCGGATCCATGAGCGGAAGCACGGATTTTTCGGCAGTGGGTGCGGGAAGGGGCACCGCGCTGTTGACAGGTGATATCGCGGAAATTCGCGCATACGCGTTCTGGGTTGCAGTACTCGGCAGATACAGGATGGTCGCGAAATGAACGATTCCGCCGAGCAGGAGTCCGCTCGCGATCCACAGCAGCCAGCGCGTCATCTCGCCCGCCTCACGAACATGCAAGCACCTTGACCGCAGGCATGGGCGTTTCACGGCCGGTCCGGGTCGCCACGCCGATCGGCGAGTCATAGAAGCGCATCACCAGCATGTAGCGTTCGACTCCGCCGCTGGGCAGCCAATTGCCGTCACGCGCGCGGGGCGCAATGAAAATTTCGATTGCGCCGTCGGACTTGCGAACCACCTCAGCACTCGAAAACCCATGGCGCTTCAGCGAATTGCCGACGAGCCGGCCTTCCGGGTCGTAGAGCGTCATTGTCCAGTAGCGGGCCTGCGGCGTAACGCCGGACACGACAACGTCGCAGCGCCCGTCCAGCGTGGCGCCGTTGTCATCCTTGGTGGCAACGAAGGCAATTCCGTCGCCGGCGCCCATCGGCAATTCGCCACTGCGCGCGATCAGGGCGCGCGCGTACGGGTCGATGTCGGGGGTACCGGTGCGCGGCCACGACGTCCAGGCGCCGACCGTGAACGATCCGAAAGGGGTTCCCTCATGCAGCGCATACAGGGTGGTCCCCAAGCCGACGGACGCAGCGACCGCGAATGCAAGCAGCAATCCGATGAGCAACCGCACGGGAAATCCAGACTAGTGGCGAGAAAATTGCAGCGATAGGAAATCGCCGTATGGCTTGTCAATTCCCGCGCACGACGCGTCCGCGGCCTTCCGTGGCCGCGACCACGCCGTCGCTGCGCCCGTCCGTGGGTGGCGCGGCGGGCGTTGCATCGACGGTCCGATCGGAAGCCGGAACCGCGAGGGCGCGGCTGGCCTCTTCGAGCGCGCGCTCGATACGAACCAGAACATCGGCGCCCTTCTTGGTGAGCAGGATCGGCCGCGGAATCTCGTCGCCAGGCCTTGCGCCAGGCGTAGCGGCAACCGGGGGTCCAACCGGACCAGGCGATTCCGGAACGCCCGGCATGGTTTTGAGTTCGATGCCCTGATGGGCGTAGGCCATGATCTTCTTCCAGGTCATGGCCGGCAGCGAGCCGCCCGTCATCCGATTGGTGGGCGCATAATCGTCGTTACCAAACCAGACGGCGGCGACCATGTTGCCGGTATAGCCGGCGAACCAGCCGTCGCGATAGGCATTGGTGGTGCCGGTCTTGCCCGCGGCCTTGACGCCCTCGAGAATGGCGCGCCGTCCGGTACCGGCTTCGACGGCCTGATTGAGGATCATGTTGATATCGGCAGCGACCTGACGGGGCATGACCCGCCTCGGCTTGGGGCCATCGCGATCGAACCGCCAGATCAATTCGCCAGTCGCGCTCCTGACTTCCAGAATGGCGTGAGGCGTTACCGCCATGCCGCCATTCGGGAAGGTCGCGAAGGCTGCCGCATGATCGAATACCGTGACCTCGGAGGCGCCAATCGGCAGCGACGGCGTGTCGGGCAGGGGCGTGCGCAGCCCCATTTTCTTGGCGAGATCGACGATCTTGTTCCGACCGGCGCGGGGGTTGCCGTTTCCGATTGTGATCGAGAGCCTGACCGGGATGGTGTTGATCGAGCGCACAAGCGCCATGGTCAAGGTCTGTGAGCCCGAATAGCCGCCTGAATAATTGTGCGGGCACCAGTTGCCAATACAGATCGGGCCGTCGACGACCACCGAGGTGGGCTTCAGGCCATGGATGAAAGCGGCCGAATATACGTATGGCTTGAAGGAAGACCCGGGCTGGCGCAACGCGTCTGTGGCACGGTTGAACTGGCTTTCGCTGTAGTCGCGACCGCCGACAAGTGCGCGCAGCGTACCGTCATTCTCGAACACCGCCGTCGCGGCCTGCCGTGCGCCATATTGCCGGCCGTAGTCTCGCAGCGTTTCCTCGACGGCGTTTTCGGATTGTCGCTGCAGGTTGATGTCGAGCCCGGTGCGTACGATGAAGACCCGTTCGGTCACCGTCTTGGGCAGCTTGTCGACGAGCTTTTTCATCTCCTCGAACGCATAATCCAGATAGTAATTGGGCTGCCTCTCGTCGCGACGATCAACGGCGACCGCGGGGTTGCGACGGGCGCCGAACACCTGGCCTTCGGTCATCATTCCGGCTTCGATCAGATTGTCGAGCACGGTATTGGCGCGGGCGCGCGCGGCGGGCAGGTTGATGTGCGGCGCATAGCGCGTCGGCGCCTTGAACAGGCCGGCGAGCATCGCGGATTCGGCGAGGTTTACGTCGCGTGCCGACTTGTTGAAGTAGTATTGCGCCGCCGCGTCCACGCCGAATGCGCCGCCGCCGAGATAGGCGCGGTCGAGATAAAGCTTCAGAATTTGATTCTTGCTGATGCGGGTCTCGAGCCAGATCGCGAGAAAGGCTTCCTTGACCTTGCGTTCGATGGTTCGCTCATTATTTAGGAATAGATTCTTGGCAAGCTGCTGCGTGATGGAGGAGCCGCCCTGCACCACGCCGCCGGCCCGCGCATTGATGACCAGCGCGCGCAAGGTGCCCGGCACGTCGATGCCGAAATGCTCGTAGAAGCGCCGGTCCTCGGTGGCGAGCGTCGCCTTGATCAGGTGGTCCGGAAATTCCTCGATCGGGATCGAATCGTTGTGCTTGATCCCGCGCGCGCCGACCTCGTTGCCGTAGCGATCCAGGAACTGCACCGCGAGCTCGGACTTCTTCAGCCAGTCCTCGTCGGAGGTCTCGTAGAAGGCCGGCAGCGCCAGCGCCAGCGCCAGCACCAGCCCGACGCTGCCGAGCGTGGCGGCCTCCGAGGCCGGCTCGACCAGCACCCAGCGCTTCCAGCCGGCGACATGGAACCGGTCCATGAAGGTGACGAACCGCTCATACAATTCGCGCGACCAGCGCCCGGCCTCGAACAGCCCGGAATCGATACGGGCATCGAGATCGAGGAAGAAGCGCCGCCCGAACTCGGCGAGGCCTGGTTTCTTTCGTTCAGCCACGCGGGCTTCCTTGTGCTAAGGCGCTGGCGGTTCTTGGGAAATTTCTCGGTTCGCCGCCCTGTTTAGCGGATAAGCGGTGACCGTTCCATGCCAACAGAGCCACACAGCATGTCGAAATTGCGGATAAGGGTAAAATGACCCTGCGGGCCGATTCTTCAAGCTGTACGATGGTTTGGCCCGGTCCGGGCGGCGCCCCGGCGGGCCAGGGCCGCCCCGCCATCCGGCAAACAGGCACGGGAAACCGGTTGTGAGCGACGATACCCCGTTCTGGAAGCGCAAGAGCCTCGAGCAGATGACCGCCCGGGAATGGGAAAGCCTGTGCGACGGCTGCGGCCGCTGCTGCCTGAACAAGCTCGAGGAGGAGGGCACGGCGAAGATTTTCTTCACCGATGTCGCCTGTAAATTGCTCGACCACGACACCTGCCGCTGCAAGGATTACCGCGGCCGGCTGAAGAAGGTGCCGGACTGCGTCGGCCTGACCCCCGAAGAGGTGCGCGTTCTCGACTGGCTGCCGCCGACCTGCGCCTACGACCTCCTGGCCAAGGGCAAGGACCTCTACTGGTGGCATCCGCTGGTCTCGGGCGACCCGGACAGTGTGCACATCGCCGGGATTTCGGTGCGCGGCCGGGTCGGTGCCTGCGAAAGCCAGGTGCCGGACGAGCAGCTGGAGAACTGGATCGTCAGCTGGCCGGGAAGGGTGCCAAAAGCGGCGGCGAAGCCCGCCGCGGCCGATGCGAAGAAGCGGGCGGGGCGGGCGGCTGCGGAATTCAAGACGCCCAAAAAGCGCAAATCGGCGAAGGCGATCCAGAAGCGTTAACGCCGGGGCGCTCTTTTCCTGCAATCAGAAGCCTTGTTTAATCCCGCTGGTAACTGGGGAGTGTGCTGCGCCGTGTTCGAACAGACCTTCAAAAATATCGATGACGTGCTCTGGAAAGAGGCCGGCTGCGCCACCGAACTCGACTACACCGAGCAGACCTCCTGGATGCTATTCCTCAAGTATCTGGACGACCTGGAAAGGGCCAACGAGCAGCGCGCCTTGCTGGAGGGCAAGCCCTATCAGGCCATCATCGACAAGGGCCACCGCTGGTCGGTCTGGGCCGCGCCGAAGAAGAAGGACGGCTCGTTCGATCACGACAAGGCGAAAACCGGCGACGACCTGATCGACTACGTCAACAAAGACCTATTTCCCTACCTGCAGGGTTTCCGCACCCGCGCCGAAGGGCCGGACACGATCGAATACAAGATCGGCGAGATTTTCGGCGAAATCAAAAACCGGTTTCAGAGTGGCTATTCGCTGCGCGACGCGCTGGAGCTGATCGACCAGCTTCGCTTCAACACGCAGGCGGAAAAGCACGAGCTGTCCGAACTCTACGAAGGCAAGCTCCGCAACATGGGCAACGCCGGCCGCAATGGCGGCGAATACTACACGCCGCGCCCGCTCATCCGCGCCATGATCAAGGTGGTCGATCCGCAGATCGGCGAGCGCATCTATGACGGCGCCTGCGGCTCGGCCGGCTTCCTGTGCGAGGCCTTCGACTACATGCTGCCGCAGGCGACTTCCACCAAGGCGCGGAAGACGCTGCAGGAGAAGACATTCTTCGGCAAGGAAAAAAAGAGCCTCGCCTACGTCATCGGCATCATGAACATGATTTTGCACGGCATCGAGGCGCCGAACATTGTCCACACCAATACGCTCGGCGAGAACATCGCCGACATTCAGGACAAGGACCGCTTCGACGTGGTGCTGGCCAATCCGCCGTTCGGCGGCAAGGAACGGCCGGAGATCCAGCAGAACTTCCCGATCCGGACGGGCGAGACCGCGTTCCTGTTCCTGCAGCATTTCATCAAGTCGCTGAAGGCCGGCGGCCGCGCCGGCATCGTCATCAAGAACACGTTCCTGTCGAACACCGACAACGCTGCGGTGGCGCTGCGCAAGCAGCTGCTGGAAGACTGCAACCTGCACACCGTGCTGGACATGCCGGGCGGCACGTTCCAGGGTGCCGGCGTCAAGACCGTGGTGCTGTTCTTCGAGAAGGGGGCGCCGACGCGGAAAGTCTGGTTTTACAAGCTCGACCCCGGCCGCAACCTCGGCAAGACTAATCCGCTCAACGACGACGACCTGAAAGACTTCGTCGCGTTGCAGGCGAAGGCCAGGGACAGCGAGAATTCGTGGACGGTCGATGCGAAGAGCATCGACCAAACGACCTTTGACCTGTCGGTGAAGAACCCGAACAAGGCCGACGAGACCGAATTGCGCGACCCGAAGGACATCATCGCGGAGATGGTAGCGCTGGATGCGGAGAGCGCGGCGATCCTCAGGAACATTGAGGCGATGCTGTGAAGGCGGGGTGGGACACGAAATCGCTGGGCGACATCGCCGTGGTTAGTGCTGGCAACTCAGCTCCACAAGACAAGGCGCTATTTGTCGAAGGAAAGTATCCATTCTTCCGAACTTCGGATGTGGGCCGTATTCATATCGGCACGTTGACTGAGTCTGAAGACAGGTTAAACGATAAGGGCATAAAGCGGCTTACGTCGCATCCAGCCGGAACGATTCTTATTCCCAAGAGCGGTGCGTCCACGTTTTTGGACCACCGCGTTATTATGGGCGTGGACGGCTATGTATCCAGCCATTTGGCGACTGTGCGGGCAAAGCCAGAAGTCATCGACGCAAATTACCTCTTTTATTATTTGCTGACAGTCGAGGCTCGTTCACTGGGAGTAGATACGGCATACCCCACGCTGTCGCTGTCGCAACTGAAGGGTATTGGGGTTTCGCTCCCCCCGCTTTCCGAACAGCAACGCATCGTCGCCATTCTGGACGAGGCTCTTGCCGGGCTGGCGAAGGCCGCCGCCAATGCCGAGAAAAATCTCAAGAATGCGCGGGAGTTGTTTGAGAGCTATGTCGATGCGGCGTTTCAAAACGCTGACGGAAATTGGCGCGCGCGATACTTGGGTGATGACTCTCTCCTGCAAATTATCGACGGGGACCGGGGCGCCAACTACCCCAAACGGTCTGATTTTTCGGCTTCCGGACATTGCCTGTTCCTGAACACCAAGAACGTCCGTCCAGACGGGTTTGATTTCGCGGAAACTATGTTCATCTCGGAAAAAAAAGATAGAGAGCTACGAAAGGGAAAATTGAAACGTGGCGATGTTGTGCTCACGACTCGGGGGACAATTGGAAATGTCGCTGTCTACGATGATGATGTTCCGTTCGAGGATATTCGTATCAATTCCGGAATGTTGATCTTTCGTCCTGACACGCAGAAAATTTCACCGAAATATTTGTTCGAAATATTTCGATCTGGAGTCATGAAGAAACAAATCGTCAAGCATGTTTCCGGTGCTGCCCAGCCGCAATTGCCAATCAAGACGCTGGTCCAGTTTGTCATTCCGGTGCCTGATAGTATCAAGGAACAGCAAAAAATTATCGGTGCATTGGCGGACCTGGCCGATCAAACGGGGCAGCTAGAATTGCGCTATGAAGACAAGATTTCGAACCTAAACGAACTAAAGCAATCCATTCTAAAAAAAGCCTTCTCCGGCGAACTGACCTCGCCACCCTCGCAAGCGATCAAAGAGGCGGCGGAGTGAACGAGGCCGAGACCCGCGCCGAGCTGATCGACCCCGCATTGCGGGTGGCGGGGTGGGGTGTCGTTGCCGACAGCCGCATGCGGATGGAGATGATTTGTCCAGGCCGCATCGAAGGTGCCGGGCGGCGTGGCAGACGAGAAATCGCCGACTACGTCCTGACCTTCCGCAATCACAAGCTGGCGGTGATCGAAGCAAAAGCAGAAGGCAAAGGCCCGACCGAGGGCGTGGCGCAGGCCAAGGCCTATGCCGAGAAGCTGCAGGCGCGCTTTGCCTTCTCGACCAACGGTCGCAAGATCTATCGCATCGACATGAAGACAGGCGTGGAGTCTGACGTCGAGCGCTATCCAACGCCGGACGAACTCTGGGCCGAGACCTTCCAGGAAGCCAACGAGTGGCGCGAGCGCTTTGCCGATGTGCCTTTCGAGGGCGCCGGCCGGTGGGAGGCGCGCTACTACCAGCACAACGCCATCGAGAATGCGCTGGAGGCCATCGCCACCGGCCAGCAGCGCATCCTGTTGACGCTGGCCACCGGCACTGGCAAGACGGCCATCGCCTTCCAGATCGCCTGGGCGCTGTTTCAAAGCCGCTGGAATCTGTCGCGCAAGCCGGAGCGGCGGCCGCGCATCCTGTTTCTTGCCGATCGCAATATTCTGGCCGACCAGGCCTACAATTCCTTCGCGGCCTTCGGCGAAGACGGCGCGCTGGCGCGCGTGAAGCCGGAGGAAATCCGCAAAAAGGGCGCGGTGCCGAAGAACGCCTCGGTGTTCTTCACCATCTTCCAAACCTTCATGAGCGGCACGGACGCGGACGGCAAGCCGGCGCCTTATTTCGGCGACTATCCGCCGGACTTCTTCGACTTCATCATCATCGACGAATGCCATCGCGGCGGCGCCAATGACGAAAGCAACTGGCGCGGCATCCTCGAATACTTCGCGCCCGCGGTGCAGCTCGGCCTGACGGCGACGCCGAAGCGGCGCGACAACGTCGACACCTATGCCTATTTCGGCGAGCCGGTTTACATCTATTCGCTGAAGGACGGCATCAATGACGGCTTCCTGACGCCGTTCAAGGTGAAGCAGATCGCCACCACGCTCGACGATTATGTCTGGGTGCCGGACGACAAGATCGTCGAAGGCGAGATCGAGGAAGGCAAGCGCTACAAGGAGCCGCAGTTCAACCGCACCATCGAGATCGAGGAGCGGGAGCGCTATCGCGTCAAGCTGTTCATGGATCAGATCAACCAGCGCGAGAAGACCCTGGTGTTCTGCGCGACACAGGCGCATGCGGCGCTGGTGCGCGACCTGATCAACCAGATGAAGAGGTCAAGCGACCCGAACTACTGCGTGCGGGTGACAGCGGAGGACGGCGCGATTGGCGATCAATGGCTGCGCACGTTCCAGGACAATGAGAAGACCATTCCGACCATCCTCACTACGTCGCAGAAACTTTCGACTGGCGTCGATGCCCGCAACGTCCGCAACATTGTGCTGATGCGCCCGGTCAACTCGATGATCGAGTTCAAGCAAATCATCGGCCGCGGCACGCGGCTGTTCGACGGCAAGGACTATTTCACGATTTATGATTTCGTGAAGGCTTACGAGCATTTCGAGGACAAGGATTGGGATGGCGAACCGTTGGAGCCGGTGACGCCGCCGCCGAAGGTGCCGAAGCCCGAGGGCTGCGAGGAAGGCGAGGGCGAGCCTTCCGAGGCCGAGCCGAAGGGGCGCCCGAAGCAGATCAAGATCCGGCTGGCGGACGGCAAGGATCGGCTGATCCAGAGCATGATGGCGACGACTTACTGGAGCCCGGATGGCAAGCCGATCTCGGCCAACCAGATGATCGAAAAGCTGTTCGGCGAGTTGCCGCGCTTCTTCAAGGACGAGGACGAGTTGCGGCGGCTGTGGAGCCAGCCGGAAACGCGCAAGGCGCTCCTGCAGGCTTTGTCCGAGGCCGGCTTCGGACACGAATGGCTGGGTGAGGTGGCGAAACTCATCAACGCCGAGAAGAGCGACGTGTTCGACGTGCTCGCCTATGTCGCGTACGCCAAGCCGCTGATCTCGCGGGCTGAGCGGGCGGAAACGCGCAAGGGTGTGATCCTGGGGCGCTACGAGGACAGGCTGCGGGTCTTCCTGGAATTCGTGCTGGCGCAATATGTTAGCCAGGGGACGGAAGAACTGGATCGCGAGAAGCTCGGCGCGCTGCTCGACCTCAAATACGGGTCTGTCAACGATGCGATCGAGACGCTCGGTGAGGCTGGCGTCATCGCAGAGGCCTTTGTCGGGTTTCAGCAATATCTTTATCAGGAAAATAATCCTTGACAGCGTGACGCTGCGAGGGTAGGGTTTGCGCATTCTCCGCAATTGCATCCGGCGGCGCGCACTGACGCGCTGACCCCCACCCCGGCGCGCACTTTATTCCGCAGGCTGCGTGAACTTGCCTGCGATGCGCGCGCCGACCCTCCCCACAAGGGGGAGGGTGAAAGCTTTTGCCCATGCCGCTGTCATCGGACATCCGCCCCGGACCCAATCCGCCGCTCGACCGCGCCCGCGTCATCCGGGCGCGCGAGATGTATGCGGAGGGCTTCACCGTGTCGCGCATCCTCGCGCATTGCCAGATGGCGCTCGGCACGCTCTATGCCTGTCTCGATGGCGTGCCGTTCGGGCAGGACGGCGAGCGCATGGAACCCCTCGCGCGCAGGCGCGACGTCACCGGCAAGCGGCGGCGCGCGCTCAAGGCCTGCGACGTGTCGCTGGTCAACCGGTTGCTGCGCACCGCCGAGCGCCAGGTGCGCGATATCGAAACACGGCTTGCCGCGCGCGAAGTTCCTCCGGTGGAACGCGAGCGCGACGTGCGCATGCTGGGAAGCCTGGTGCGGGCGCTGCGCGACCTGCAGGCGCTGCGCAAGCAGGATGCGGCGCCGCGCGCCCCCGCTTTCGTCGATGACGAAGACGAGGATGAGGACAGGCTGCCGGCCGATGTCGATGCGATCTATCGCGAACTCTGCCACAAGATGGAGGCGATGGCGGCCGGCGCGCCCGCGGCGATGGACAAGGATGGATAAGCCTTTCGCGGCATTGAGCCTTGCGTGTTTTGGGCCTTGCGCGGTTTTGAGCTTCGCGCCAAGACACGCCATGGACGACAAGCCGGGCAAGCCGCCGAAAGCGCCGAAAGGCCAGGGGAGCAAGACCAGACAGCGACGCGACGACAGGCTGCCCGCGCCGGCGCAAACCCGCGCGCTGAGCCATGCCGAGGCACGCACCGTCGTCATCGGCCTGATGCTGACGATGTTTCTGGGGGCGCTGGATCAGACGATCGTGGCGACCGCGCTCCCGACCATGGGCCGCGCCTTCAACGACATCGAGAACCTTTCCTGGGTGGTGACCGCCTATCTCCTCACCGCAACGGCATCGACGCCGCTCTACGGCAAGCTCTCCGACATCTATGGCCGGCGCACCGTCATGCTCACCGGCATCGTGATTTTCATCGCCGGTTCCGTGGCTTGCGCGCTGGCGCCGTCGATGACCGCGCTCATACTCGGCCGCGCCCTGCAGGGCTTGGGCGGCGGCGGGCTGATGTCGATGACGCAAACCATCGTGGCCGATATCGTCACTCCGAAGGAGCGCGGCCGCTACCAGGGTTACATCGGCGCGGTATTCGCCTCGTCCTCGATCGGCGGCCCGGTGCTGGGCGGCGTGCTCACCGAGCACCTGCACTGGTCGCTGATCTTCTGGATCAACCTACCGCTCGGCCTGATCGCGCTGGCGCTGACCTCGAACGTGCTGCGGCGGCTGCCGCTCAATCAGCGCAAGCATGCGCTCGATCTGCCGGGCGCGGTGCTGATGGTGTCGGCCGCGATCGCGCTGATGCTGGCGCTGACCTGGGGCGGCGTGCGCTTCCCCTGGCTGAGCCTGCCGGTGCTCGGATTGTTCGCCGGTTCCGCGCTGTTATGGGCGGCCTTCGCCTGGCGGCTGGTTTCGGCGAAGGAGCCGTTCCTGCCGCTGTCGGTCTTGGCCAATCCGATCGTGCGCACCGCGACGCTGGCCGGCGCCTGCTGCATGGGCGTGCTGGTGGGACTGACGATCTTCGTGCCGCTGTATTTCGAGACCGTGATCCATCTGTCCGCCAGCCAGTCGGGCCTCGCGCTGATTCCGCTGATGGGCGCCTCGGTGATTTCGGCTACCATCACCGGCCGGATGATGGCGCAGGTCGAGCATTACAAGCGCATGGCATTCGCGGGATTCGTGCTTGCGATCGCGGGGCTCGGCGCTTTAGCGATCTGGCCGGTCGGGCTGCCGATCGCGGGCATCCTCGCCATTCTCGCGGTGATCGGGTTCGGAACCGGCGCGGTGTTTCCGGTGACCACGGTGGCGATGCAGAACGCGGTGTCGGGCCGCCATATGGGGATTGCCACCGGCTCGCTGAATTTCTTCCGCTCGCTGGCCTCGGCGCTGACGGTGGCGCTCTTGGGCGCGATCGTGCTCGGCGGCATCGGCGGGACCGGCGGCGTCTCGGTGGAATCGCTGGCGCGCACCGCGTCGGAACCCGCGCTCGCCTACGCGTTCCGCTTCGTGTTCCTGGCGGCGATGCTGATCCTGTGCTTCGGGCTCGCCTTCCTGATCGGCATGGAAGAAAAGCCGCTGCGGGGTCCGGCCAAGGACGCACCGCCGACCGACGCGCCGGCCACGCCGGTGCAGGATCCACTCGATCGCAAATAGCCGCTCTAGCGGCGCCGCGCCTTCACGCGCACGGGGACCGGTTTCGGCGCGAGCAACAGCCCCGCCAGCCAGGCCATCAGCGCGCGCATTTCATGGGAGAAATCGGGGATGCCGAACGGCTTGCCGGCCGGCGCGCTCCACCATGGCGACTGCTCGGGTACGACGGGCGCCAGCGGCGGTGCGGTGTCGATGAGGGGGGGTGTCGGGATATCCGCATGGCCCGCTTCGGGGCGGTCGGGAAAGGTGGGGAACGCCATTGACGGTTGCTCCGTCGGTTGAGGAAGCGGCCGCGTCGCGGCCTTTGCGTGGCGGAACAACCCGCCGGCGCAGTTCCGGTTCCATGCACGAGCCTACGCCGCAAAGGTTATCGGGACGGAAAGGGCGGCATGGCCGCAATGCAGCAATGGCGGCACGCTCGGCGAGGGATGGACGCGGGGGAAAACGGAGAATGGGCGCACGTGAAAAATAGGAAAATAGTCATTGACAGCGTGACGCTGGTCGGGTAAGGTTTGGTCATTCTCCAGACATGCGGCTGCAGATCGCGTCGAGAGCGCCGCTCACGAAGCGCGGTTCAACCCGCAACCTATCACCCGCGCGCGCGCATCAATAGACCAGCGGGATCAGCAGCGCGATCCACAACACCGCGGGCACCCAGCGCAACCAGGCGGGCGCTTCGCCGCGCCGGTCGCTTCGGCGCAGGAAAACGAGCGTCGCCGCGGCAAGCGCTCCCAGTATCAGGAGCCCGGATGAAAACGAGCACAGGCCGTCGCCGCAGCCGCGATTGAAATGATCGAGCGCGGCCAGAGCCGGCCAGGGCAGGGCGGCGACACCGATCGCGAGCACGGCATTGATGGGGCGCAACGGCATCGTGATCCCGGCAATCGCATCACGCCGCCGATCGCGGCCTGCGCGCATCACACTGCCAAAGAGCAGGCCGGGATTCAAACCGGCGCCTCAAGGCGGAAGGGATGGCTCGTCGTGGCAGCGCGGCGGCCTGCCGGCGGCTGAAACAGCGCGCAGAAGAAACAGGAAAATAGTCCTTGACAGCGTGACGCTGGTCGGGTAGGGTTTTGTCATTCTCCATACATGCGGCCGCAAGCGGCTTCATCGCATTTTCTCCGCTCATTCCCGCGCAAGCGGGAAACCAGCGAAAAACTTTCAGCTTTTCCTTGCCGCCCTGGGTCCCCGCCTTCGCGGGGACGAGCGGAGAGATATGCATTCGATCGGCACACCATGACCGACATTCCTGACAGCGCCGCCATTTCTGAAAACGCAGCACGCGCGCGGCAGATGTATGCCGAGGGCGCGACCACCCGCGACATACTCGCGCAAACAAGGCTGAGCCACTGGGGGCTGTATCACTGGCTCGCCGGTGGCCCGAAGCAGAAGAATGGCGAGCGGCTGCTGCCGGAAGTGCCGAAGCGGCGGATGGTGGTGCGGCGGAAGATCCTGAAGGAGAACAGGATCGCGCTGGTCAATCGCATGATGAGGACCGCCGAGCGGCAGGTCGACGAGATCGAGGCGCGGCTGGCGGGCTGCAAGCAGGCGCCGGGCGATCCAGAGCGCGACGCGCGCACGCTCGCGGTGCTGGCGAAGACGCTGCAGTCGCTGACCGCGATCGACGCGCTGCATGAGCCAAAAGCGGGGAGGCGCAAGAAGCAGGACGCGGTCGACGACGATGACGAAGATTATCTCCCCGCCGACATCGACGGAATCTATCGAGAACTTTCGAGAAAAATGGAGGCAATGGCCGCCGGAGGTCCGCAGCGAATTCCTGGCGAGGATGACGACCCGACAGAGGGACAAGCTTAACCGCCGCTTCCGGCTGCATTGTCACGACCACCAGCTTCCGCCCGCGCTCGCCAATAATGGCGAGCCCTGGAGCACATGGCTTTTGATCGGCGGGCGTGGTGCGGGCAAGACCCGCGCCGGCGCCGAATGGGTCAAGCGCATCGCCAATGCGCCGAAACAGGACGGCGAGGGCGACCGGCGCATCGCCTTGATCGGCGAGACCGAACACGAAACCCGCGAGGTGATGATCGAGGGCGTGTCGGGGCTGCTCTCGGTGCATCCGCGCGACGTGCGTCCGGTCTGGGTGCCGTCGCGGCGGCGTGTTGAATTTTCGAATGGTGCGATCGCGCAGGGCTTCTCGGCGGAAGATCCGGAATCCTTGCGCGGTCCGCAATTCTCTCACGCATGGGGAGACGAACTCGCCAAGTGGCGTCATGCCGAAGCAACCTTCGATATGCTGCAGTTCGGACTGCGCCTTGGCGCGCGGCCGCGGCAGGTGATCACCACCACGCCGCGGCCGATCGCTCTTCTGAAACGGCTGATCGCCGACCCTGCGAGCGCGGTGACGCATGCGCCGACGCGGGCGAATGCCTATCACCTGTCGCCCGCCTTCATCGACAATGTGGTGAAGCGCTATGACGGCACCCGGCTTGGGCGCCAGGAGCTGGACGGCGAGATCGTCGATGACCGGCCGGATGCCTTGTGGTCGCGTGCGATGATCGAAGGCTGCCGCGTGGCGGCTGCGCCGAACCTGCGGCGCATCGTGGTCGCGGTCGATCCGCCGGCCTCCGCATCGAAGGGCGCGGATGCCTGCGGGCTGGTCGCTGCGGGCTGCGCGGAAAACGGCGTCTGCTATGTGATCGCCGACGAGACGGTGTCGGGGCTGTCGCCAGCGGGCTGGGCCGCCAAGGCGATCGCGCTGTGGCGCCGGCTGCAGGCCGATGCGCTGGTGGTCGAGGTCAACCAGGGCGGCGACATGGTGCGCGCCGTGATCCGCGAGGCCGATGCGAGCGTGCCGGTGATCGCGGTGCGGGCGACGCGGGCCAAATGGCTGCGCGCCGAGCCGGTCGCGGCCTTGTACGAGCAGGGCAGGGTGAAGCATGCCGGGGTGTTTCCGGCACTCGAAGACGAGATGTGCGATTTCGGGCTGGATGGATTGTCGTCCGGCCGCTCGCCCGACCGGCTCGATGCGATGGTGTGGGCGGTGGCGCACCTCACCTTCGCCGCGCCGGCGGGGCCGAGGGTGAGGATGTTGTGACGACGGTCTCGCAGGATTTTGCACCCGATGCGCAACTCTCGTGTCCCGGGCGCAGTGCGGCACGGAGTGACGCGCTGCAGAACCGGGAGCCATGTCACAGCTTGTGTAGCGGAGGAATGGGCCCCGGCTCTGCGACGCAAACATTTCGCTTCGCTCATGTTGCATCGCGTCCGCGGCACGAGATCAGATTGTGCTGCTAGAGCGCGAGATTAGAGCTTGTCACTCAGGTCATCCCAATTCGGATTGATCGACTCGATCAGCTTGATTTTCCATGCACGACGCCAGCGCTTGAGTGAATGTTCGCGTGCGCGTGCTTCGAGGATAGTTGGATATTCTTCAAGATACACGAGCCGGTTGATGCCATAAGCCCTTGTGAAGCCGGGTACGGCGCCGGATTTGTGTTCGGTCATCCGCCGTGCCGGATTGCTCGTCACGCCGACATACATCGTTCCGTTCTTGCCGTTCGCAAGGATGTAAACGTAAGAGGTCATATTTATGCGTGCATTACCATGGGTCCCGGTTCTGCGAAGCAGCACTTCGTGCTGCATCGCGCCCGGGACACGAGAATGATAGCATGTCTCGATGAAATGACTTCAAACGGAGCAAGCACGATGCCGGACCGGCGCGAGATCCTCACAGGCGCGGCGCTTGCGGGCGCGGCGGCCCTCTCACCGGGACAGGCCAATGCGCAGGGGAGTACGATGCATCAGGGCATGACCTACCAGGACGTCGAGCGGCTGCTCGATCTCAAACCCAACGCCACCTGCGGCTATGTGCGCGTCACTTATCTGAGCGAGGAGCGGATTGCGCCCGGCGGATTGCCGGCGCCGTTCGAGAGCGGGCGGCCGATGGGTTCGGCGCTGTATTTCATGCTGACGCCGCAGCAGCCGGTGAAGCTGCATCGCATCCGCAACGACCAGTTCTATCACTATTATCTCGGCGATCCGATCGAGGTGCTGATGATGCTGACCGACGGCTCGACACAGCAGCACATCGTCGGACCCGATCTGCGCGAGGGCCACAGAGTTCAGCTGTTCATTCCTGGCAACACCTTCCACACGGCGCGGGTGATCGGAACGCGTCAATGGTTTCTCGGCGGATCGACCGAATGGCCGGGTGTGGATCCGCAGGATGTCGAACTCGGCAATGCCGACGAGCTCGCAAGAAGATTTCCATCGGTGTCGGAACAGATTCGCACCTGGCCGTTGCCGGCGAAGGGATAAGCGCTGCATCCGGCTCGGGAAACCGGCAGAGAAAAACCCTGGAACCTCATTCGCCCTTCGGCGTTGTTGCCGCATCAAACCGACCACACAGGAGGGCGAACCGTGCCGATCATTCTCTGGTTGCTGGGCGTTCCGCTCAGTCTGATTATCGTTCTTGCGCTGCTCGGCGTATTCTAGCGCGCGCAGTTTCCTCGACGTCAGAAAACGAAAGGCCCGCATCGCGCGGGCCTTTTTGTTTTTCACTGCGTGCAGCGCCAGCGCTGCTTTATTGCAGGGGTTGTCATGCTCGATTTCGCGAAATGGTTCCGTGCTCCGGAAGAAAAATCCTCGCGCATCGCGCAGCTGATCGCGTTTCAGTCGCAGGGGGGCGCGCGCTGGACGCCGCGTGACACCGCGGCGCTGATGCGCGAGGGCTACATGAAGAACGCGATCGTGCATCGCGCTGTGCGGCTGGTGGCGGAGGCGGTCGCCTCGGTGACCTGGCTCGCCTATGAAGACGACGCCGAGCATGACGCGCATCCGCTGCTCGATCTGATCGCGCGGCCCAATCCGCGGCAGGACGGGCCTGTATTCCTGGAGAGCGTGGTCGCGCATCTGCAGCTCGCCGGCAATGCCTATATCGAGGCGGTGTCGCTCGAGGGCCGGCCGCGCGAACTCTATGCGCTGCGCCCGGATCGCATGCGGGTCGTGCCCGGCACCGACGGATGGCCGGAGGCCTACGAATATCACGTCGCGGGACGCAGCCTGCGGTTCGCGCAGGGGCAAGTGCCACCCCCCATTCTGCATCTGACGCATTTTCATCCGCTCGACGACCATTACGGTCTGGCGCCGCTCGAGGCCGCAAGCGTCGCCGTCGACACGCATAACGCGGCCGCATCCTGGAACAAGGCGCTGCTCGACAACGCGGCGCGGCCCTCGGGTGCGCTGGTTTATTCCGGGCCGGAGCAGACGGTGCTGTCGGACGATCAATATCAGTTGGCTGAAGCGCGAATTGTCGGACGAATATCAGGGCGCGAAAAATGCCGGCCGGCCGCTGCTGCTGGAAGGCGGGCTCGACTGGAAGGCGATGTCGCTGTCGCCCAAGGACATGGACTTCCTCGAGGCCAAGCACAATGCAGCGCGCGAGATTGCGCTGTGCTTCGGGGTGCCGCCGATGCTGCTCGGAATTCCGGGCGACAATACCTATGCGAATTATCAGGAGGCGAATCGCGCGCTGTTCCGCGGCACCGTGCTGCCGCTCGCAAGCCGCATCGGCGCGGCATTGTCGCAATGGCTGGCGCCTGCTTACGGCGGGAGCGTGCGGCTCGCGGTCGATGCCGACCGGATCGAGGCGCTAGGCGCGGATCGCGCCGCCTTGTGGGCGCGGGTGACCGCCGCGCCCTTCCTCACGCTGAACGAGAAGCGGATCGCGGTTGGTTACGCGCCAGTCGAGGGCGGGGATGCGCTCGCCTGACGTTTCATGCAGGGCGAGCCATCTTGCAGTGCTATTGCTTCGCCATTTCAGTGCAGGACGCGATACGCCCGTCCGGCGCGCGCTTCATGTAGCAGATTTCCATCCTGGTGGGAGCGAGCAGGGTGCCGACGGAGTAGCCGTCATCATCCACCACGTAGATCGCGCCGTTGCGCGCTATGACCCCGATGACGGTTTCCTTGTGCCGCGGTGATGAAAACGTGCCGTAGAAACGCCGGCCATCCTGCTTGTCGATGACCATCGTGAAGGCAACGCTGGTCATGCGGGGCTCGCTCGACTTGCCGGGATGGTGCTGATTGCCGCCCGACAGGACGATCGATTGACTGTCGCCCTTCCAGGTGCCGACCAGGTTCGGAAATCCGTCCTGCGCTGTGGCAGGGAACGAAGCGAATGCCGCAAGCACGGCGGCAAGTGCAAGTTTCTGCATGATCGGTCCTTCCGTGACGCTGCCCCGGTGTATCCGGAACCGGCAGCACGATAGCAGTCCGGTTGCGGCGGCGGTACGTCGCGCCGCGAACACGATGAGTTTTCCGTTAGGGTTTCCCACCGACGCGTTTTCTCGAACCGGTGCCCACTTCGCTCGAAAACGCTGTCATGCCCGACCTGACCCGCATCTTCGCCGAGCGCGGCGATCTCGCGCATCTGGCGCTGTTCCTGTGGGCCGCCGGCGCGAGTGCGCTTTCGGTCTTCGTGCTGCGCGAATACGCCGCCGCGATGCGGCGCTTCGACGATTTTGTGCGCGAGCTTGCGCGCTTCAACAGAAAGTTCGGAGGCCGATGATGGATAGTCTGCATTCGGTAATGCGCAGTTTGCGTCCGGTGCCCAAGCGCAAGCGCGACCACCTCACGGTGTTTCGCGAGTTTCTCTCGCATCTCGACCGGGTATCGAAGCAAAACGCCGCCCGCGATGTGAAGGCCATGCGCAAGGCGAAAGGGCCACGCAAGGCGCCCAAGGGCTAGTCACAACAGCAATCGGTTGTCGTCCCGCGAAAGCGGGGACCCATAGCCACCGTCGGTGGTTATGGGTCGCGGCTCGCGCTTCGCGCAGCCAGGTTTACGCAGGCTGCGTGGACTTGCCTGCGTGCTCAGCTTGGCCGGGACGACGCATGGAGTTTTCATGCTCGCACCCAACACCAACGACACCTCTTTTCAGCCGCGCGCGGCGATCCATCCCGACGGCAGCGTGGAGGGTTACGCCAGTCTGTTCGGCGAGATCGACCAGGCGCGCGACATGGTGATGCCGGGCGCATTCGCGCAGACGCTGAGGCTGCGCGGCGTGCGCCGCATCCCGATGCTGTTCCAGCACGATCCGGCCGAGCCGATCGGGATATGGAACGAGATCGCCGAGGACTGGCGCGGGCTTCGCGTGCGCGGGCGGCTCATTCCAGACGTCGTGCGCGCGCGCGAATTGCTGGCGCTGCTGCGCGAGGGCGCGGCCGATGGTCTCTCGATCGGTTTCAAGACGGTGAAGGCGCGCGTCGATCCGAAGTCGCGCGTGCGCAAGCTCGACCAGATCGATCTGTGGGAAATCTCGATCGTGACCTTTCCGCTGCTTCCAGGTGCGCGCATTAGCGCGCTGCCGGGAGCGCGCGTCCGCGCGGTGAAGGAGGCGAAGCCCCCGTTCGCTCCGCCCGCGCGGGCGCGCAAGCCGGTGGTCGTCGACCCCACCGCGCGGCGGCGCGTGCTGTATCAGCGCGCGGTGTGAGGCCATGCATGCACTCGATGGGGTACGGTTGGAGTTGCTCCGGCTGAAATGGCATGTGGCCGCGCTGCGCTTTCTACTCGCGATGCGCAAGCATGCGATCGCGCTGAAGGCAGGGTTCAATCCGGACCAGCCGCGGGACGAACTGGGGCAGTGGACGGATGCGGGCGGTGGGACCCTCGATGACGGTGACGCCGCCGACGGCGAGGTGCTGGATAGCGATCTCGGCGAACTCGAATCGACCGACTTCTCGGACGTACGCAGGCGCCCGCCGAATCTGCCGCCGATCGAGACTCTTCACAGCATTCCGGGCACGCAACCGAAGACCCAGCAGGAGCGCAACTACATCGCGCAAGAGGTGGCGCGGAATGTCCGGCTGGCGAGCGAATATCTCTCCGAGGTCGCGACGTCGGCAAGCCACTGGCTCAATGAAAAGTATTGGGAGATCAGATCATTTCAGGACGCGCCGAAGAGCCTCGGCGAATTGCACGACGGCGTATTCCAGGCGGACAAACGCGGCTATGATGTCCACCACATTGTCGAGCAGACCCAGGCGCGCAATGACGGATTTCCTGACAGCGTCATCAACCGGTCGGACAATCTCGTGCTTATCCCGCGTTACAGGCATTGGCAGATCAACTCATGGTTTGAGACGCCGAACGAAACCTACGGCGGATTGACCCCTCGGAAATATCTGCAAGGCAAGAGTTGGGACGAGAAGAGATATATTGGCCTCGGTGCCCTGCAGAAGTTTGAAGTGCTCAAACCATGAAGCGCATAAAACTCTCCGACATGACCACTGAACAACTGGTGCGTTTGTTCGCTGACCTCGCGGTCCAGCAAGATGCTGCTCTCCTCTACCGTGCGCAACGAGAGGTCAATAAGATTTTTTGGAAGTTGGAAGAGATCAAGAGTGAGTTGAAATCCCGCCCCGGAGATCAGCGCGCGGCTCTGCTGTCGCTCTACGATCACAAGAACATGCAGGTGCGACTCAAGGCGGCGAAGGCAACTCTTGCGATCGCACCGCAGGCCGCGCGCGCACAACTTGAGGAAATTCAATCGTCTGGCTGGCAGCCACAGGCAGGCGACGCCGGCATGTCTCTTCGTGCGCTCGACGATGGTGTTTACAAGCCAGCCTGATTGCTTGCCTTATGAGACAAGTCAGTGCTTCCAAGCGGGCGTATACATCGCAATTTGACGCTATTGACCGGCGGCACAGCTTGGGCACACAATCCGCTCAACCTCCGGTTGAGAGTCGTGGCAATGGTTCACCTCGCCGACCTTGATGAGATGGAGCTCGTCGAGCACCGGCTGGCCTTGATGCGTGCCTATAAAGAAGCGTGCGCGGCCTATGACCAGCCGAAGGCGGCAGCGCTTCATGCGCGGGCGCTGGAGGCTCAACGTGAGATTGCTCGGCGGCGGGGCGACAATACGCCCAAGACTGGTCTGGAAAGCCACGCGACCGATGAATTGGTTGCGATGTTTGTCCAGCGAGCGATAGCCTATGATGAAGCCGACGGGATGCCCGAAGTGGACGAGCGCTATTGGGATCTGGACGCCGTCAGCGTTGAATTGGAGCGCCGCGACGGAGATCAACGTCGAGCCCTCTTCCAACTCTATTTTCATCCCGATGAGCGGGTTCACCATGCGGCGGCGCAGGCAACGCGAACGCTCGCGCCAGTTCTGTCGTCGGATCGGATGAGCGCAGTTGGGGACGAGACATGGCGGCCGCCAGCGACCGGGCCCGGTGCATATGAAGCCGAACTGCACGGCCTCGTCCCGGCGGAGCCCGGGAGCAGTAACCGCTCAGCGGCGCTGGACGATTTGAGCGAAGAGCAACTCGTCGAGCGCTTTCTGGCGCTGTCAATCGAACAAGATGAAGCGCAAAAGTATGATGAGCTTGCGAGATACAATCGACTCTACAGCCGCGAGCGCGCGGTGATCGATGAGCTCAAGAGGCGCGATGGAGACAAACGACGCATACTGGCGCGCTTCTACGATCATACCAACCTCAAGGTTCGTCTGAACGCGGCGCACGCGACGCTGGCTCTCATGCCTGAAGAGGCAAGGAAAGTCTTCGAGATCATTGCACAGTCGGAGCGGCAGCCGTATTGCGCAGACGCGGCAGGAACGCTTCGCAGCCTGGATGACGGCTTCTACAAGCCCACGTGACGTCCGCCCCTCAACAGAACGAGCAGTTGAGCAACGCGCCGCGCGAGCCGGGATAGATGTAGGGCGATGTCGTATTCGGCGGCGGGCTGTAAGTGCGCCGCGGGGTGGTGCGCCGGGGTGAGCGCTGGCTGCGCTGTTGCGCACTGAATTGTGTGGGCTGCGTGGCGGCCATGTTCACTGCGGTATCGGCAATCGCGCCGGCGCCGAAGCGCGCTTGCGCGATGCCCGGCGCCGCGATCACAGCCGCGCCGATCATGATCGAGGTTGCGACGAGCGTCACCGTCGTTCGCATGGTGTCCGGTCTCGCCCTAGCGTGATGCGCCGGCTGACGCGTAGCTCGCGCCCGCTCAGCAATAGGCGCAGGTCAGAAGCGAATCCTGGGTCGTCGGATCGCCGAAATGCCGGTAGTCGAAATAGGCGCCGCTGCCGTAGCCGTAGCTGGGCGGCGTCACGACCACACGCGGCCGCGAATATGCCGGAGGCGCGTAGGCTGGCGGTGGCGGGACATAGGACGGTGGCGCATAGCTGCGCGGCTGGTTGAGATAACCGCCATAATACTGAGCCTGCGCGGCGTCGAGGGTGGCCGTCGCGATGAGGCCGAGGGTCATTCCAGCTGCCGCGATCGCTACAATCTTACGCATCATCTTTCTCCGCGGGTAGCCACTCTGATCCGGTGCCGGCACCGACCCCCCCAGCCTTTGCTTATCAACACATGGTATCACGATTCTTATGCCCAAGCCGGGCTTCACAACAAGGTGTGCGGAATCTGAACCGTCCCGTCCGGTGCAGCGACCCGGAAAGCCATCCCTCCAATTCACCTGTCCAAGCGCGCGAGGGCTGAGCCCGGCGCGTTTTTTTTGTCCCATTCCACAAGGAGACCCGAATGGACCTCGCCCATCACGACCTCGAAACCAAGGCCGGCTTTGCGCCGGATGCTCCAATGCGGGAAGCGCATGTCACCCATGCCGAGTTGATGCGCACCTTCGACGCCTTCAAGGCGGCGAATGACGAGCGCATTGCCTCGATCGAACGACGCTCCGCTGACGTGCTGCAAGAGGAAAAAGTCGCGCGCATCGACGCTGCGCTGGACGCGCAGACGCGCCGGCTCGACGAATTGTCGCTGAAATCGGCGCGACCGCAGCTCGGGATCGAGACGGGTCTGCGCAGCGCCTCTGCGCGCGAGCACAAGGCCGCGTTCGAGGCCTATGTCCGCGCGGGCGAAAGCGCAGGACTGCGCGCGCTGGAGGTCAAGGCGATGTCGGCCGGTACGCCCGCCGACGGCGGCTATCTGGTGCCCGAAGAGGTCGAACGCGAGATCGGAAAGCGGCTGGCGGCGATCTCGCCGATCCGTTCGATCGCGGCGGTGCGCGAGATTTCCGGCAATGTCTACAAGAAGCCGTTCATGACCACCGGCCCCGCCACCGGCTGGGTGGCGGAAACCGCCGCGCGGCCGACCACCGACTCGCCGGTGCTCGCCGAGTTGTCATTTCCGGCGGCGGAGCTCTACGCCATGCCGGCGGCCACGCCGGTGCTGCTGGAAGACACAGCGGTCAACATCGACGAATGGATCGCAAGCGAAGTCGAGCAGGTATTCGCCGTGCAGGAGGGCGCGGCCTTCGTCAACGGCGACGGCACCAACAAGCCGAAGGGCTTCATGCAATACGACAAGGTGGCGGAGGGCTCCTGGGCCTGGACCAAGATCGGCTTCATCGAGACCGGGCTCGATGCCGGCTTTCCCGCGGATGGCCCGGCCGATCCGCTGATCGATCTCGTCTATGCGCTGAAGGCCGGTTACCGGCAGAACGCGCATTTCGTGATGAACCGCAAGACGCAGTCGGCGATCCGCAAGCTGAAGGATGCCGACGACAATTATCTCTGGCAGCCGCCGGCGCAGGTCGGCGGGCGGGCAGGGCTGCTCACCTTCCCGGTGGTGGAAGCCGAGGAGATGCCGGACATCGCCGAAGACTCCTACTCGATCGCGTTCGGCGATTTCGCGCGCGGCTATCTCGTTGTCGACCGCCAGGGCGTGCGGGTGCTGCGCGATCCGTATTCCGCCAAGCCCTATGTGCTGTTCTACACCACGAAGCGCGTCGGCGGCGGCGTGCAGGACTTCGACGCGATCAAGCTGCTGAAGTTTGCGGGGGCATAGGCTGGTCAGAAACTCCGCTCATGCCCGCGAAGGCGGGCATCCTGAAAGACAGGGGCCCCGCTTTCGCGGGGACGAGCGGAGTGATCGCACGCCAACGCGAGCACTTTGAGGCAAGATCCTGCAATTCGTCACAACCACGTGAAAGCGGAGCGCGCGCGGCGTCTCTACATCGCTGGGCAATCCAATGGAGGATGCCATGCGCGTCTACGCTCTTTCGGTCCTTGCCGTCGTGATCCTCGCCGGCGGCGGTTATCTGGCTCTGAACTCCGCCCAGGAATCGACGGCCGATGCCTATACCACCGGCTCGTCTCGTCTCGACTGGCAGGAACAGTCGAATTTCTACGGCTTCCAGATGCCGCCGCCGAAAGGCGTGGCGAATTGACGGGACGCGCCGCAGTCTGCTGCGCATGCGGCTGCGGTATTGCAGGGATGCCGTCACGGGGACGTGAAGGCGGAATGTGCACAGCGCTCATATATGCGCTGCAACAAAAAGAACCTGGAGATTGAAAATGCGCATCTTGCTGGCCCTGGTGCTTGCCGTGACAATTGTCGGGGGCGGCGCCTATTCGGTCGTACGTTCGGTTGAGCACCCGGCGGCGCCGGGCACCTACACCGCTCACACAACGGGCGCGGCCTCGCGGGTCGACTGGTCCGACCGGATGAATGCCGGCTTCGACGAGTAATGTCCGTCAGCCCGCTTGCTTGCCGACCATCGCCAGGTATTCCCACGCCATTGTCGCGGCCGCGAGCGCTGTGATCTCGGCGGTGTCGTAAGCGGGGGCCACCTCGACAACATCCATTCCGGAGAAGGCGAGCGCGTCCAGCCGGCGCAGGATGGCCTGCGCCTGCCAGCTTGCCAGTCCGCCGATCTCCGGCGTGCCGGTGCCCGGCGCGAAAGCCGGGTCGAGGCAATCGATGTCGAAGGACAGGTAGGCCGGAGCGTCGCCGACGATGCCGGTGACGCGCTGAGCCACGTTCTGCGGGCCGGATTCGTGGACATCCTGCGCGGTGATGATGGTAACGCCCTTGTCGAGCGTCCATTCGTAGACATCCTTCTGCACCGGTGAACGGATGCCGATCTGCACGCTCCGGGCCGGATTGATCAGTCCTTCCTCGATGGCGTGGAAGAACACCGAACCGTGGGCGTAGGTCTGCCCGAAATTGTCGGGCCAGGTGTCGACATGCGCATCGAAGTGAACCAGCGCGAGTGGCTCGCCGATTCGTCCCGAAAGGGCGCGAAGCAGCGGCAGCGAGATCGTATGTTCTCCACCCAGCGCAATCAGATGCGAATATTCGGCCGCCTGCGCTTCGATCAGCGCGAGACTGTTCTCGATGTCGCCGAGCGCAATCGCGAAATCGCCGATATCGGCGACCGGCAGACCGGCCGGATCGATCCACCAATGCGGATGGTCGCCATCGACCAGCATGCGGCTCGCGTGCCGGATCGCGGCCGGTCCGAACCGGGAGCCGCTTCTGTTGGTGGTGCCGATATCGAGCGGAATGCCGGCAACATGGAAACTGGCCTCGCTTTCCAGCCGCAGGATGCCGAGGAAGCTCGACGGCACGGCGAAGGTCGGCGTCGCAGCCATCACCTGCGCTCCGTGAAACGGAACACCGCCGCCGCGATCGCACAGGTCCAGCGGCCGGAATCGTCCCCGATCGCAGCGGCGGTGATCGACGTCGATCCGAATATGAGGTGACTGGTCTGGTAGACCTTCTTGCGCTCGTCCCAGGCGGCGTCGGGATCGAACTCGATGCCAAGCGTGGAGGCGAGCATGGAGGCCGCCAGATCCTCGGCATAGTCGCCGCTCTGCTCGCCGGTCATGCCATAGCCGTGATGCTCGGAGATGTAGCCGTACATCTTCGCATCGCTCGGGCGCGCCAGCCCGATGCTGGAATGAATCCGGCGGCCGGGCTCGTTGGTCTCGGTGCGGGCCATCACGCAGAAGGTGATTTCACCGGGACGCAGCGTGGCGACGCCGGCCTCGCGGGTGATCTCGACGCATTCGGGCGGCAGGATCGAGGAGACGGTGACGAGATTCTGCTGCTCGATATCGGCCTCGCGCAATGCGAGTTCGAAGGCGGTGAGCTGGTCGCGATGCACGCCGACGCCGCGGGTCAGGAAGTAGCTGGTGGGTACGGGGAACATGCGGCCGCCTCTGGATTGGAAGGGAGAGGCAGGTTCGCAGGAGCGTGTGACTTGTCAATGGCGGACGCGTTACGGCGCCAGCGGGCTGCCGAGCTGCTTCGCGGCCTGCAAGATCCACGGATAGTATAATGACAGCGGCGTAACGCCGGTGAGGCCGCCGCAGCCGGCCTCGTTGCCGGCGGCGGTCGACCAGCTCACCACGCCGACCACCATCATGCGCCCGCCGATGTCGCGAAATACCGGTGCGCCGGAATCCCCGGTGCAGGCGCCAAGCCCCGGCCGCTCGTTGCGCGTGGCCGGGTCCATCAGGCGGATTTGCAGATTGCCGGGCTTTCCGGTCACCGTAAGCGTGGCGCTGCGCAGTGTCCCGCCGCTCTTGCCGTCGCCCGCGCGGGTGAGGCCGAAGCCCTGCAGCGTGAGCCGGTCGCCGGGCGCGATCTTCAGCCGCTCCCCATGGATTGGGGCGGGCATGGCGGATGTTGCGACCTTGATCAGCGCGACATCGGCGGTGGCGCGGTGGGCGTCGAAGGTCTTCTGGCTGAATTGCGGGTGGCGCGCGATGCCCTGGGTATCGCGCAGGCGCGGCTGACGCTGCGCATCGAATTCAACCAGCTTGTACTCGGCGCCGGCGGGCACGCAATGCGCCGCGGTCAGCACCAGGTCGCGCGCGACCGCGATCCCGGTACAGGAATTGCCGCGCGAGCCGACGATCATCACCGCCGCATGCGGTCCCTGAACCGCGGGCGCGCCGCCGACCAGGGCCGGCGCGGGCGAGAGGCTTGCGAGCAGAAGCGGTGCAACAAGGATAAGGTGGCGCATGACGGCGATCTTGGAACGATGTTCACGCGCGGAGTCAACTGCACGGGGATAAGACCTGCGGCGATGACGCGCGGTGTGTCGCCCCTTGGCAGGCTGCGACGATGATGCGAGTGTCGGGAACCCCGCGCATCTGCGCCTCCCGACATTCCCGCATGCTGGTCAGTTCATTCTCCGTCCTGTTGCCCGTGCTGTTCGTGCTTGCGCTCGGCTATTTCGCTGGACGCACGAAGGAATTCGACGCCGACCAGGTCAAGGGCATCAACGAGCTGGTGCTGGATTTCGCGCTGCCGGCGATCATGTTTGTCGGCATCGTCAAGACGGCGGCGCATCCGCCCGCCGGCGAGACCGCCTTCCTGATTGCGATCACCCTGGCGCTGGTCGGGTTTTATGTCGCGGTGGTTCTGTTTGGCCTGTATGTGCTGCGCCATTCGCTGGGCGAGGTGGCCCTGCAGGCCTGCTTGCTGAGCTTTCCGTCGGTGGCGTTCATGGGCATCCCGATCTTCAAGGGCTTGTTCGGCGATTCCGGCGTGCTGTCGGTGACGACGGCGACGGTGGTGGCGAATCTGACGATCGCGCCGCTGACGGTGCTGCTGCTGGAAATGCACGCGGCACGCGCCGTGCGGGCGGGGAGCGGCGGCGATCCGGCGGGGCTTGGCAAGGAGGTCGCCGAGGCGCTCAAGAGCAGCCTGGTCAAGCCGGTGGTGTGGGCGCCGCTGGCGGCGATCGCGATCGTGCTGACCGGCGTCCGGGTTCCGGAGCCGGTCGACAACATGCTGACGCTGATCGGTTCGACCACATCGGGGGTCTCGCTGTTTGCGGCGGGTCTGATCATCGCCGCCTACAAGGTGAGGGTGACGACCGAGATCGTCGGCAATGTCATCGCCAAGATGATCGCGCAACCGCTGTTCGCGGTGGTGCTGGTGCTGGCGCTGTCGATCAAGGAACCGCTGGCGCGCGAGACCATCCTGATGTGCGCGATCCCGAGTTCGGCTTTCGCGGTGCTGCTGGCGCCGCGCTACGGCATTTATGAAACCGAGTCCGCATCCACGCTGGTGCTGACCTCGTTCGCGATGGTGGCGATCATGCCGATCGCCATCATGCTGACCGGCGCGATGTAGCCGGCGTCATTCCGGGCGCCGCGAAGCGGCGAACCCGGAATCCACTTCAAACCACCGGGTGCTCTTGCCTGGGTTCCGGGCTCGCGGGCGTGTGCCCGCGCCCCGGAATGACGGAGAAATCCATGTCCGCCATTCTCTTGACGCCACCGGCGCTCGAGCCGGTTTCGCTTGCCGATGCCAAACATTTTCTGCGGGTCGCGCACGACGACGACGACGATGTGATTGCCGCACTGATCGCGGCTGCCCGCGTCCATGTCGAGGCGCAGACCCGCCGCGCGCTGATCGAACAGACCTGGCGGCTGGTTCGCGATGTCTGGCCCGCGGCCGGGCGGCTGCCCGTGCTGCCGGTGCCGCTGGTGGAGGTCGCAGCGATCCGGGTGTTCGATGCCGATGGCATGCCTGAGCTTCTCGATGTCGACGATTTCGCAATCGACCGGGCCTCGGCTCCGGCCGTGCTGGCTTTTGTGCGCGGTGCGCCTCCAGCGCCGGGCAAGCTTGCCGCCGGTATCGAGATCGACATCGTGGCCGGTTACGGCGATGAGCCTGACGCCGTGCCCCAGCCGCTGCGCCAGGCGATCCGCATGCTGGTCGCGCACTGGTACGAGAACCGCGGCGTGATTGCGGCGAGCGGCGAGGTGGCGTCGATGCCGGTCTCCGTGTCGTCGATGATTGCGCCGTTTCGGGTGCTGTCGCTATGAGCAATCCCGGTCTGCTGAACCGCCGTCTCACGCTCGAAGCACCGGTCGAAAGCGCCGATGGTGCAGGCGGCTTGATGCGCAGCTTCGAAAGTGTTGCGACGCTGTGGGCGCAGGTGACGCCGGTATCGGCCGCGCGCACGCTGGAGGCTGAGCGGCTTGGAGCGCGCGTCACCCATCGCATCGGCATTCGCTTCGCCGACGACATCACGACGATGCACCGTTTCCGCGACGGCGCGCGCATCTTCCGCATCGTGTCGCTGCGCGATCGTGACGGGCGCAGACGGTTTCTGTCGATCGAGGCGGAAGAGATCGTTCCGTAATCACCGGAGACATCCATGTCCACAGCAACCGCAGCCTTGCGCGCGGCGATCCATGACGCGTTGAGCGCGGACACCGCGCTCACCGGCATTCTCGGCGGCCCGAAAATCTACGACGAGCCGCCGGCCCATGCGGCGTTTCCGTATGTGACGCTCGGTGAAGCGCGGGTGTCCGATTTTTCCGCGGGCGACGAGTCGCTGCAGGAGCATCAGCTCACGCTGCATGCCTGGTCGCGGCAGGGCGGACACAGGGAAGCGCATCTGATCGCCGGCGCGCTGTTGCAGGCGCTCGATGATACGCCGCTGGCGCCCGACGGCCACCAGCTTGTCAATCTGCGCTTCGCGCTTGCCGATATTCGGCGCGAGTCCGACGGGCGAACCTACCACGCACTGGTGCGGTTTCGCGCGGTGACGGAGGCGATGTGATGCGCTGCGCGCTCCGTCCTTTTACCCTCCCCCTTGTGGGGAGGGTCGATCAGTTGAACGAAGTGAGGATGATCGGGGTGGGGCGAGAGGCGGTGCATTACAGCAACGATCCCCACCCCGGCTCGTTCGCTGCGCTCACTTCGCCGACCCTCCCCACAAGGGGGAGGGGGACAGCAACGGACATTGAGGAACAACATGGCAGCACAAAAGGGCAAGGACCTGCTGGTCAAGATGCATGACGGCAGTGCTTACGTAACGGTCGCGGGGTTGCGATCGCGGCGCATCGCGTTCAACGCCGAGAGCGTCGACATCACGCATGCCGAAAGCGCCGGCCGCTGGCGCGAACTGCTCGACGGCGCCGGCATCAAGCGAGCCGGCGTGTCCGGCCGCGGCCTGTTCAAGGATGCCGCGACCGATGCGCTGATGCGCCAGACCTTCTTCGATGGCGCGGTGAAGAACTGCCAGGTGGTGATCCCGGATTTCGGCATTGTGCAGGGCGCGTTCCAGATCACGAGCCTGGAATTTGCCGGCGAGCATGACGGCGAGGTCACGTACGACATGGCGCTGGAATCCGCGGGCGAACTGACATTCGCGGCGGCATAGGCGGGGAACAGCATGCCCAATCATCACCGTGGCGAGATCGAAGCGGAGATCGGCGGCCGCAAGCGTACGCTGGTGCTTACACTTGGCGCGCTTGCCGAGATGGAAGCGGGGTTCGGCGAGGGCGACCTCGTCGCGCTTGCCGGGCGGTTCGCGCAGGGCCGCCTGAGTTCGCGCGATCTGATCCGCATCATCGGTGCCGGTTTGCGCGGCGCAGGCGAGGCCGTGACTGACGACCAGGTCGCGCACATGGCGTCGCCGGACGGCGCGGAAGGCTATGTGCGGATCGCGGCGGCCCTGATCGAGGCGACCTTCGGGCCGGTCGAGGCATGAGGCCGTTTCCCTGGGACGAGGCGATCGGCTTCGGGCTCGGCGTGCTGCGGCTCTCTCCCTGCGCATTCTGGGCGATGACGCCGCGCGAACTGGCGCTCGCAATCAAGGCGGCGACCGGCGGCGTGACTCCGCTACGCCGCGACGACCTCGCAGACCTGATGACGAGATATCCCGATGGCCGATGATTTCGAAGATTTCGCGTTGACCGGAAACGTGGACGGTCTCGATCGCGGCATGCGCAGCATCGATCGCGCGATGCACGACATCAACCGCAGCGCTGCGCAATTCGGCCGCGCGCTGTCGGGTGCGTTTGCGCAGGGCGTGACCGGCAGCCGCAGTCTCGAGACCGTGCTGAAGTCGCTCACGCTGCGTCTGTCCGATATCGCGCTGCGGCTGGCGTTCAAGCCGGTGGAAAATGCCCTGACGGCCGGATTTGCCGGGCTGTTCGCGGGAGGTATCGGGTCGGGCACAATCCAGCCCTTCGCCTCAGGCGGCATCATCGGCACGCCGACCTATTTTCCGCTGCGTCCGGGCGGCCTGGGACTTGCGGGCGAAGGCGGACCCGAAGCGATCATGCCGCTCGCACGCGGCCCGGACGGACGGCTTGGGGTTGCGGCGTCCGGCGGCGGGCGCGCCAGCATCACGGTGCATATCGCGACGCCCGACGCGGACTCGTTTCGCCGCTCCGAGATGTATGTCACCGGGCAGATCGCGCGGGCGGTTGCACGCGGCCGGCGCGGGCTGTGAGCGCAGGTTTGATGGTGCGCTTTCTTGACGCGAACCGGTTCCCGCTTCGCTCGAAAACCCCTAGACGCGGTCGCGCAGCCCCTTGACGCCCTTGTGCTCGGCGCAATGGTCGCAGCAATAGAACGTGCCGCTCGCTTCGAGGCCGTGGCCGACAATCCGGATACCACAATTCGCGCAGGTCGGCGCCAGCGCATGGATGGCGCATTCGAAGCTGTCATAGGTATGGCTGACGCCGTTCATCGTCACCTGGAACGACTTGTCGTAATTGTTGCCGCAGGTCTCGCAGGTCGCCATGGCACGCCTCCTGGTCTCGATCGATCTACCTCAAGACGCGCCGGCGCCGTCAGTTCCATTTCCCCTTTGACGCAGTCACGGATGCCGGCATGACCACAGCCTTTCACGAAATCCTGTTTCCGCTCGATATTGCGTTCGGCAGCGCGGGCGGGCCGGAGCGGCGCACCGAAATCGTCGCGCTCGCCTCGGGTCGCGAAGAGCGCAACGCCCGCTGGGCACATTCGCGGCGCCGCTATGACGCGGGTTACGGCATCAAGACATTCGATGCGCTGTCGCAGGTGATCGCGTTTTTTGAGGAACGGCGCGGCATGCTGCACGGCTTTCGCTGGCGCGACCGGCTCGATCATTCCTCCGCGGCGCCGGGCGTCTCGGTGACCGCGCTCGACCAGACGCTCGGTTTCGGCGACGGGACGACCGACAGCTTTCAACTGTTGAAGACTTATGGCGCGGCGTTCGCGCCTTACGCGCGGCCGATCGTCAAGCCTGTCGCAGGCAGTGTTCGTGTGGCGGTCGGTGGCATGGAACTGGAGGATGGCTTCGATGTCGATGTGACGACCGGTGTCGTGATGCTGAGTGAACCGCCAGGCCTCGGCGACGCGGTGACGGCGGGCTTTCTATTCGACGTGCCGGTGCGGTTCGACACCGAATATCTGGAGGTCGACATGTCGGCCTTTGCGTCGGGGGCAATTCCGAAAATCCCGCTCATTGAAATCAGGCTGTGAAACCATGCGTGCCATCCCGCCCGCGCTGCAGGCCAGACTGGATTCCGGCGCCACCACCCTGTGCCGCTGCTACATCGTCACCCGGCGCGACGGCATCGTGCAGGGCTTCACCGACCACGACCGCGACATCATACTGAACGATGTCACCTGCCGCGCCGATACCGGCTTTGCCGGATCGGAGGCGGTGACGCGTCTCGGCCTCTCGGTTGATGGCATGGAAGTGTCGGGTGCGCTTTCCGACGAGGCCCTGAGCGAGAATGCGCTCGCAGCCGGGCGCTACGACGCAGCGCAGGTCGACCTGTATCTCGTCGACTGGAGCGAGCCGTCGCTGCACGTCCTGATGTCGCGCGGCCATATCGGCGAGGTGCGGCGCGAGGGCAGGGCGTTCGCGGCCGAGTTGCGCGGACTTGCCGACGCGCTCAACGCGGAGACCGGACGGCTCTATACGCCGACCTGCGCGGCCGATCTCGGCGACGCACGCTGCAGCGTCGATCTAGAAGATGCGTCCTACCATGGCGAGGGTGCGGTGACGGCGCTGACTGGTGTCTCGGCGTTCACTGCCGGCGGGCTGTCGGATTTCGCGGATGGCTGGTTCACCGGCGGGCGGCTGACTTTTTCAGGCGGTGCCAATGACGGCGATGCGATGGAAGTGAAGCGCCACCACGTGGCGGGGGACGTCGTCATCATCGAATTGTGGCAGGCTTTGGCGCTTCCGATCGCACCGGGCGACATGTTTGTCGTTACCGCAGGCTGCGACAAGCGTTTCGCCACCTGCCGCGATCGCTTCGAGAATGTGGCGAACTTCCGCGGGTTCCCGCATATCCCCGGCAACGATTTCATCATCCGTTACGCCACCGATGGCGAGCCGGGCCATGACGGGAAGAGTTTGAAGAAGGCCTAGCTCTCCTCACCCTCTCTCCCGAAAGGCCCTGAAAGGGGAGCGGGAGCGCACCGAATATTGCGGTAACTCCAATGTCCATTACTCCAACACGCATCATCGCGGAAGCGCGCAGATGGATCGGCACGCCGTATCGTCACCAGGCTTCACTGAAAGGGGTCGGCTGCGACTGCCTCGGCCTGGTGCGCGGGGTATGGCGTGCGCTCTACGGCGAAGAGCCCGAACGCATGCCGGCCTATTCGCGCGACTGGGCCGAAGCCACGTCGCGCGAAACACTGGCGGAAGCCGGTGCGCGGCATCTCGTGCCGGTTGCGCACGACGCGATGCGGGGAGGCGACGTGCTGCTGTTTCGGTGGCGTGCGGGTCTTGTCGCGAAGCACGCGGCGATCCTGACCGCGGATGCCACCATGATCCACGCCCATGACGGCGCGGCAGTCGCGGAGGTTGCGCTGGCGCCGTGGTGGCGGCGGCGTCTCGCCTATGTCTTTCGCTTTCCCGGAGTGAACTGATGGCATCGCTCGTACTGTCCGCTGCGGGGAGTGCACTTGGCGGTGCGCTGTTCGGCCCCGCCGGTGCATTCGCCGGCCGGCTCGCAGGTGCGGTCGGCGGCAGCCTGATCGATCAGCGGCTGTTTTCGCCTGTGTCGGCAGCGGCGCCAATCCACGAGGGGCCTCGCCTGCGCGACCTCGACATCATGGTCTCGACCGAAGGCGCCCCGATTCCGCGCGTCTATGGGCGGGTGCGCGTGGCGGGTCAGGTGATCTGGGCGACCGCACTCGAGGAGAAGGTCAAGACCCGCACCGAGGCGGCGGGAGGTGCGGGCGGCAAGGGCGCCGATCCGGCGCCACAGGGGACCACGACGCGCACCTATTCGTATTTTGCCAATATCGCAGTCGGGCTCGCCGAAGGGCCGGTCGCGCATCTCGCCCGTGTCTGGGCCGACGGCAAGCCGCTCGATCCGTCCCGGCTCAATGTGCGGTTCTATCCGGGCAGCGAGGATCAGGCGGCCGACCCGCTGATCGTTGCAAAGGAAGGTGCCGAGGATGCGCCGGCCTATCGGGGGCTCAGCTACGTGGTGTTCGAGCGGCTCCCGGTCGGTCGGTTCGGCAATCGCATCCCGCAATTGTCGTTCGAGATCGTGCGGCCGGTCGGCGCGCTGGAACAGATGGTGCGGGCGGTAACGCTGATCCCGGGCGCAACCGAGTTCGGCTACGATCCCCGGGCCGTGACGCGCCGGCTCGGGCCCGGCAAGCACGCGCCGGAAAACCGGCATGTCGCGCATGCTCCCTCCGATGTCATCGCCTCGCTCGATGAGTTGCAGGCGCTGTGCCCCAATCTCGAACGGGTCGCGCTGGTGGTGTCGTGGTTCGGCGACGATCTGCGCGCCGGAGTCTGCCGGATCCGTCCCCGTGTCGATGGCGCGAACAAGAAGACCGACGGTGCGAGCTGGTCGGTGGCGGGCCTCGATCGCGACGATGCCGTGGTGGTATCGCAGATCGAGGACCGCGCAGCCTATGGCGGAACGCCGTCCGACAACGGCGTTCGCCGTCTGATCGCCGAGTTGAAGGAGCGTGGGCTGAAGGTCACGCTCTATCCGTTCGTGATGATGGATGTGCCGGCCGGCAACGATCTGCCCAACCCCCATACCGGCGTCGCGCCGCAGCCGGCCTATCCGTGGCGCGGCGAGATCACCTGCTTTCCCGCGCCGAATATCGAGGGTTCGCCCGACGGCACCAGCGAAGCAGGGGAGCAGGTCGATGCGTTCTTCGCGGATGGCGGCGCTGCCGGCTGGAATTTCCGCCGCATGATCCTGCACTACGCGGAGCTTGCGCTGGAAGCGGGCGGCGTCGATGCGTTCGTCATCGGCTCCGAATTGAAAAGCCTGACGCGCGTCCGGTCGGCTGCCGGGGTCTATCCGGCGGTGAATCAGCTCGTAACCCTCGCTGCGGACGTGCGTGCCATTGTCGGCGAAGACACGATCATAACCTATGCGGCAGACTGGACCGAGTATGGGACGCATGTTGTCGATGCGATGGCGCAGGAGGTGCGTTTCCCGCTCGACCCGCTCTGGGCCTCGCCGGATATCGATGTGATCGGCATCGACTACTACCCGCCACTGTCGGACTGGCGCGACACGCCCGATCACGCCGACCGGACGATCGCGGATACGATCCATGATCGCGGCTATCTGGCGGCCAATATCGCCAGCGGGGAGGGGTTCGACTTCTACTATGCGGATATGGCCGCGCGTGAAGCGCAGATGCGAACGACAATTGCCGATGGGCTCGGCAAACCGTGGATGTTTCGTCAGAAGGATATCTGGAGCTTCTGGAGCCAGCCGCATTATGAGCGCGCGGACGGCGTCGAACTGACTGCGCCCACCGCATGGGTGCCGCAGTCGAAACCGATCTGGCTCACCGAGACCGGGTGTCCGGCGGTCGACAAGGGCGCGAACCAACCGAGCATTTTTCCCGATCCGAAATCGGAGACCGGAGGCTATCCTCACTTTTCAAACGCCACGCGCGACGACCTGATGCAGCGCCGATACCTTGAAGCCGTGCTGGCGGCATTCGAGGCGGACAGCGCGCTCAATCCGCAGTCCTCTCTGTACGATGGCCCGATGCTCGATCCGTCCGCCATCCACGTCTGGACCTGGGACGCACGGCCCTATCCGGTCTTCCCGCAGGCGAGCGGTACCTGGAGCGATGGCGCCAACTGGCAGACCGGGCATTGGCTGACCGGACGTCTCGGAGCCGCGGCGATGGAGGGGTTGATCGGGACGATCCTGGCCGATGCGGAGGCGCCCGGATGCGACGTGTCGGCACTGGGCGAGGGGCCCGACGGCTACAGCATCGACCGGCCGATGAGCGCGCGCGGGGCCATCGAGCCGTTGGCGCAGGCGTTTTCGTTCGACGCGATGGAGCCGGGCGGCGCGCTTGCCTTTCGTCCGCGCGGCGCTGCGCCCGTGCTCGAACTCAGTGAGGGCGATTGCGTGCTGCCGGATCGCGGCGCGCCTTTGCGGCTGGTGCGTGCGCAGGAAACCGAACTGCCACGTGAAGTTTCGCTCGGCTTCGTCGATGGCCGCAACGACTATCGTCGCGGTGCGGCTGCGTCGCGGCGTCTGGTTGGAGGATCGGCGCGACTGGTGCAAAACGACATCGCGATGGTGACCGGCGGCAAGGCAGCGGAACGGCGCGCGGAAATCTGGCTGCAGGATCTCTGGGCCGGGCGCGAACGTGCCGATTTTTCATTGCCGCCGAGTCGGATTGCGCTGACGCCCGGCGATGTGATCGGCTTGACCGCAGACGGCCGCCGGCGCGTTCTGGAATTGCGCGACATCGTCGATACGCAGTCGCGTGCGGTACAAGCGCGATCGATCGACCCGGAAGTCTTCAATGTGACGCTCGTGCCGGACGCTTCGGGCGAACCGCCGATACCGCCGGCCGTCGGGCCGGTGGAAGTGCGGCTACTCGACCTGCCGTCGCCGGATATCATCGAGCCGGTCGTGCTCACGCGTGCGGCGGTCTTTGCCGATCCATGGCCGGGACCGGTCGCGATCTGGCGCTCGCGCGACGGCTCGTCCTTCGAGCGGGCCGCCATCGCCTTCGCGCCCGCGATCGTGGGCGAGACCCTCGATCCGCTGCCGAAAGGCCCGGCGGGACGCCTTGACGACGCGAACCTTCTGCGCGTGCAAGTCTATGGCGGAGAACTTGCATCCATCTCCGATCTCGCCATGCTGGGGGGCGCCAATCTCGCGGCGCTGCAGCGGCCGGATGGTGCCTGCGAAATCATCCAGTTCGGTCATGCCGAACTGACCGGTGACGGCATCTATGAATTGTCACGGCTGCTGCGCGGACAGGGCGGTACCGAATGGGCGATCGGCGATCCGTTGCCGGAGGGCGCGCCGTTCATTCTGCTGGATGAGCATGTCGTTCCGGTCGCGCGCGGGCTCGATATGCTCGGTCGGCCGCTTTCATTGCGGATTGTCGCCGGAGACCGCGACCACGATGACGGTGCTGCGGTGACCGCGGAAACGACGCCAAGCGGCGAGGCGCTGCGTCCCTATGCGCCGGTGCATTTGCGCGCGGTACGCGAGGACGACGGTATCGTGCTGTCGTGGCTTCGGCGCACGCGGCTCGACGGCGATTCCTGGGACGCGGTGGATGTCCCGCTCGGCGAGGCGGACGAGCGCTATGAATTGGACATTCTCGATGACGGGACGGTCAGGCGCGTACTGACATCATCCACGCCGCACCTGCTTTATCCATCCGCCGACGAGATCGCCGATTTCGGCGCGCCGCTCGACGCGATCGCGGTTCGGGTCGTCCAGATGTCGGCTCTGGTCGGTCGTGGCTATCCGGCGGAAGCGGTCGTGTCCGTAGGCTGAGCTGCGCGCGGCTGGACCGACCATGCGCCGAGCTTTTCCGGTTCGCTTGCCATGTCGCGTTCGATCGCTTGCCAGTCAAGATATCGCGTCTGGCCGGCGACGGCATGGACCGCGTTGATGAAGGACGGGATTCCCCATTTCAGGAATTCGATGAAGCTGCCGTCCGCCATGGTGAGCCGGAACTTCCGCACGAACAGAAACGACACATTTTGTATGCGGGCGATGGCCGGCAGCATGATCGAGAAATCAGCTTCGGCGGGGTTCGCCGGTTTGAATTTGAGCCGGTAGTTGGTCAGGTGGAGCATGCCCAGCACCTTGCGCGGGGCCGACGCGCCAAGCACATAGGGCTTCGCTCCCGCGCCCCCGGCATCGGGGTGAAGCGGCAGCAAGGCATTGGCGCCGAAACTGCGCAGCAGCTTTTCGCCGGGCAGCAACTCCTTCTTCATCAGCAATGCCGCGCTGATTTCGTCCATCGGTTCGACCGGTTCCGTCGCGGCACCGCCGCCGCGGCCTCGCAATAACGGAAATTCGACATGAGCGAAACCACCCACCTCGCCTTGCCCTATATCGCCGCGGCGCAGGCGCAGAAGCATGTCACGCACAACGAGGCGCTGCGGATGCTCGACGCGCTCGTCATGCTCGCGGTCAAGGACCGTGACCTGTCGGCGCCGCCCGGCTCGCCGGTGGAGGGCGACCGCTATCTGGTGCCATTGTCAGGCAGCGGCGCATTCGCCGGCCGTGACAACCAGATCGCCGCCTATCGCGACGGCGCCTGGTCGTTCCATGCACCGCAATCCGGCTGGATTTGCTACGTCGAGGACGAAGACACTCCGCTGCTGTTCGATGGCAGCGACTGGGTGCAGATTCTTGGCGCAAGCCCCGATCTGCAAAATGTCGCCCTGCTTGGGCTTGGCACCATCGCCGATGACACAAACCCGCTCGCCGCCAAGCTCAACAATGTGCTGTGGACCGCTCGCTATGACGGTGAGGGCGGTGACGGCAGCCTTCGCTACAAGCTCAACAAGGAAACCGCAGCCGACATTGTTTCCCTGCTGTTTCAATGCGGATTTTCCGGGCGCGCCGAGATCGGACTGATCGGCGACGACAACCTGGCGGTCAAGGTCAGTTCCGACGGTTCAGCCTGGAGCACGGCGCTCGCAATCGACCGGGCGAGCGGGAAGATGACGGTCGCGTCCGACCCCACGGCGAGACTTGGCATCGCCACCCGGCAATATTCCGACTCCTACATGGTCACCCGTGATCTCGGCATGCCGCGAAACCTCATGCCCGGCATGGCGCCGGTTGCAACCCGAACGGCCATGGGGGCGACGCTGTCAGACAGCGCGAAATGGATCGGCGGCGTGCTCGGTCTCGACGGAAATATCTACGGCATACCCTTCGGCAGCACCGACATCCTGATCATCGACCCCGTGGCCGGAACTGCAACGCGGTCGTCGATGAGCGCAACGCTCACAGGCAGCAACAAATGGGCGGGCGGCGCGCTCGGTCCCGACGGGAAGATTTACGGAATCCCGTATGGCAGCGCCGACATTCTGATCGTCGATCCCGCGGCCGGGACGGCAACGCGGTCGGCGATGGGGGCGTCGCTGTCCGACAGCGCGAAATGGATCGGAGCCGTTGTCGGCAAGCACGGGAAAATCTACGGCATTCCCTATAGCGGCGCCGACATCCTGATCATCGATGCGGTTGCGGGGACGGCAACGCGGTCGGCCATGGGGGCGTCACTTTCCGATAGTTCGAAGTGGATCGGCGGGGTTCGCGGTCCGGACGGAAGGATTTATGGCATCCCTTACAGCAGCACCGATGTTCTGATCATCGATTCCGATGCCGGCACCGCAATCCGCTCGGCGATGGGGGCGACGCTCGCCGGCGGCAACAAGTGGGCCGGCGGCGTGCTCGGCCCGGATGGAAAAATCTACGGCATCCCCTATGCCAGCGCCGACATTCTGATCATCGATCCCGCGGCCGGGACGGCAACACGGTCGACGATGGGAGCCACGCTGTCCGACGGCGCCAAATGGACCGGCGGTGTGCTGGGTCCCGATGGAAAGATTTACGGCATGCCGGTGAACAGTACCGATGTTCTGATCATCGACCCTGCTGCCGGAACCGCAACGAGGTCGGCGATGAGCGCCACGCTGACCGGCAGCGCGAAGTGGAATGGCGGCGTGCTTGCTCCCGACGGAACGATCTTCGGCGTGCCCGTCAACAGTGCGGACCTGCTGCAATGCGGCGCATTTCTCGCCAATTTCTCCACACCTCTGCTGCGAAGCCCCTATCTCAACAAGCTCTGAAAGCGTCGGAAAGGACGAGGCATGGACCGAATCTATTACGTCTTTTCGAAACAGACCGGCGCTTTCATGGGCTCCGGTACGGTGTGGTTCGACGATGAAAGCTTCGGCTCTACCGAGACGCGGTGCGACCACGATCCGCAGACGGAAACGGCGCACTGGAACGGCAGCGCCTGGATCGTCGCGCCGGGCTGATCGCACGTCGCGCGCTAGCGGTTCCGGGCCGGCGCCCGGCCAATCCCGATATAGGCAAATCCACGCTTTTCGACTTCCTCGGCCGGATAGACGTTGCGAAGGTCCACGATCACCGGGCTTTTCATCGAGGCCCGGATCGCGTCGAGATCGAGCGCGCGAAACTGCTCCCATTCGGTGACAATGACCATCGCGTCCGCGCCATCCGCGCAGGCATAAGCGCTGTCGGTGTAGGCCACCTCATTGCTCAGCACGTCGCGCGCCTGCTGCATGCCTTCGGGATCATAGGCACGCACCTTGGCGCCCATGTCCTGCAACGCCGTTATCAGCGGGATCGACGGCGAGTCGCGCATGTCGTCGGTATTCGGCTTGAAGGTCAGCCCGAGGATGGCGACCGTCTTGTCGCGCAGGCTTCCACCCGCGGCGGCGAGGACCTTGCGCGCCATCGCGCGCTTTCTTTGGTCATTGACCGCGACCACGGTCTCGACGATGCGCAACGGCGCCTCGTAATCCTGCCCCGTCTTGATCAGCGCGAGGGTGTCCTTGGGGAAACAGGAGCCGCCGAAGCCGGGCCCGGCATGCAGGAACTTGCCGCCGATCCGGTTGTCGAGCCCGATGCCGCGCGCGACCTCCTGGACATCGGCGCCCACTTTCTCGGCGAGATCCGCCATCTCGTTGATGAAGGTGATCTTGGTCGCGAGGAATGCGTTGGCGGCGTACTTGATCAGCTCCGCAGTACGGCGCTCGGTGTACATGATGGGTGCGCGATTGAGATAAAGCGGGCGGTAGATTTCCGCCATCAGCTCCTTCGCGCGTTCGTCATGCGTGCCGATGACGATGCGGTCGGGATGCTTGAAATCGCGGATTGCGGCGCCCTCGCGCAGAAACTCGGGATTGGAGACCACCGCGAAATCGGCGTCCCCCCGCGTCTGCCGCATCACCCGTTCGACCTCGTCGCCGGTGCCTACCGGAACCGTGGATTTGGTGATGACGGCGGTGAAGCCGCTGATCGCGCGCGCCACCTCGCGCGCGGCGTCATAGACGTAAGTGAGGTCGGCGTGGCCATCGCCGCGCCGCGACGGCGTGCCGACCGCGATGAACACCGCATCCGCCTCGGCGACCGGATCCTTCAGATCGGTCGTGAACGACAGCCGGCCCTGACGGGCATTGCTGGCAACAAGCTCCGAAAGACCCGGCTCGTAGATCGGCATTTCGCCCTGCTTCAGCGCATCGATCTTGCGCGTGTCCTTGTCCACGCAAACGACCTGATGCCCGAAATCGGCGAAGCATGCCCCGGACACGAGCCCGACATAGCCCGAACCGATCATTGCAATGCGCATGCGCTCCTCCAAACGCCCCGGCTGCGCATGGCTTCCGCGCAGCACCGGATCGGTTGGCGCCCGGATGCCCCCCGACGGAAAGCCCTGTAACCGCGAGCCCGCGCATAAGCAAGTATCGTCCGATACCCGAGGCGGGCGACGTGAATCCTGCGGCACGTTCGTTGCGGCTGCGCCTCAGATATCGCCCGCTCCCAACCTGAACCCGTTTTTGGAGATGACGCTGTCATGACATCGTCTGACGACGGCGCGCCGCTGCGCGCCTTTTTGATTCATGGGCTGGCCGGTGGCCGGCCGTTTTATTTTTCCGGCGGGCTCGACGTGCTCGCGCGCAAGCTCAATGCTCAGGGGGTGAGCGCAAGCGTACACCCGCAAGGCTCGTTCCTGCGGCCTTATGGCGAGGTGGGCGCGATTGCCGGACTGGCGCTTGCGGCGGCCGGCAAGGGCGGCCGCGTGGTTCTCATCGGGCATTCGATGGGGGCGGACGCTGCGATCAAGGTTGCCGTCCGGCTGGAGGCGTCGCGCGTCGCCGTGCCGCTTGTGGTCTGTTTTGATCCGACGAGCTTCCGGCTCCTGTTCGGTCCGCCGCCGGTGCCGAAGAATGTCGCGCGCGCTCTCTGCTTCTATCAGAAGATATCTCCGCTCGGCCGCGGCATTTTGAAGGCGGCATCGGGATTCAGGGGGGTGCTTGTGCAGGAGCGCGTCACCACCATCCACAGCGCGGTCGATGATGATCCCGCGTTGCACGCGCGCGTGCTCGCGGAAGTGAAAGCGCTGCGCGCGATGGGCTAGACGTCGCAATCTGTCGCGCGGGTGTCATTGGTGAACCGGATAAGGGCGGCGAGCTACGAGTGTTTCGGAGTCGCAAGCAAGGCTCAGCAGGGTATCGTCATGTCGCTCATGGTTGCCGCCATCATCGTGACCGGCCGTCCGGCAACGGAACGACGGAGCAAATAGCGCGTCCGATGTCGCGGCGGGTGAAGGCGGACGCCGGCGCTCCGTCACTAAGCCTCAACGAACCGCGCGAGACGTCGCCTCGCGGCACTTACCCGATGACAAAGTCGTTCTCGCGCAACTGGTCGAAGAACACACCGGCGAGCGTAATCCTGTTGCCTGCACCGTCGTCGATCACGGCGCCGGCCAGCGTATCGGTCGTGTGCGCCAGGATATCCGCGACGGTGGTGAATACCGAGGCGTGGATTTGGATCAGGTCACCCTTGATGTCGAAATCGGTGATGGTGTTTTCGCCGAAATCCGGCCGGAACAGGAATATGTCCTTGCCCTTGCCGCCGGTATGGCTATTGCCTGCCCCGCCGATGAGCACGTCGGACGATTTCTCGCCGATCAGAACCGCGTTTCCGAGCGAACCATCGAGCACGTCCTTGGACTCGCCGCCGGTCAGGGTCGTGTTGGCACCGGCCTGAAATTTGTGGTTCTTGCCAACGATGAGCACCGACAGCAGCGCCGTGCCGGCGCCGGCATTGCCGTCGGTTACGATGTACTCGAACGTGTCCTGCGGAACGGGACGGGTGGGCAGGCCGCTCTTGTTCGCGACATAGGTGAAGTCGCCGTCGGCCTCGAAGACGATCCGGCCGAATTTTCCGGCGAGGCTCGCGCCGATGGTCCCGCCCGAGACTCCGACGAGCTGGACAGTGTCGCCATCGGGATCGGTATCGTTGGCGAGCACATTTCCCTGCAAGATCTTGCCCTTCACGACAACCGCCGAATCGTCGATCGCCGCGGGCGATTGGTTGGACTGGAGCTGGCCCTGCGTGTCGCTGACATTGGTCAGGAGATCGTCGGTCGCTCCGTCGGTTTCCAGATGCTGATCAATCGTTGCATTGCTTGACGCAATCGCCGTGGCGACGGCACCGGTCAGCGCGCCGGGATCAATGCCCTGAAGCTGCGCCAGGTTATCGAACAACTTGGCGACGATTGCCGGATCGGTGAGGTCGAGGGTCTGGCCGGGGTCGAGATTGTTAATCGCCTCGGCGATCACTGCAAACGCCTCGTTGAGGGCGTCCGCTTCATCGCCGCCGAGGCCCGCCAGCGCGGTGGCCATCGCGATGACCGTGTCGATGACCTTCGCGCCCGCGGCGAAGACGGCAGCACTGCCGGCATGGCCCGCCAGCAGGCCTGCGATCGGATCGCCCAGCCTGATGTCAAAACCAGACGGCAGGTCGAAGGCGGCGAGCAGGTCGCTCTCGTTGACACCGTTGACCAGAAGAGTCGTCAGAGGCGTGATGACGATCGAACCTGACGGCGCCAGCAGCTTTCCGGCGAATGGGAGCCCGGTCGAGATATCGGTTCCGCCAAAAGCAACCAGCTGGCCCGATCCGGCCAGTGTGAAAGCGCCGGTGGCGTCCGTTGTCGTCGACGATTCCCCGCCGTCAAGCTCACCATTCCCATTGGCATCCACAAAGACGGTGGCGCCCGATATGTAGCCATCGGAGACCCGGCGGTTGAACTGAAGGTGGTAGTCTTTCAGGTCATTCAGGCCAATGTTGTTCAGGACGATGGAGTTGCCCTGAAATTCCAGCTTCAGGTGGCCTTCGGGTGTCAGGCTCTTTGCGAACTGGCCGAAGCTCGCGACGCCGCTGCCCTGGATGAAGACCAGGTCCTCGCCGGTGAATTCGGCACCGAGGAAAAAGTCCGTGATGGTATCGTGGCCCCAATTCGGGTCGAACAGAAAGTTGTCGCGGTCGCCACCGCCTGTCAGCCGGTCGTTGCCGCCCATGCCTCTGAGTGAGTCGGTGCCGCCGCGGCCGTCGAGATCGTTGGAAACCTCGTTGCCAATGATCGTATCGCGGCCCTGTCCGCCGATCGCATTCTCGATGATGACGCCGAGAATGCCGTTTCCGTCGAAATCCTTCACGTCCGCGGCGATGGTGATGCCGCCAAGGATCTGGCTCGACTCGGCCAGCACACGGCTGACAAAGCCGCCGCCGCCGGCCTCGTCGCGGAGCGTCGCATAGCGCAGATCGATGGTGGCGATGTCGCTGCCGTCGTAGCGGATCGTGTCGGTACCGCCGGTGTCCCAAATACAAAAGAACCAGGGATTTTGGCCGAGTATGTAAGTGTTGTCGCCCGCCCCTTTTGCGACCGCGCCGTACATCGTCTGAATCGCCGCGATGTCAAACGCCATGGGGGTCGCTGCCCACCCCAATCCAAAATCCGCCGAGGCGTCCCGATCGGTGCCGAAAATCTCGTTATAGGACATGATCGAGTAGGCGATCGAGCTGTGATCGAAATTCCCCTTGTCGCCAACAAAATCGCCGAGATCGCGCGAGCCGTCGGCCTCGAACAAGGTGCCGTCCCGATCGAAATCGACGTCGTTGCCGCTTGGGTCCTTGCCATCGATCCCCGGGAACAGGCCTGTGTCGCCGAGGTGATCGTGGGGATGTTCGAGACCGAGCAGATGCCCGGTTTCGTGAAGCATCGTCATCAACATGTAGCCGCCGGCCTCGAGTCCGGCCACGGTCCACGCCGGGTGATTCACATTGTAGTATGCGGAGAGAATGCCGGTCGTGTCATGCGGCGAGTCGGCGACCGCTGCGGTGTTCGGGTCGTCCGACCCCGTGATCTCCTGGATCTTGGCGGCCGTTTCCTTCCACGAGCGTAGTCTCGGGTCGGTATCGATAGGGGGATCTTCGGATGGTTCCCAGCTGATATCCGCAATCGTGCCCCATGTGTTGATGGTCTGCAGCCACGCATAGACCTCGTTCGTCTCCCAATTGCCGCCGCTTCCATCCGTGCGGTAGCTCCAGTTGAGGTAAAGTTGGCCGTTGCGCAGCGGCAGCGATGTACCGCCAATCGCATCGAGATACGGATTACCGGTATTCAGTGCCACGGGCCGCCCTCCGGAATGCTTGCAATCGCAAGTAGTGCGACGTTCTGGCACGCAGGCGTGGTGCTGCCAAGACGCGAAGGCGTGATGGAACCGTGTTTCCAGCCTGAAGCGGCGGCAAGTTCCACTTGGGTAAAGAGACGAAGTTAATTCCATACAACCCAAAGTGTCTTTTGACATAGCGCTGGCGCGCCGCCGGCGTCCCTTCGCTTTCACGCAAAGCCGTGCCTTCGGGCGCGGCTTTTTCTTTGAGGAGACGACAAAATGGAATGGATCGGATGGGCGATCGTTCTCGGAACGATCGCGATGCTCGCTGCCTATCGCTACAGTTCCGGCAAGTGGCCGCTGCGGCTCGACCTGTAAGGAGCCGCATCATGGCAGCAGCGAATTACGATGCATCACTCGCGCGCGTCCTGAAGCACGAGGGCGGCTATACGAATCATCCGTCGGATCCGGGCGGGCCGACCAACTTCGGAATCACGATCCACGATTACCGCCGCTACATCAAGGCGGGCGGCACCGCTTCCGATGTGCGCAACATGAAGCTTGCGGATGCCGCGAAAATCTATCGCGCCCGGTACTGGCATGCATTGCGATGCGATGAATTGCCGGCCGGGCTCGACTATGCGGTGTTCGATTATGGCGTGAATTCCGGCATCGGGCGGGCAGCCAAGGTGATGCAGCGGCTGCTCGGTCTTGGCAGCGGTACGGCGATGACCGATGCGGTGATCGCGCACACAAGCAACGCCAGTCCGTCCGCGCTGATCGGGCGGCTTTGCGATGAGCGGCTCGTCTTCCTGAAAAGCCTGCGCACCTGGCCGGTATTCGGCGCGGGCTGGGGACGGCGCGTCTCCGACGTACGGCGCGATGCGCTCGCCATGTCGAAGGGTGCCGCGACAGCGCCTTCGTCTTCCGTCGATACGGCGGTTCCAGGCAAGGGAAGCGTGCCGAAGCCGACGACCGCGCGGGTGGCGACATCCGCCGGCGCAGTAGTGGCGAGCGGCGGCGCGGCGCAGGCCGCCGCATCCTACGGTGCGTCGTGGTCGGTCGTCCTTGCGATCGTCGCGGGCGGTGTGTTGTGCGCGGCAGCGGCGTGGATCGGCTGGACGCTCTGGCACAAGCGCAAGCAGGAGACGCCGGCCGTCATCCCGTCATCGGAGATCACGTCATGAGTGCGGTGCTGCTCTGGCTGCGTGACAAGCTGAAAGGCTGGCGCACCGTGCTTTTTGGCGGCGCTGTCACGCTCGCCGGTGCCGCGCTCGATCTTCTCGATGCGCTGCAACTCGTGGACATTTCGCCGTTGCTGCCGCCCGAGCATGCCCTGAAGATCATCGCCGCGATCGGCGTCGTGACGGTGGCGCTGCGGCTCGTGACCACGGGCCGGGTGGGAAGCAAGGATTGCTGAGATGCTGACCACGATCCTGTTCAGGCTTGCCGGCTGGTTCGGCGGCGGTGCGTTCGATGGGTTGCTTGGGCGGCTGGCCGATCTGCTCCAGCGCAAGGCGAGCGACGACCTCGCGCGTTTCCAGACTGGGGTGCAAGCCGATACCCAGATCGCGATTGCCCAAGTCAATGCGCAGATCGAGGCGCGCAAGGAGCAGGCGAAGCTGCTGGAGGCCGATCGCGGCTGGTGGGTGACCGCATGGATACGTCCGCTGATCGTCTATCCGTGCGTGGTGCATTTCGGCGCGATCGTGATCGACTCGACTTTCCGGCTGGGCTGGGGCATCGCCAAGCTGCCGCCGCCCTATGACGGTTACGAGCAGGCAATCATCCTGTCGTTCTTCATCGCGCGGCCGTTCGAGAAGGTGGCGCGGGTGTTCGTGATGGGGAGGGGGTAGCAAAACTTTGCGAAACCGGTCGGTCTCCGTAAGAGTGTTCGCGTCTTCGGAGATTGTCCCAATGCACGTTCGCGACGCCGTCGCCTCCCGCTTTTCCTGCCGCGCCTTCCTGCCGACACCGATCCCCGAACAGACCGTGCGCGACATCGTCGAGACCGCGGCGCGCGCGCGGTCGGCCGGCAACATGCAGCCATGGCGGATCGACGTGATCGCCGGCGAGCGGGTTGAGGCGCTGAAAGCCTTGCTGCGTCCGCGCATGGGCGAATTGCCGCGTGGCGAAGGTGCGGAATACACGATCTATCCGCCCGAGATGAACGCGACCTTCCGCAAGCGGCGCTTCGAGGTCGGAGAGCTTCTCTACAAATCGATCGGGGTCCCGCGCGAGGACAAGCCGGCGCGCTACCGGCAATACGCCCGCAACTTCGAATTCTTCGGTGCGCCGGTCGGCCTTTTCTTTTCCATCGACCGCGACCTCGGCGTGGCCCAGCATTCCGATCTCGGCGGCCTGATCCAGACCGTGATGCTGCTGGCGCGCGGCCATGGCCTGCATTCCTGCGCCCAGCAGGCCTGGGCCTTCTGGCATGTCACCGTGCCGGCCTTCCTGGAATTGCCCCCGCACATGATGCTCTATTGCGGCATGGCGCTCGGCCATGCCGACGAGACCGCCGCGATCAATGGCTGGCGCTCGCCCCGGGCGCCGCTTGCGGACTATGCGACCTTTTCCGGCTTCACGGCCTAGTGGAGCGGATTTGACATTCGCAATTTACCCGGCCGCGGACCACGAGCGTCCGACCGGATGAATTTGCCGCAGTTCCGCCATGCCGCATTCACCCCATATTCACGGCTGGCCCTCTAGACGCTGGCAATGTCACTCCGATTTCCGATTCTTTTTGTGGCTTTGCTGGCGCTGCCCGTCGGCATAGCCGACGCTGGCGCGGCAGAGCTGCGCACCTCCGTCGCGCAGGCCCGCGGCCAATGTCTCACGCCGGCGCAGCGCCGGACGGTGGCGGCCGCGGGGAAGGTGGTTCCGCTCGCCAAGGCGATACGCGCGGCGAGAGCCCGCAGGGCGGATGTGGTTGACGCCAAGCTCTGCAAGGGGCCAAAAGGACTGGTCTACCTGCTGACTTTGCTCGCGCAGGATGGCAAAGTCACGCGCGCCACCGTCGACGCCGCGAGCGGCCTGCTCACGGACGGTGGTTGATCCGGAGGGTTTTCAGCCTTGCGTCTCCTCGTCATCGAGGACGATCCCGACCTCAACCGCCAGCTCGCAACCGCCTTGACCGACGCAGGATATGTCGTCGACCGCGCGTTCGATGGCGAGGAGGGGCATTATCTCGGCGAGACCGAGCCCTATGACGCGGTGATCCTCGATATCGGCCTGCCCAAGATGGATGGCATTTCGGTACTGGAAGCCTGGCGCCGCGCCGGGCGCGCCATGCCGGTGCTGATGCTGACGGCGCGCGACCGCTGGAGCGATAAGGTGCAGGGCTTCGACGCCGGTGCCGACGATTACGTGCCGAAGCCGTTCCACATGGAAGAAGTGCTGGCGCGGGTCAGGGCGCTGCTGCGCCGCTCGGTCGGCCACGCCAAGAGCGAGTTCAATTGCGGTCCGGTCCGTCTCGACACCCGTACCGGGCGGGTCGCCGTCGACGGCAATCCGGTCAAGCTGACCAGCCACGAATACCGGCTTCTATCCTATCTCATGCATCATACCGGCCGGGTGGTCTCACGCACCGAGCTGGTCGAACATCTCTACGATCAGGATTTCGATCGCGATTCCAACACCATCGAAGTCTTTGTCGGCCGCATCCGCAAGAAGCTCGGGGTCGATGTGATCCAGACCGTGCGCGGGCTCGGCTATCTGCTGACCCCGCCCGATGTGCGCTAGCGTTCCAAGCCAGGCGATGACGGAGTAGGCGGCCGATGCGCGCGAATTCACTGGCGCTGCGGCTGTTTCTGTGGGCCGCGGGCTGGACGCTCGCGATTGTGCTCGTCACCGGCATCGTTCTGTCCTCGCTCTATCGTGACGCCGTCGAGCGCGCCTTCGACGGCCGGCTGCAGGTCTATCTGCGGACGCTGGTCGCCGATCTTGCCGCTCCCGAAATCCCCGACGACAAGCTTGCCCAAGGTGTCAGCGAGCCGCTGTTCGAATTGCCGCTGTCCGGCTGGTACTGGCAGGTGACGCAGATCGACAGCGCCAAGCCGGAAATCCGGGCGTCGCGCTCGCTCTGGGACGGCGGCCTGCCGCGCCTGCCGGTACCAACCGCCGCGGCCGCGCTGAGCGTGCGATCCGGCTATGTCAACGGTCCGGAAGACCAGAAGCTTCGGCTGGTCGAACGCAATGTCGACCTCGGCGAAGAGGGCAGTTACCTTGTCGCCGTGGCCGGCGATGCCGCCGAAATCGAGGACGACATCCGCAGCTTCGATCGCGCGCTGTTCATCACCTTCTGCGCGCTCGCGCTGGTGCTGCTGCTCACCACTGCATTCCAGGTTCAGTTCGGACTCGCGCCGCTCAAGCGCATCTCGCAACAGCTCGCCGCCATCCGTTCGGGACAGGCCGAGCGGCTGGAAGGCAATTTCCCTGTCGAGATCGCTCCGCTCGCGCGCGAGGCCAACGCATTGCTCGATGCCAATCGCGAAATCGTCGAGCGTGCACGGACCCATGTCGGCAATCTGGCGCACGCGCTGAAGACGCCGCTCTCCGTGGTGATGAACGAGGCCGCGACCCGTGCCGACGATCCGTTCGCGCAGAAGGTGCGCGAGCAGGCCGACGTCATGCGCGACCAGATCGCGCGGCATCTCGAGCGCGCACGGATGGCGGCTCGGCTGACGGTCGTGGGCACCGTGACCGAGGTTGCGCCGGTCGTGCTTTCCATTTCGCGCAGCATGGAAAAGATCAACCGCCACAAGAACCTGCGTCTCAAGGTCGATGCGCCCGAGGACGCGCAATTCCGTGGCGAGCGGCAGGACCTCGAGGAGATGGTCGGCAATCTGGTCGACAATGCCTGCAAATGGGCGCAGGCGCGTGTCTCCATCGAGGTGTTGAAAGAGCGCACCGACGACGAGCGGCAGGTGATCCGGGTCATCGTGGACGACGACGGACCGGGCCTCACGCCGGCAGAGCGCGAGCAGGTGGCACGGCGCGGACGGCGGCTGGACGAGACCAAGCCCGGTTCCGGGCTCGGTCTGTCGATCGTGGTCGAACTCGCGGGCCTCTACGGCGGCAGCCTGACGCTGGGTACCGCACCGCTCGGCGGACTGCGCGCCGAACTGGTGCTGCCGGCGGCGTGAGTCCTATTTCGATGCCGCCGCGTTGGTTTCCGGCCGCAACGCTTCCGGGCCAGCCACCGCTTTTGGATAGGGGAGATCGTTGACGAGCTTCGCCATCGGCTTGCCGTCGGCGAACACCGCATTGAGATCGATGGTCAGATAGTTCAGCCGGTTGTTGTAGTCGGCGATCTTGAGCACGTTGTTGGTCAGGTCCTTGACCACGATCCATTGCGTGTAGTCGTTTCCGAGCGTGCCGTCCGGCTCGCGATATTGCGCAACGCCGACCGGAACATCGACATTGTTGAGGATATGGGCGACGGTCTGGACGGCTTCGTTTGCGGTCTTCGGCTGCGTCGCCGCCTTGCGAAGCATCGTGGCGCGGACAAATCGCGACGGCGGCGTGTAGTCGCCCGGCATGCCGATTCCGCCACCGCCCTGGCCAAGCTGGGTGAGGTTGACCGCGCCGATGTCGCGCTGCGGCACGCCGATCGTCGAAAGGCTCAGATAATTGCGGATATTGTTGATGTGCCAGTCATAGGTCGGCGCATTGGTCAGCACGCCTGCGATGTTGTCGTGGATTTTCAGCTCGCCGCCGACATACTCGACGACCATGCCGCCGCCGTCACGGTCTACGAAGACGAAGTGCAGGGTTGCGGGCGTCGGGCCGGTCGGAAGCGAATCGTCGGCCCATACCTTCATGGTCTTCAGCGCTTCGCGCAGTTCCGCGACATTGGTGAAGTTGCCGAGCGCCCAGGCGCCAAAGGTGAGTACGGACTGATACTCCTTATCCTGCGGCGTGACCGTCTGGTATTGCGTGAAGCCCGGCAGGAAATTGGCGCTCATCGAGAGCCCTTCGGAATTCTGCCCGTCGAGCAGCGCGCCGCCGGGAATGATTCCGGCGCTGACACCCACCACCGGATATTTCGTCACCGCCGTCTTCGCAGGCAGGCCGGTCGATTTCGGTGCGATCAGAGAGAGCGTGGTGCCTTTCGGCTGGCTGACCAGCGTCCATTTCATGTCGTAGGCCCATTCCATCGTCCGCCCGGCGACGACGCTCTTGTCCGCGGCGATCATGTCGACCGCGGTGCAGGCGAGTGCGGCGCCCGCCGCGGTCAGCAATGGAAGTGCGATGGCGACGGCGCGGACAATCATGTGAGGCCCCGATGTTGGTCGAATGGCCGCCTTGTAGCGCCCGGACTTTAATATTGTGGTCGGCGAACGCATCGAATTTTTCGATTGCGCAAGTGTCTGCCGGCGCTCCGCCGCAAGCGTCGTCTTGGGCGTGGCGCGGTTTCTTTACGTTTTGGTGGCTATAACGTCCCCTAGACGGACGGGCGCGGCCAATCAAATGCCGCATTCCCTGTTGTTTAGTAAATGCCTCGCCGCAATCTCTCGCGGCGTCGGGGAAGTGGCACCGGAGGGGGCATGCGTTCGATCGGAGCAGTGATCGCGGGAGCGGCGTTCGTCGCCGGTTGCGCCGGCGACCCGGCCACCGGAACCGGTCCGCGTGAAAATACCGGCACGCTGGTCGGGGCGCTCGCGGGTGCGGCCATCGGTTCCCAGATCGGCGGCGGCACCGGCGAACGGATCGCCGCCGGTGTGGCAGGCGCCGCCATTGGCGGCCTGATTGGCAACCGGATCGGCGCGGCCATGGATGACGAGGACAAGCGCCGCGCCTATCACGCACAGATGGAAGCGCTCGACCGCGGCGCCCCGGGCGCCCCGGTGGGGTGGGAAAATCCCGATTCCGGCCGCCGCGGCACGATCGTGCCCGGACCGCAATTCGACCGTCGCGGGCTGCCCTGCCGCAGCTTCACGCACACGATCTATATCGACGGCCGCCCGCAGGTCGCCCGTGGCGAGGCCTGCCGCAATCCCGACGGCACCTGGACCCTGGTCTGACCTCAAGACGGGGTTCACCTAACCGCTTCTTAACACGCAGCCGCTATTGCGTTGACTTCGGGCGGTAGCGGTGAGTGGTGCGTATGGCCGACGGGCGTCTCGTCGAGCGTTTGCGGCAATATCTCAGGGACCTCAGCCCCGAGGCGCGCGCGCTGTTGATGACAGAGCTTGAGCGCGGCGTGCTGCGTGGCGAGGACATGCCTGGCGCGGAACTCGTGCTGCAGGAACTGCGCCGCGACGCCCGCGACAATGCCCGCCCGAAGCGCCCCGGCAACCTCGCCCGCCTGTTCTTCCAGCCGCTTGAACCGATTCTGGTCGACGAAAGCGGAACCCATTGCCATCCCGGCCGCGTCCCGCGGACCGTGCTCGATCCGGTCTGGGAATGGATCTGCCGTGACTTGATGCCGGGAGAAGCCAAGGCGGTCACCGACCAGGTCGCGCTCGCCTTTCAAAATGGCGACGCACCGCGCGCGGAACAGCTGGCGCGCGCATTTCAGGATCGCGCCGTGGTCCGTATCGAGGAAGCGCTTGCCGCCGCGAAGACCGACGAAAAGACGACGCGACGGCTCGTCGGACAGGTAGGCACGCCGCACGCGATCGACGATATCAGCGCGATTCTGACCGTCATCCAGGCGCGCGAAATCCTTGCGTCCTTCGGGCCGAGTCTGCCGAACCACATCAAGACGCTGGACGACAGCAATATCGACTCCCTGAAGGCGACGATTGAATCGCCGGCCGCCGGCGGCCGCACGCTGTTCGTCTTCGTTCTCGTCATGACGATGGGCCGTCTCGCCGCACCCTGGCAATTGATACGGCTTGCCACCCGCGCAGCCGGTTCCGACAATGCCAGCCGCATCGCCGATACTCCCTACGCCATGACCGTCGACATCGTGCTGGGCGAGATCCAGCGCATGATCAATGAGTTGAAGGCGGAGCTTCGGTCAGGTCGGGGGCTTGCGGTCGGGGCGCTGCTCAAGGGCATCCACGATGCGGCCCGGGGGTTGCGCACCGAAATCAACTTTTCGCATGAATCGCCATGGGGCCGCCGTCTCGCGGCGCTTCGAACCCAGGTTTCTGATCTCCTCAAGGGCGAGATCGAAACGCTGCCAGGCCGTATCCGCAGGCTCTTGCGACCGCGCCCGATCAAGGAAATCGCGCCCAACTCCTCGCTCGATCAGACCGACGTATCCGACACCGAAGCCCAGATCGAGTTCGTCAATACCTGCCGCGCCCATGCGAGCGAACTTGCGCTAAGCGAATTGACCACGCGGACCTGGTCCGAAATCGAGCAATATCTCGACACCGCGACCGCAGCTCTGGTCGAAAACCTGCGTGTGGCGGGAGAATCCGACCGCGCTTTCCGGCAATCGCAGCTCGATGCCGCCGTGCGCTTCTGTCGCAAGGCTTTCGGTGACGACTATGCCGCGCTGCTGCTCAAGGCGCGTGACGTTGCCGCCGGCGCGGAGCGGCGTGTCGCGAAGGCGTAGGCTGCGGCGCCGCACCCGGCGGTCTGCCACCGGACAGCCGGCAATTGCCGGGTTCCGGGCCGGTTTCGAACGTGGCGACGGACTCTCGATCACCGGATCGGTATTTTGTGCACCGCGCGCGGGTGATGTAAACCCACCGGCATGAGCCTGTATCTGATCCTCGCCCTGATGACGGCGGCGGCGATTTTCGCCGTGCTGTTGCCGTTGTCGCGCCGTCCGTCGGACGCCGCGGCGGGCGGCCAGGACGTCGCGGTCTATCGCGACCAGCTCGACGAGATCGAGCGCGACCGCAAGTCCGGACTGATTGGGAAAGCCGAGGCGGAGGCTGCAAAGGTCGAGATTTCGCGGCGGCTCCTCGCCGCCGCCGATCTGTCGGGGCAGGCGGCCCCGGCCAGCGCGTCCTCTCCGGTCTGGCGCAGGCGCATGACGGCCTTGGTTGCGCTCCTTCTGCTGCCGGCGCTGTCGGCCGGGCTTTATTTAAGGTGGGGCTCGCCGCAGCTTCCGGGCGCGCCGCTCGCAGCGCGTCTGGACGCGCCGGCTGAAAACCGATCGATCGCAAGCATGGTGGCGCAGGTGGAGGCGCATCTGGAGAAGAATCCGGATGATGGCCAGGGTTGGCAGGTCGTCGCGCCGGTCTATATGCGGATGGGTCGCTTCAACGAGGCGGTTCGGGCACGCGCCAACACGATCCGCCTGCTGGGCGCGACCGCGGAACGGGAGGCCGATCTCGGCGAGGCGCAGGTCGCGGCCGCGAATGGAGTCGTGACCGCCGACGCCAAGGCGAGCTTCGAGCGCGCGCTCAAGTCGGATGCCGGCAACACGAAGGCGCAGTATTTCTCCGGCCTCGCGGCCGAGCAGGATGGCCGACCGGAGGAGGCCGCGCGCGTGTGGCGGGCGATGCTGGCCTCCGCTCCACCCAACGCGCCGTTCCGGCCGCTGCTGCAGCGGTCTCTCGCCCGCGTGGAACCGAAAGGGGTTGAGCCGGTCGAACCGAAAGCGCCGCAGCCGGGACCAACCCAGGAGGATATGGCGGCGGCCCAGCAACTGACGCCGGAACAACGGCAGGAGATGATCCGCGGCATGGTGGATCGCCTGGCCGAACGGCTGAAGTCCGATTCGTCGGATTTCGAAGGCTGGTTGCGCCTGGTGCGCGCCTATGCGGTGATGGGCGAGAAGGAAAAGGCGAAAGAGGCCTTTCTCACCGCGCGCAACACCATCGGCGACGATGCAGAGAAACGCAAACGCCTCGACGATCTTGCGAAGGGGCTTGGCATTGAAGGATGATGTGACATGACCCGCAAACAGCGGCGTCTGGTGCTGATCGGATCGGGGCTGGTGGTGCTTGCGGTCGCAGCCGTGCTTGTGCTCACAGCGCTGCGCGATTCCATCGTGTTCTTCAATTCGCCGACCGACGTGGTCGAGAAGAAGGTGCAATCCGGCACCCGCATCCGGCTCGGCGGGCTCGTACAGCCAGGAACCGTCATCCGCAAGGACGTGGACGCGACTTTCGACATTACCGACGGCAAGAATGTCGTGCGCGTCAGCTATCGCGGGATCCTGCCCGACCTGTTTCGTGAAGGTCAGGGCGTGGTAACCGAGGGCACGCTGATCGACGCGACCTCGTTCCGCGCCGATACGGTGCTCGCCAAGCACGACGAGAATTACATGCCCAAGGAGGTGGCCGACGCGCTCAAGAAGCAGGGCCACTGGAAGGATGATTACGGCAAGAAGCCGGGCGAGGCAGCGAAATGATTGCCGAGATCGGCCATTATGCTCTGGTGCTGGCGTTCGCGCTCGCATTGATACAGGCGACCTTGCCCATCGTCGGCGCGAAACTGAACGATCGCCTGCTGATGGGGATCGCCGAGCCGGTCGCGCTGGTCCAATTCCTGTTCGTTGCGATTTCCTTCGCGGCGCTGACGACGCTCTATGTGACCTCCGACTTCTCGGTTCTCAACGTCTATGAGAACTCGCATTCGGCGAAGCCGCTGATCTACAAGATCAGCGGCGTCTGGGGCAATCACGAAGGCTCGATGCTGCTGTGGGTGCTGATCCTGGCCTTGTTCGGTGCGCTGGTCGCAGTGTTCGGGGGCAATCTGCCGCAGACGCTTCGCGCCAATGTGCTTGGTGTGCAATCCTGGATCGCTGCGGCCTTTTTCCTTTTCATCCTCGGCTCATCGAATCCATTCGCGCGGATTGCGCGACCGCCATTCGAGGGCCGCGACCTCAATCCGGTCTTGCAGGATATCGGGCTCGCGGTTCATCCCCCGCTGCTTTATCTCGGCTATGTCGGCTTTTCGATCTCGTTTTCGTTTGCCGTCGCGGCGCTGATCGAGGGCAGGATCGATGCCGCCTGGGCGCGCTGGGTCCGCCCCTGGACGCTTGCGGCCTGGTGCTTCCTCACCCTTGGGATATCGATGGGCTCCTACTGGGCCTATTACGAGCTCGGATGGGGCGGCTGGTGGTTCTGGGATCCGGTGGAAAACGCCTCGCTGATGCCCTGGATCGCCGGTACCGCGCTTCTGCATTCGGCGGTGGTGATGGAAAAGCGCAATGCGCTGAAGGTCTGGACCATCCTGCTTGCCATCCTCGCCTTCTCGCTCTCCCTTCTCGGGACCTTCCTCGTCCGCTCCGGGGTGCTGACCTCGGTACATACCTTCGCCAGCGATCCGATGCGTGGCGTCTTCATTCTCATGATCCTGATCGTCTTCATCGGCGGATCGCTGGCGCTCTATGCGTGGCGTGCGCCGGCGCTGAAACAGGGCGGGCTGTTCGCGCCGATCTCGCGGGAGGGCGCACTGGTTCTCAACAATCTCCTGCTCACCACGGCCTGCGCCACGGTGTTTGTCGGCACGCTCTATCCGCTCGCGCTGGAGGCGCTCACCGGGGACAAGATTTCGGTCGGCGCGCCCTTCTTCAATGCCACCTTCGGTCCGCTCTTCCTGCCGCTGATGATCGCGATGCCATTCGGACCGCTGCTGGCCTGGAAACGCGGCGATCTGTACGCCGCGGCCCAGCGGCTGACACTGGCTTTCGTGGTGGCGCTGATGGCCATGGGCGCGGTCTTCGCGATCACGCAGGGCGGGCCGGTTCTCGCCCCGTTCCTGATCGGCGTCGCGTTCTTTGCGATGACCGGCGCGCTGATTGATCTTGCGGAGCGCATCCAGCTATTCCGCCTTCCGGCTGGCAGCTCGTTGCGCCGCCTGGCTGGGCTGCCTCGCTCGGCCATCGGGACCACGATCGCGCATTTCGGGCTCGGCGTCTGCCTTCTGGGTATCGCCTCGGAGGCCTATTACGGTGCGGAGCGCATCCTCACGATGAAGCCCGGCCAGTCGGTCGAAGTCCGCGGCTATGATCTCACTTTCGACAATCTGATCTCGCGACCGGGGCCGAATTATCGCGAACTCGTCGCGAAATTCACCGTCAAGTCGAACGGCGAATTCCTGGGCGTGATGGAGCCGTCCAAGCGCACCTTCGCCGCGCGCAGTTCGTCGACGACGGAGGCTGCGCTGATGACGCGTGGGTTCAGCCAGATCTATCTGTCGCTTGGAGATGCAAACAGCGACGGCTCGATTGCCGTGCGGCTCTACCACAAGCCGCTGGTGCTGCTGATCTGGCTCGGCACTCTGGTGATGGTGATCGGGGGCGCGTTCTCGCTGTCGGACCGCAGGCTGCGAGTCGGCGCGCCGCGCGCCGCGAAGCCGAAGCTGCAGCCGGCGGAGTAGGGCGATGCGGACTTTCGGTCTTGCCATCGCGTTGCTCGTGCTCCTGCAAGGCCCGCCGCTGCGCGCTGTGCAACCCGACGAGATTCTGCCCGATGCGAGGCTTGAAGAACGCGCGCGCAATCTGTCGCGCGAGTTGCGTTGCATGGTGTGCCAGAATCAATCGATTGACGATTCCGACGCGCCGCTTGCCCGTGATCTGCGGCTCTTGGTGCGGGAGCGCCTGAAGGAAGGCGACAGCGACAAGCAGGTGCTGGATTTCCTCACCACCCGCTACGGCGACTTCGTCCTGCTCAATCCGCCGCTGAACGCGAAAACATTTCTGCTCTGGATATTGCCGGCCGGTCTGCTCGTCGTGGGCGGTATCGTGCTGGTTCTGGCGATGCGGCGAGGCGGCGCCGCCCAGGATTCAGCTGTGCCTGCGTCGCCTCTGACCGCCGAGGAAGAGCGGAAAATTGCGCGGCTGCTCGACAGCGACCCGCGGACCAAAGCGTAGTTTGTCGTCCCGTCTGGACCCGGGACGGTCACGCCCTCGAAATCCGCACACAGGTCGGCCTCCGCATTTCTGACAGGCCGCCTGCACCTTCCGTCGACACAGGGTGCCGGCGCCGACCGCTCAAAGATGTCGCGGGCCGGGTCAAAGAGCGAGATTTCGGAAAGCCTCGGTACCGCCTCACGCAATTGTATTGCCCGAAGGATTTCCCGAATGCCCCCAATTTTGAATGTAAGTCATTGATTTTTATTGGTTTATCTCCTCTGGCACCATTACCAAAGTTTAATCCCGCCGACAGGTGGTCGTAAGGCGTCCCACCCCATCTTGTCTCTCGAACGACGCCGGGAATCGTCCCAAGCGAAGCCTGCCCGGCGCGTCATGAAATTGCGAAGATGGAGTTGAACCAGATGACACCAACCCTGCCTCCCAGCCCGGGCGGCTTCCTGAATGGACGCCGGGCTTTGTTGCTCGGCACCACAATTCTAAGCCTCGGGGCCGCGGCCCTGTTCGTTGCGCCCGATGCGGCGCGCAATGTTGCCGTTGCGCAGAATGTCACGCAGCAGGCACAGACCGTGCAACGGCCGGTCGGCTTTGCCGATATCGTCGAGAAAGTGAAACCCGCCGTGTTTGCCGTGCGCGTCAAGGTGAAGACGGGTCCGGAGGTTTCATCGTTCCAGGGCCAGTTCCCGCAGGGCTTCGAACGCTTCTTCCGCCGCTTCGGTGGCGAGGACATGCTCCCCAACATGCCGAACCGTGGCATGCCCGATATGCCACGCGGTCCGCGCCGCAGTTCCGGCCAGGGATCGGGCTTCTTCATTTCTCCGGACGGCTATGCGGTCACCAACAACCACGTGGTCGATCGTGCCGATGAGGTCGAGGTTCAGACCGACGACGGCAAGATCTATTCGGCCAAGGTCATCGGAACCGATCCGCGCACCGATCTCGCGCTGATCAAGGTGGACGGCAACGACTTCCCGTATGCCAAGCTGGCCGAACGCGCTCCGCGCATCGGCGACTGGGTGCTGGCGGTCGGCAATCCGTTCGGCCTGTCTTCGACCGTGACCGCGGGCATCGTGTCCGCACGCGGCCGTGACATCGGCGCCGGCCCGTATGACGACTTCCTGCAGATCGACGCCCCGGTGAACAAGGGCAATTCCGGCGGCCCGACCTTCGACATCGACGGCAACGTCGTCGGCGTCAACACGGCGATCTACTCGCCGTCGGGTGGTTCGGTGGGCATCGCCTTTGCGATCCCGGCATCGACCGTTGACTCGGTGGTGAAGCAACTGCGCGACAAGGGTTCGGTCACCCGTGGCTGGATCGGCGTGCAGATTCAGCCGGTCACCAAGGACATCGCCGACAGCATGGGTCTGAAGAACACCGATGGAGCTCTGGTTGCGGAGCCCACGTCGAATGGCCCCGCTGCAAAAGCCGGCATCAAGTCCGGTGACGTCATCGTTGCGGTGAACGGGGAGCGGATCGCCAGTTCGCGCGAACTCGCCCGCCGTATCGGATCCATGGCGCCCGGCAACCAGGCCCGTCTGACCGTTCTCGATAACGGCCGCGAGAAGACCCTGAGCGTGACGCTCGGCGAATTGCCGTCGCAGGCGGAGTTGCGTCGCGGCGGTGACGAGGAGCGCAATGCGCCGGCTGCAGAAGCCGTGCTCGGCCTGCAACTCGCGCCGGCCGCTTCGGTTGCCGGTTCGGGCAAGGACGGCGTGGTGGTAACGCGCGTCGCCCCCGATGGCCCGGCCGCCGAGCGCGGTTTCAAGACCGGTGACGTCATCCTCGAAGTTGCCGGCAAGGTCGTGTCCGACCCGGCCGATGTTCGCAAGGCGCTCGAAGATGCGCGCAAGGACAACAAGCGCACCGTGCTGATGCGCGTCAAGTCGGGTGAGGGCACCCGCTTCGTCGCGCTCCCCGCCGGCCGCGCATAACGAGACTGCACGCGGTCGGCAGCGACCGCGTGCACCGGAAAAGGGACGTGTTGCCGGCTACCGTCGCCCCCGCCGGTGCCACGAAACCCTGGGGGCGGGCTCAGGCCCGCCCCCGCAAATTGGGACAGGTGCAGACCTGCCCCGCCTGAACTGGAAAACGCGTCCGGATTGCGGGCGCGACAGGTCGAGCCCCGAAACCGGCAACCGTCGCCCCCGCCGGTTCGGGGTCAACGAGGGGGTGGCGGAGTAGCGTAAAAGTCGCCACCCCCTCATGTCTCTGCACCCAGACCCCACCGTGCTTGCAAATTCCCCCGTAACAGGCGATTCCGTTTCGGACGCCACCGGGCAGCTTCACACCATGCGATTGCTGATCATCGAGGACGATCGCGATGCCGCGGACTATCTCGTCCGCGCCTTTCGCGAGACCGGCCATGTCGCGGACCACGCCATCGACGGCGAGGAGGGCCTGGCGATGGCGCTCGATGGCGACTACGACGTGCTGATCGTGGATCGCATGCTGCCGAAGCGCGACGGCCTGTCTGTTATCGGCGAGTTGCGCGCGAAGAAGGTCGAGACACCGGTCCTGATCCTCTCCGCTCTTGGCCAGGTCGACGACCGCGTGAAGGGTCTGCGCGCCGGCGGCGACGATTATCTCCCCAAGCCCTATTCCTTCTCGGAACTGCTGGCCCGCGTCGAAGTGCTGGCGCGCCGCCGCGGCGGCCGCAACGAGGAAACGGTCTATCGTGTCGGCGACCTCGAACTGGATCGCCTGTCGCATCGTGTGATGCGCGGCAAGGAAGAGGTCGTCCTGCAGCCGCGAGAATTCCGGCTGCTCGAATATCTGATGAAGCATGCGGGCCAGGTGGTGACACGCACCATGCTGCTCGAGAATGTCTGGGATTATCATTTCGATCCGCAGACCAACGTCATTGACGTTCACATCTCGCGCTTGCGCTCCAAGATCGACAAGGGCTTTTCGCAGCCGCTGCTTCACACGATCCGTGGTGCGGGGTACATGGTCCGCGACGGATCGCGAAACTGAAGGTCACCGGAAGGGGGCCCGGGTGTTGCCTACGCGCAATAAGGCCGACATGCGGCGATGATGGCGGCGCTCGGCAAGTTGTTTCGTACTACCGCGTTCAAGCTGACGATCGTCTATCTCGTCGTCTTTGCGCTGTTCGCGGTGTTCCTGCTCGGATATTTCGCGCTCAACACCAAGCGTTTGTTCACCGAGCAGGTGACGGATGTCGTGAACGCCGAGATCACCGGTTTGGTCGAGCAGTTCAATGCCGGCGGGATCCGACGGCTGACGCTGATCGCGGAAGCGCGTTCGCGGCGGCCCGGCTCCAGCCTCTATCTTGTGACCGCCCCGGGCGGAGACGGGCTCGCCGGCAATGTCGGCTCGCTGCCGACCGGCGTCCTTGACCGACAGGGCTGGTCGGAGACTTTCTATCGGCGGATCGAGGAGGGCGAAAACTCCGACCTGCATCGCGCATTGTTGCGCGTCTATCACCTTCCGGGCGGCTTCAGGCTTCTGGTCGGGCGCGATCTGGAAGAGCGCGAGCGTCTGTACGATGTGGTGCTCAATGCCGGGAAGTGGTCTGCCGCGGTGGTGATCGTGCTGGGGCTGGTCGGCGGCTTCTTTGTGGCGCGCCGCGTGCTGCGGCGGGTCGATGCGATGACGGAAACCACCCGCACGATCATGGGTGGCGATCTGTCCGGGCGGCTGCCCGTCGGCAGCAGCGGCGACGAACTGGACCGGCTGGCACGAAATCTGAACGAGATGCTCGATCGAATCGAGGCATTGATGCGTGGCCTCAAGGAGGTCTCCGACAATATTGCGCATGACCTGAAGACGCCGCTGACCAGGCTGCGCAACCGTGCCGAGGAGGCGCTGCGCACGTCGCACAGCGACAAGGATTATCGCGCCGCGCTCGAGGGCACCATCGAGGAATCGGATTCGCTGATCAAGACGTTCAACGCGCTGCTGATGATCGCCCGCGCCGAAGCCGGACAGGCGCGCGAGAACATGGTCGATTTCGATGCGGCCGAAGCCGCCCGCAGTGTCGGCGAATTGTACGAGCCTCTGGCGGAGGAGCAGGGGCTTGCGCTCGAAGTCGACGCGCCCGCCGCGGTGCCGCTGCGCGGCAACCGCGAACTGATCAGCCAGGCTCTGGCCAATCTCGTGGACAACGCGATCAAATATGCCGGTCCGGCGGCGAAGACCAACGGAACGTCGACGAATGTGACCGTGAGCGCGCGCGCCGAGGGTGATCACGTTGTGCTGAGCGTCGGCGACCGTGGACCCGGCATTCCGGAAGGCGAGCGCAGCCGGGTCGTCGAGCGCTTCGTTCGGCTGGAACGCAGCCGTTCGATCCCCGGCTCCGGGCTTGGCCTGAGCCTCGCTTCGGCCGTGGCCCGCCTGCATGGCGGCGAATTGCGCCTCGAGGAAAATTCGCCCGGCCTTCGGGCCGAACTGATGCTGCCGCGTGGCGGGCCGCAGCAACAGACGGCCCCGGTGCATAGCCAGCCGGCGGAGGTGCGATAGCCTCCCCTTTTTGGCCCGGATGGTCTATGCCGGTCGCGATGAATCCGGGCGCTACGCAGCAAACCATCCCCGAGGCCGTCGGATCATCCGGCATCCTTGCCGCACGCATTTCCCAGGCGCCGCACTTGCCTGCGCCGATGCAGAGTTTCGCCAGGCTCGATGACTGGCTCTCCGAGCTTGCCCCGTCCGACGGGTCGGCACTGCGAGAGATATTCGACGCGGCACCGAAGGCACGCGAACTGACGGCCTCGCTTCTCGATTTTTCCCCCTATCTCTCCGACCTCGTGCGCGCGGATCCGGATCGCCTGATCCGGATCCTGCGTGAAAATCCGGAACGCCATCTGCAGAGGCTGATCGACGGCGTTGTCGGTGCAGTGTCCGGCGTGACCGACGAGGCTGCTGCCATGCGGCTTCTCCGCCTCACCAAGGCGGAGGCGGCGCTCCTGATCGCCCTCGCCGATATCGGCGGAGTATGGCCGATGCTGCAGGTCACACGCGCATTGACGGAACTTGCCGACAGCATGGTGCAGGGAGCCGTTCGGTTTCTGCTCAACGATGCGGTGCGGCGTGGCCGGCTGGCGCCGCCCGATCCGTCGAGGCCGGAACTGGGTTCCGGCTATATCGTGCTCGCAATGGGCAAGATGGGCGCGTTCGAACTGAACTACTCGAGCGATATCGACCTGATCGTCTTTTACGATCCCGAAGCCCCCGCGGTTCCGAAGGACACCGAACCCTCCGCGCTTTACATCCGGGTGACGCGCGGGCTCGTGAAGCTGCTGCAGGAGCGCAGTCCGGATGGCTATGTGTTCCGAGTGGACCTGCGGTTGCGGCCGGACCCGGCTTCGACCCAGGTGGCGATCTCGGTTGCGGCGGGACTCGATTATTACGAGCATCGCGGCCAGAACTGGGAACGCTCGGCGATGATCAAGGCGCGCCCCTGCGCCGGCGATATCGAGGCCGGCGAAAAGCTTCTGAAGGAATTGTCGCCCTTCATTTGGCGCAAGTACATGGACTTTGCCGCGCTCGCGGACATCCATGCGATGAAGCGGCAGATCCATGCCTATCGCGGTCACGGCGAGATCGCGGTCGCCGGTCACAACATCAAGCTCGGTCGCGGCGGTATCCGTGAGATCGAGTTTTTCGTGCAGACTCAGCAACTGATTGCGGGTGGCCGTCATCCGGAATTGCGGGACCGGCGGACCCTGACGACGCTGGCGGCGCTGGCGGACGGACAATGGGTCGGCGGGCTTGCGCGGCGCGAACTGGAGGCGGCTTATCTGTTCCTGCGGCGCGTCGAGCATCGCCTTCAGATGATCGCGGACGAGCAGACCCACAGCCTGCCCTCGGACGAGATCGAACTGCTGAAATTCGCGCGCTTTCTCGGCTACGACGACACCGCGTCCTTCGCGGAAGTCCTGCTCATGCATCTTCGCAACGTGCAGCAGCATTATTCGAGGCTGTTCGAGCCGATGGTGCCCGCGCCCGAGGCGGCGCTGCAATTTCCTTCCGACGAAGACAATCGAGATACGCTCGACCGCCTCGCGGCGATGGGGTTTCGCAACCCGCTGGAGATTTCGGGGACGGTACGCGGCTGGCTGAGCGGCAGGTATCTTGCGCTGCGCAGCGAATTCGCGCGCTCGCAGCTCAGGCTGCTGGTACCACACCTGATCGAGCATCTGGCGCGCACCGAAAATCGCGAGCAGGCGGTCGTCGCCTTCGACAGGTTCCTGGCCGGCCTGCAGGCAGCCGGCGGTGCGCGGCTTATTTCGCTGCTGCTGCAAAACCACGATCTGCTCGCGCTCGTCGCGCTCATGCTCGGCACCGCGCCGCGGCTTGCCGACATTCTGTCGCATCAGCCGCAGGTCATGGACGCACTGATTGATCCGGCCTTCTTCGGAGCGTTGCCCGATGCAGAGACGCTCACGAGCGAGCTCGCGCGCTCGCTCGACCAATCGGTCTCCCATGAGGACATGCTCGACCGGTTGCGGTTGTTCGGTCACGAACACATGTTTCTGATCGGCGTACGGATACTCTCCGGCACCGTCTCCGCGGAGCAGGCGGGGGAAGCCTTTGCAAGGCTCGCCGACGTCATCATCCGCGCGCTGCATCGTCAGATCGAGGATCTGTTCGCGCTGAGCCATGGTCGTATTCGCGGGCAGCGCACCGCGTTGCTCGCGCTCGGCAAGCTGGGTGGCCGCGAGATGACCGCAAGCTCCGATCTCGATCTCATTCTGGTCTACGATTTCGACGAGGCGCATCCCGAATCCGACGGGGAGCGGCCGCTCTACGGCGCGCAATATTTCGCGCGACTGACCAAGCGGCTGATTTCGGCATTGACCTCGCACACCAATTACGGCGCGCTCTACAATGTGGATATGCGGCTGCGCCCGTCCGGCCGCTCCGGTCCGGTCGCCACCAAATTCGATTCCTTCCGCGATTATCAGATGAGCGAGGCCTGGACCTGGGAGCACATGGCATTGACGCGCGCGCGCGTGGTGTCGGCCCCGCCGCAATTCGACGAGCAGGTCGCGGCTCTGATCCGATCCGTGCTCGCACGAAACCGCGACGCGCGCACGATCGCGGGCGATGCCTATGAGATGCGGATGGCGATAGCGGCCGAGAAGGGCGAAGCCGACCGCTGGGACCTGAAATATGCCGCGGGCGGTCTGACCGATATCGAATTCATCGCGCAATATCTTCAGCTTGTGCACGCCGCCGCACATCCGGAGATCCTCGATCCCTCGACCCCCCGGGTGCTGGAGCGCGCAGCCCGCCTTGGGCTTCTGTCGGCGGAGGATTCCGAAGTGCTGCGGCCGGCCGTGCAGCTTTATCAGAATCTCAGCCAGATTCTGCGGCTGTGCCTGTCAGGTCCGTTCGATCCGAAGAAAACCGACCCCGGCCTGCTGCGGCTGCTTGCGCGGGCCGCCGATGTGCCGGATTTCGCGACGCTCGACGCTCATGTGAAGGAGACCCAGTCACGCGTGCGCGGCCGGTTCAACGCGCTGCTGGGGCCTTCGGACTGACCGGGCGGGTGGGATTGCTGCGGTATGGCGAGGCCAATGCATTGCTGTCAGGCACTGCCGCGTCATGCCGGACGCGTCGGTTGCATGCAATCATTCTATCAGGCCACACAAAATCCCGATATGGAGGTCACGAGCTTGGCGCGTTCACGCCATCCGATCTCCATTTGTTGCAGGAAACGCCCCGTCCATGCGAACCGAGCAGGCCCAACCCGTCCGTCTTCAGGATTATCGCCGGCCCGACTGGCTGGTCGACGAGGTGCGCCTCGATATCTCGCTGCATCCGACCGCAAGCCGTGTCCGGTCGGAACTTCGCCTGCGGCCCAACCCGGACACGACGCCCGCGCCGATCGTGCTCGATGGCGACGGTCTGACCCTTGGCTCGGTTCTGGTCGATGGCCGGGCTCTGCCGGATGCCGCGTTCGTCGCAACGCCCGACCGGCTCACCATCGCCCAGCCGCCGCAGCGCCCGTTCACGCTCACGATCGAAACCGCCGTCGACCCCTCGGCCAATACACAATTGATGGGATTGTACCGTTCCAGCGGGACCTATTGCACCCAATGCGAGGCGGAAGGCTTCCGCCGCATCACCTATTTTCCGGACCGTCCCGATGTGATGGCGGTGTATACCACGCGGATCGAGGCCGACAAGGCGCAGGCGCCGGTACTGCTCGCAAACGGCAACCTGGTCGAGAGCGGCGACCTGCCGGCGGGACGGCATTATGCGGTGTGGCGCGATCCGTTCCCGAAGCCTTCCTACCTTTTCGCCATGGTGGCCGGCAATCTCGGTTGCGTGTCGGATGAATTCGTCACCATGTCCGGGCGCAAGGTAGCCCTGAAAATCTATGTCGAGCCTGGGAAGGAGGAGCGCTGCGGCTACGCAATGGATGCGCTGAAACGCTCCATGCGCTGGGACGAGGAGGCGTTCGGGCGCGAATACGATCTCGATGTATTCATGATCGTGGCGGTCTCCGACTTCAACATGGGAGCGATGGAAAACAAGGGACTGAACGTGTTCAACGACCGCTATGTGCTGGCCTCGCCGGACACCGCGGTCGACGCCGACTACGCCGCGATCGAAGCCATCATCGCTCACGAATATTTCCACAACTGGACCGGCAATCGCATCACCTGCCGCGACTGGTTTCAGCTCTGCCTGAAAGAAGGGCTCACCGTCTATCGCGACCAGGAATTCTCCGCCGACATGCGTTCGCGTGCGGTGGAGCGGATCGGCGACGTGCGAAACCTGCGCGCCCATCAATTCGTCGAAGATGCCGGGCCGCTGGCACATCCGGTGCGCCCGGAGCTTTATCACGAGATCAACAATTTTTACACGACGACGGTCTACGAAAAGGGCGCGGAAGTGGTGCGCATGCTGCGCGTGCTGCTTGGTATGGAAGCATTCCGCAAGGGAATGGATCTGTATTTCGACCGCCACGACGGCGAGGCGGCGACCATCGAACAATTCATACGCTGCTTTTCCGACGCCTCGGGACGTGACCTCGGTCAGTTCATGCTCTGGTATTCCCAGGCCGGAACGCCCGAGGTGATCGCGGATGGCCGCCATGACGAAGCGTCGAAGACCTTCACACTGCAATTGTCGCAATCGCTGGCGCCGACCCCGGGTCAGTCGGAAAAGCAACCAATGGTGATCCCGCTGAGAGTGGGACTCGTCGGGACGGGCGGCGCGGATATTGCCTTGCGATCGGGAGGCAGCCCGGCGGCCGATGTCATAACGCTCAGCCAGCCGTCGCAAACCATTGTCTACGAGGACGTGGCCGAACGTCCGGTCCTGTCGATCAACCGCGAATTCTCCGCGCCGGTGAAGCTGACCGCCAATCTCTCGGCCGAGGACCTGCGGCGGCTTGCGGCACACGACAGTGACGCATTCAATCGCTGGCAGGCGGTACAGACGCTCGCCACCCGTCTGCTTCTGAAGAATGTAGCGCATTTGCGCGCAGGCGAGTCGCTTGCCTCGGATGACGGACTGCTGGCGGCACTGAATGCGATCCTGATCGACCCGCAGCTCGAACCGGCCTTCGTTGCGCTGTCGCTGACCATGCCGATCGAAGCCGACATCGCGCGCGAACTCGCCCGGGATATCGACCCGAGCGCAAATTTCTCCGCGCGCGCGCAATTGCGCTCCGCGATCGGCAGCGCGCTGGCAGCGCCACTTGCAGCGACCTATGGCTCGCTTGCGAGCGACGTCCCCTACAGCCCCGACGCGGCGAGCGCCGGCCGCCGCGCCCTTCGCAACACCGCGCTCGACCTGCTGGCAGCAACCGGACAGCCCCCGGCAATAGCGCGTGCGATGGCGCAATATCGCCAGGCCGACAACATGACGGACCGGATGGCGGCACTCGCGACGCTTTCGCTGCATGACCGACCGGAGCGCGTCGAGGCATTGCAGGATTTCTACGAACGCTATGAAAGCAATCCATTGGTCATCGACAAGTGGCTCGGCTTGCAGGCAATGATCCCGGAAAGCGGCACCCTCGATCGGGTGCGGACGCTGATGGCACATCCGGCCTTTTCCATGAACAATCCGAACCGCGTTCGCGCGCTGGTCGGTTCTTTCGCCCACGGCAACGCGACGCAGTTCAACCGGGCTGATGGCGCGGGCTATGATTTCGTCGCCGACGCCGTGCTCATGCTCGATAGCAAGAACCCGCAGGTTGCTGCGCGGCTCGCAACCGCCTTCCGCTCGTGGCGCGCGCTCGAAGCGGGACGTCGCGCGAGGGCGGAAGCTGCGCTGCGACGGATCGCGATCGCGTCCGCGCTGTCGGCCGATGTCAAGGACATCGTCAGTCGTGCGCTGGCGGACGGAACCTGAGCCGGCCCGCGGCACGGCCGTATCTGCCGGCGTGTCCTTGCTGACGATAATGGGGGCGATCGGCGCACCCGCTCGATTGTGCCGCGGCGATGCGGGAACAGGCCGCTCGTGTCCTCCGCGTCAAGCCGGAGGAAGCATCATGAAGATTCGTGCGGTCCACGTTTCACCGTGCGCCATGGCAGCCGCGACCTGAGGCGAGAAGCTTCGCTGTTAGCAATTTTTTTACGTTCTTGACTCCGCGGACTCTCGACAAATCAAGCCGCATCGATTCTTATGATTCTCGATTCGGGACGCGATGCGGCACATCCTCCCGGTCAAGGGTTGTGTTAGGGCAGCAATCCGACACGGGGGCAATTCATGGCGCGCGCCGAGGCTGCGCATGCGTCTGCGCGTTCCGATTCCATCAAGGGATTGGCGCAGTCGATCGCGAAGCCGGCTTACAGGCGCCTGCTCACTGCGGAGCCAGCGCTGCGGCGCGCCGTTCCCGCCCTCATCATCGCATTTCTGGTCACGATCGCCATCGGCGCATTTGTCCAGGTGCTGGATCACCGCCGCAGTGCGCTGGCAGAGGCAACCAAGGACATCGAGACGATTGCCGAAGTGCTGGCGCAAAGAATGGAGCGTCCGCGCCCGGGGGATCGCTCCACCGCATGGCGCAGGGCGCAGACCGAGCTTGAGATGGCGCGCACGCCGCGGACCACGGCCTCCGGTCGCCGAATTCTCATCACCAGCCCCGAGGGGATGATCGTTGCGGCCGCGCCGGACATCGCCGGTGTCACCGGGCGACAGCTGTCCGATATCCTCGGTGATTCTCCGCTAACCATTCTCGGCGCCGGCGCCGGTGTTCTCGATCTGACGCTCGCGGACGGCAAACGCGCATTCGCGACGGTCCGCACGCTGCAGGAGCCGCTCGGGCAGCTTGTGGTCTACCAGCGCCGCAGCGATGCGCTCGCCTCCTGGCGCTCGGACACGGCACTCACGGTTACGCTGTCGGCAACGACGGGATTCGTACTCCTCATTCTCGGCTTTGCGTTTCACTGGCAGGCCACCCGCGCGCGCGAAGCCGACCTCATCTATGACACCGTCCGCAGCCGTATCGATACTGCGCTCAACCGCGGGCGTTGCGGCCTCTGGGACTGGGACCTGGCGCGTGGACGCATCTTCTGGTCGCATTCCATGTTCGCCATTCTTGGCCTGGATGCACGCGACGACCTGATGACCTTCGGCGAAATCAACAAATACGTCCATCCCGACGATATCGACCTTTACGCGCTCGCGACCCAGGTTGCCGACGAGCGGCTGAGCGCCATCGATCACGATTTTCGGATGCTGCATGCCAACGGCCGCTGGGTCTGGCTGCGAGTGCGCTGCGAGGTGGTCCGCCAGCCGGCCGAACCCGGCTTGCATCTCATTGGAATTGCGGTGGACGTAACCGAACAGAGGACGCTGGTCGAACGTACCACCGCGGCCGATATGCGGCTGCGCGACGCGATCGAAACCATCCCGGAGGCCTTCGTGCTGTGGGATTCCGACAATCGCCTGGTACTGTGCAACTCGAATTTCCAGGACCTGCACAAGCTGCCGGACGCTCTGGTCGCGCCGGGCACGACCTATGAAGCGGTGCTCGCAGCCGGACGCGAGCATCTGCATCTCGGAAACTTCTCCAATGTCGGTCCGGATTTGCCGGGCGCGCGCTCCTTTGAGGCGCAACTGGAGGACGGCCACTGGCTGTTCAGCGAGCGGCGCACCAAGGATGGCGGTTACGTCTCGGTCGGCACCAACATCACTAGTCTGAAGCATCATGAGCGCAAGCTGAAGAACAGCGAGACGCGTCTGCTTGCGACCGTCGAGGATTTGCGACAATCCAAACAGCAACTCCAGGATCTGGCGGAGAAATATGCCGCTGAAAAGACCCGCGCCGAGGATGCGAACCAGGCCAAGTCGAAATTCCTGGCCAATATGAGCCACGAACTGCGCACGCCGCTGAACGCCATCATCGGCTTCTCCGAAATCATGGAGAAGGGCATGTTCGGCAAGCTCGGTGTCGACAAGTATCACGAGTATTGCCGCGATATTCATCACAGCGGGCAATATCTGCTGGATGTGATCAACGATGTGCTCGACATGTCGAAGATCGAGGCTGGCCGCATGAAGCTGGAGGCCGAAGATGTCGTGCTGGATGACATCCTTGCGGATTCACTGCGTGTGGTTGCCACCCGCGCCGAAGAGAAAGGGCTGACGCTGTCGTCTCGGATCGCGCCCGACATCGCGTTGCGCGCTGACCGGCGGGCTCTGAAGCAGATCGCACTCAACCTGCTGTCGAACGCCGTGAAATTCACCGGCAATGGCGGGCACGTGGCCGTCCGCGGACGTCGCGCCGGGGGGTGCATCGCCATTGCGATCAGCGATTCCGGGATCGGGATCGCACAGGATGCGTTGCAACGGCTCGGGCGTCCGTTCGAGCAGGTGGAAAGCCAGCTCACCAAGACCCATCATGGCTCGGGACTTGGTCTTGCCATTGCGAAGTCGCTGGTGGAGTTGCATCGCGGCCGCATGCGCATCCGCTCCACGCCGGGGCGCGGCACCACGGTATTTGTGCGTCTGCCCATTGGCGGGCCGCGAGCCGGATCTGCCGCGCAGCCAGCCGTTTCGAGCGCTTCGCAGGGACCGCATCAGAGCAGTTTGGAATTCCGATAAATCATTGTGTTTGCTAGCGGTTTTGATCTTGGTTACTTACGTGACCAATGTCCAGCATGGTCGTGATCGCAGGCAAGTCGTTCCCCATGAGGCGCAAATTGACGCTCGGCAGCCGCGCCTTCTGGCTGCGCCAGATGCGTCAATGGCATTGGATCAGCGCGGCAATCTGCCTGGTTGGAATGCTTCTATTCGCGATCACCGGCATCACACTGAACCATGCCGGCAGGATCGAGGCGAGGCTGGCCGTGAGCGAGCGCACCGCCACCTTGCCCGCGGCAATGGTCGAGTCGCTGAAGTCACTGCCGGCACAGGGCCGAATGCCCGTTCCGGAGGGGATCGTGGACTGGGCTTCCACCGCCCTGCAGGTCGAGACGAGCGGTCGCGAGGCTGAACTTGCTCCCGGAGACATCTACATCGCGCTGCCGCGGCCAGGAGGTGACGCCTGGCTGAACCTCGATCGCAACAGCGGCGAGGCGCACTACGAGCTGACCGATCGCGGCTGGATCTCCTATCTCAATGACCTTCACAAGGGGCGCAATACCGGCGCCGCCTGGTCGCTGTTTCTCGATGCATTCGCGGTCGCCTGCATCGTGTTTTGCCTGACTGGCCTCGTTTTGCTGCACCTGCTGTCGCACGCCCGGCCGTCGACCTGGCCGATGGTTGGGCTCGGTGTCGTCATCCCGCTCCTGATCGCGATCTATTTCATCCATTGAGGACCGGCATGCGCACGTTCGTCTCGATATCGATGACCGGCGCAATGATGGCGCCGGGACTGGCCGCCGAGGTCAGGGTCAGCGTTGAAATCCCGCGGCTCAATGTCGCCGAATATCACCGGCCCTATGTCGCGATCTGGCTGGAGAAACCGGATCAGTCCTTCGTCGGCAATCTTGCGGTCTGGTACGACCTCAAGCTGAAGGACAATGAAGGCTCGAAATGGCTGAAGGACATGCGGCAATGGTGGCGCAAGTCCGGCCGTGAACTGACCATGCCGGTCGACGGGCTGTCGAGCGCGACGCGTGCGCCTGGCGAGCACACGATCAACGTGGCGGTCGATCAGCCTCCCATGAGGGGTCTGACACCGGGCGACTATCACCTCGTGATCGAGGCCGCGCGCGAAGTCGGAGGCCGCGAAATCTTGCGACTGCCGTTCCGCTGGCCGGCGACGGCTCCGGAGAGTCAAAGGATCAAGGGCGGGCACGAACTCGGGCACGTCGCGATCGACATCAGACCTTGAAACAGCAGGACCACATCATGAAATTCTCGCGCACGCATTTCCCGCGCACTTGGCTTGCTGCCGCGTTGTGTCTCGCTCTGCCGCTATCGGCGCAGGCGCATCGCTCATGGATGCTGCCGTCCGCGACGATACTCTCGGGAGGCGAGGTCTGGGTGACCGTGGATGCCGCTGTGTCGAACGACCTGTTTTATTTCGAGCACTTTCCGCTTCGGATTGCCAATATCGGCGCGCCGCCGGAAAAGCTGGGCGCGCGCGGCGGCCGCCCGGGGGTGCTGCTGATTTCGGCGCCCGACGGCGCGAAAGTCGAGCCGCAGAACGGCAATATCGGGCGCTATCGCTCGACCTTCGACGTGCCGCTCAAGCAGAAGGGCACCTACAAGCTGGCGGTGGTGAATGACGGCGTGTTTGCCAGCTTCAAGGAGGGGGGCAAGGTCAAGCGCTGGCGCGGCAATGCGGAAGATTTTGCGAAGGAGGTTCCGCCGGAAGCGGAGGAACTGCGCGCTTCGTATCTGCAAAGTCGAATGGAAGTGTTCGTCACGGCGGGCAAGCCGTCCACCGATACCTTGAAGACGAGCGGGAAGGGCCTCGAGCTTTCGCCGATCACGCATCCGAACGATCTGGTTGCGGGAAGCGACGCGAGTTTCCGCATGCTGCTGGACGGCAAGCCCGCCGCCAATCTGAAGGTGACGGTGATCCCGGGCGGCAACCGCTATCGCGACAAGCTCGGCGAGATGAACCTGACCACGGACGCCGACGGCAAGTTCAGTGTGACGTGGCCGGGGCCCGGCATGTACTGGATGGAAGCGGTGGTGCGCGACGAGAAATCGCCGGTCAAAGAGGTGAAGCAGCGCCGTGCCGGCTATATCGCGACGCTCGAAGTGTTGCCGCAATAGCGCAGCGCTGCGCATGCGGCGCGTCCTGGTTCCGCCTCATGTGCCCGACATTGCGCCGTTTTCGCCGCGGCGGGTGCCTGTCGTATCGCTCGCCGGCAATACCATGGGGACGACATGGTCGGTGAAATTTGCCGCTCATTCGGGTGTCACCGAACGCGACCTCCTTCATGTCATCGAAGCGCGGCTTGGGCTGGTCGTTGCCCAGATGAGTCAGTGGGACCCGGAGTCCGACCTCAGCCGGTTCAACCGTGCGCAACCCGGCAGCCTGCAGATATTGCCGCAAGCATTCTTCGGCGTCCTCCGCGCTGCGCTTGATCTCGCCCGCGAAACCGGTGGCGCCTATGATCCCGCACTGGGAGCGCTGATCGAGCTTTGGGGCTTCGGTGCCGCGGGGCGGCGGATGGATATTCCTGCCCAGACCGAGATCGAACGCGCGCGAGCGTCCGCAGGCTGGTCGCGTCTGTTCGTCGACGACGAGCGACGTGCGGTGCGCCAGCCCGGTGGCGTGCATCTCGATCTGTCCTCGATTGCAAAAGGCTTTGCGGTGGACCTTGTGTCCGGAATGCTGACACAACGCGGCATCGCGGATCATCTGGTCGAGATCGGCGGCGAATTGCGTGGCAGCGGCACCAAGCCGGATCAGTCGCCCTGGTGGGTCGCGCTTGACGGGGTGCAAGGCGCGTCCGGCGAAACGATCGTCGCCTTGCACGGTCTGTCGGTGGCAACCTCGGGTGACGCGCAGCGCTTTATCGCTGTGAACGGGCGCAAATTCTCGCACACCATCGACCCGCGCACCGGCTGGCCGATCCCCGATAACCTTGCGTCCGTCACGGTGCTGGACCGCTCCTGCATGCGCGCCGACGCGCTCGCCACCGCGCTGTCTGTGCTGGGGGCGGAGCGCGGATATGCCTTTGCCAGCGCTCGCGATATTGCCGCGCGCTTTCTGCTGCGCGGACCGGGCGGCATCCGCGAGCGGACGACACCGGCATTTGCGGCCATGGCGGATGGTCCGGCCTGACTTGCGCCGACGCCCGATCTGCGCCATCTGACCGCGATGAGCACGACCGCAACCATGGCCTCGCGGCGTTTTTCCGTCGCGCCGATGATGGATTGGACAGAGAGTTTATTGAAATCAAATAGTTAGACGTGGGTCGTGTGCAATTTCTGTGCACGCATGTTCTACGATTTTTTACTATTCGTTCTCGCAAAGTTGCCCTCTGCTGCTTTCGCTTTTGCGCCCCAGCACACTAAGCAACGTCAGCCATTTCAGATCTTACCGCGAACGCTCGCACGCGCGATGATCTCTTAGGTCGCGTTGAAGGACACTTGGCCACAATGGAGTAGCGGACGATGCTCTTCAAACGTTCCGAGGGGCTGACACCATCCGAGCGGCTTCTGGCCGAGCTTTGTGATCGTTCATTCCTGAAACTCTGGACCTATCCCAATCTTTTCAAGAAGCCGAGCAAGGAGCTCACGGACCTCTTGGTCGTCTTTGGCAACGACGTGCTTGTGTTCTCGGACAAATCCTGTGCCTTTCCCTTGACCGGCGACTCGATGCTTGATTGGTCTCGTTGGTTTCGGCGGTCCGTCGCCCGCTCGGCTCATCAGGTCGACCAGGCGGAACGCTGGCTTCGCACCTATCCTGATCAGGTCTTCCTCGACACCAGATGCGCGGAGCCTCTTCCGATCCGTTTGCCGCCACTTACGGAGATGCGTGTTCACCGCATTTGCGTGGCACTGGGCGCGTTGGATCGAGCCAAGGCGGAAACCGGAGTGCGTGCGCTCAGGATCAATCCAAGAATTGTCGACGATGCCGAACCGTTCACGGTCGGCACAATAAGCCAAGCCCGCGGCTGGGTTCATGTATTCGACGAAGACAGTATCAAGGTCGTGCTGACGGAGCTCTCAACGACGTCCGACCTAATCCATTACCTGAACAGCAAGATGGCGCTCTTTGAAAACGAGAAATTTGTATACGCGGAATCTGAACTGGACATCTTGGCCTACTACCTGTGGAACGGCCGCAAGTTTCCGCAACATGACAAGGAATATCGGCTCGAACCGGATTTGTGGGCGAAAGCGCAGGCGTCTCCCGAATTCCAGGCTGGGCGAGAGCGGAACAAGATAGGGCAGTTCTGGGACGGTTTGATCGAATACGTCACCGGCCATTATTTGGCGCAGACGCTTGAGTTCGGGAACGAAATACAGATGTCCGATCACGAGCGACTGGTTAGAGCAATGGCCGGTGAGACACGTTTCTCAAGACGCATCCTGTCAAAACTCATTCTGGAGCGCGCCGAGATTGCCCGCAATAACGCGGTAAGCACATTGCTTCCCTCCGACCAGGCAGACATCAACTACGTCCTGTTCATCGGTCGCGGCGATCAAGGGAAGGATTACGCGGCGTACCGCGCCGATCGCATGCTTCACCTGAGGTCGCGATGCATCGCTGCAAAAGCGGTAAGACCGGAAAGGCGCTTCATCGTCGGGATTGCACTCGATGCACGTGGGATACGCGGCTCGTCTGAGGATTTCATTTTCTGGGACACAGCGGATTGGGCGGAGGAGTCCATCTTAAGAGCGCAAAAGCTGCGTGAGGAACTTGGATACTTCCAGCCCGGCCAGGTCATTGAAAGCCAGATGATTGAGGATGAATATCCGGCCGTGCGGACAACCAAGAATCTCGCGGCACTTGCGGACGAACTCTCCAGTCTTACGCTTGCTGAATCAGCGCAGCTTGCCGAGATGCTGCGGGACAGGTGGGCGCTGGTTTGAATTCCCTGACGTTTGACCTCGATTGAAGGCAATGGTCAGGTGACACTGCGTGCCAGACACCTTCGTTGACTCGTCCTGCGTCAGAATAAGTAAGGCACGTAAGATTCGGCTTGAGATCCGAACAAAAATTGCTCGATCCGGTGGCCCAGCCTCGGCCAGCGAGCGTGCCATTGCAACTCCGCCCGTGTGCGATGGTAGTCGTCAAGCGTGATCGGTGTCGGACTTCCGCCGGATCGACGCGCAGGACGTCGTCTTTTCCACGAGCAAATAGGCTGACCGAGCGCGTCCAAAGATTGTACGGGCATGGCGGTGGCCGCAGTGAATACGTCGCGTATTGCGACGCAGGAACATGAATTAGCCGAAAAGTTCAATGCCGTGTTGCGGAGCACGCCCCGGTTGCACTAGCGTGGCGTTCATGCGCAAGGACGGGGAAACGGTCCATCTTACGGCGAGCGACCTGGTGGGGCATCTCAACTGCCGCTACCTGACAGCGCTCGATCTCTCTACCGCGCGCGGCGAGATCGCGAAGCCGTCCGTTTGGGATCCTGTCCTGGAAGTCCTGGCAGAACGCGGTGCGCAGCATGAAAAGGCTTACATCGATCATCTCAAAGGGAAGGGAGATGAGATACGCCTGATCGGCGGAATCGGCGTCGAAAAGGATGCCGTCAATAAGACCGTCGCCGCCATGAAGGGCGGTGCATCCATCGTTGTCCAGGCCGCCCTTCAGGATGGCGTATGGAGCGGGCGGGCTGACGTGCTTCGCCGCGTCGAGAAGCCAAGCGTCTTTGGCGCCTGGTCTTATGAAGTCGTTGACACCAAGCTTGCCAAGGAGACGAAGGGCGGCACAGTCTTGCAGCTTTCATTGTATTCGGAGCTGCTCGCATCGATGCAGAAGAAACTGCCCGAATTCAGCTACGTCGTTACCCCGGAGACAGGCTTCGAGCCGGAAATCTATCGGACGACAGATTATTCGGCTTATTACCGGCGCGTGCGCCGCAGTCTTGAACAGTCGGTCGACAATGGCACGGCCGACGATCTCTATCCCGAACCGAACCCGCACTGCGACATCTGCCGATGGCGGCGACATTGCGATGAGAAGCGACGAAAGGACGATCACCTCTCGCTCGTCGCCGGAATCTCGAAAAGCCAGATTGGCGAATTGAGACGCCATGATGTCGGCACGACCGCGACGCTGGCGGAAGTTGTTCTGCCCTGGCCGTGGAAGCCGGATCGTGGCGCCGCTCAGAGCTACGAGAAAATTCGCGAGCAGGCGCGACTGCAGGTCAAGGGACGGACGGAAGGCAAGGTCATCCATGAGGCCTTGCCGATTCAGCCCGGGTTCGGGCTTTGTTGTCTGCCCGAACCGTCGCCGGGAGACATCTTCTTCGACCTCGAAGGCGATCCCTTCGTGCGGGGCGGCGGGCTCGAATTCTTGTTCGGCTATGCCTATCAGGACGAAAGCGGACAAGCGCAGCATCGCGCGGAATGGTCGTTCACCCGGGCCGATGAAAAAGCTGCTTTTGAACGCTTCGTCGATTTCGTCTTTGAGAGCCTCAAAACATATCCGGGCCTGCACATCTATCACTTCGCGCCGTACGAACCGGCCGCCTTGAAGCGCCTTATGGGCCGATACGCAGCGCGGGAAGAGGAAATCGATCGCTTGCTGCGCGGCGGCGTGCTTGTCGATCTGTTCGCCGTGATCCGCCACAGCATTCGCGCCAGCGTCGAGAGCTATTCCATCAAGAAGCTGGAGCCGCTTTACGAATACAAGCGCGCGCAAGATTTGTCCGACGCCGGAAAGATACTTGCCAAGGTCCAGGCCTGCCTTGAGCTCGGCGATGTGCAGGGCATAGAAGATGCCGATCGCAAGGTCGTCGACGCTTACAACAAGGATGATTGTTTATCGGCATGGGCATTGCGTGATTGGCTCGAAGGATTGCGCGCCGAGCTCCTCACGGGAGGCGCGACAATAGACCGTCCCGAGCCCAAGAGCGGAGACGCAAGCGAAAAGCTCACCGCATGGCAGCAGCGTATTGCTCCGCTCGTCCAAAGCCTGACGCAAGTGGCTCCGGTCGATGTGACGGACCGGACACCGGATGAACATGCACGCTGGCTTCTGGGCAATGTTCTGGATTTCCACGGCCGCGAGATAAAGGCGACCTGGTGGGAGTATTTCCGCTTGTCGGCTCTGTCCGCAGAGGAGTTGCTCGACGAGCGTGCTGCGATCTCCGGCCTGACGTTCGCCGGCAATGTTGGAGGAACAGCAAAAGCGCCTATTCACCGCTACAGCTTCCCGGCGCAGGAAACGGAGCTGCGCGGCGATGAAGATCTGCGTGCGGTCGGAGGGAAGCCGTTTGGCAAAGTTAACGCGATCTCTCTTGACGACCGTACGGTGGACATCAAGAAGCGGCAGGATTCGGCTTCACTGCACCCGGAGGCAATTTTCTCGCATAAGGTGATTGGAACAGAGGAGCAGGCAGAAGCCCTCGTGCGTATCGCCGAATATGTCATCGCAAATGGAATGAAGGGGCCGGGACGCTATCAGGCGGCGCGCGATCTCCTTCTATTCGATGCGCCGAAGATCGGTGGGCAGCCGATCAGAAACGTGGATGAGACGACGCGCAGTGCAGCGGTTCGCATCTCGCCGGCATTCGAGCCTTGTGTGTTTCCCATTCAAGGACCTCCGGGCGCGGGTAAGACGCACATCGGCGCTCGCATGATTTGCGCCCTTGTTGCAACGGGAAAGAAGGTCGGTATCACCGCGAACAGCCATAAAGTCATCCGCAATCTGCTGGATGAGATTCAGCGCGCGTGCAAGCAGAGCGGCAAGCCAATTCAGAGCATCCAGAAGCTATCGGAAAAGGCGGACGACGTTCCCGGCATCCGGTTTACGACCGACAACGCCAAAATCTTCTCTTCGCTCGGGCCCGATTGTCCGGTGGCCGGTGGAACGTCGTGGCTATGGGCTCGCCCGGAAGCTTTCGAAGCCCTTGATGTATTGTTCGTTGATGAGGCGGCGCAGATGTCGCTCGCGAACGTCCTGGCGGTGTCGCACGCGGCAAAGACGGTCGTTCTGCTCGGCGACCCGCGCCAACTCGAACAGCCATTGCAAGGCAGTCACCCGGAAGGAACGGACGTATCGGCGCTCAAGCACATCCTGGGCGAACATGCCACCGTCACTGCCGACCGCGGGCTGTTCCTGGAAGAAACATGGCGGCTGCATCCGGAGATATGTTCGTTCACTTCTGAGCTGTTCTACGAAGACAGGCTGCGGTCGAAACCCGGCCTGCAGCAACAGGCGATCAAATCACAAAGCGGCGTGAATGGCTCTGGCTTGCGCTACCTAGCGGTCGAACATGAAGGCAATCAAAGCGCTAGCCCTGAGGAAGCGGACGTTATCAAGGCCTTGGTCGAAGAGATCCTTGCATCGAAGGCGACATGGATAGGACCGGACGGAGAAGAGGCTCCTGTTGCACTCGACAACATCCTGATTATTGCGCCGTACAACGCGCAAGTGTTCGAATTGCAAGATCGCTTGCCGGGTGCGCGGATCGGCACCGTCGACAAGTTTCAGGGGCAGGAAGCACCGATCGTCATCTATTCAATGACCACATCAAGCCACGCGGACGCGCCGCGCGGTATGGAGTTTCTTTACAGCGCCAACCGCTTGAACGTCGCCACGTCGCGGGCGCGCTGCGTTTGCATCCTTGTCGGCTCGCCGTCGCTGTTCGAAGCGGAATGCCGTACGCCGCAGCAGATGCAGCTTGCGAATGCCTTCTGCCGTTACTTGGAGATGGCGCAGGCAATATGACGCGCGGGCTAAGAATATCGGCCGTTGCTGCCTGACCATGGTACAATCGGCTATGCGACGTGATTCAATGACCAGGCGGATGTTGACCCATGCGCTTCAAGAATTTGGAGAGTTACAGGATCGGCGGGGTCGGCAGCGACATGCAGCTTGGAATTCCCCTGCCGAAAACGCCGGACGGCCGTGTCTATCGGTACTCACCGAACGAAAATGCGCATCCGCGACTTTTTCTGCTTGGCGACCGGGTGGAAGGCTTCGCTCTCCCGGAAACCATGAGCGCGCGTATGTCCCATATGCCGGGAACGCCCGGCACAATCTGTCCGTATAGCGGCACATTGGATGAAGACGATGCCTTCACACATCCGGACGACGTAGCGGCAGCGCAGGAAGTGGTCGCGCACGCCGCTGCGGCCGACGTCGCTGAGGCCTTTCATGGCATGTTCGCCGATCTTGGGCGCAAATTCGCCGGGAATAAGTTCGTCAAGATCAAGCCGGGTCCGCAGCCGCATCCGAAACCTCGACCCCGTTTCGCGCGCCGCGATTTGCTGCGCGAGTTGGTATGTGACGAATGCGGCCGCGATTACGGGGTCTTTGCGATCTCGCTGTTCTGCCCGGATTGCGGAGCGCCGAACATCCATCTGCATTTCGCCCGCGAGGCGATGCTCGTGCGGGAGCAAGTGGAGATGGCCGGCAAGCTGGGTGCAGAGCAGGGGGAACTGGCTTACCGGCTGCTCGGCAATGCGCATGAGGATGTCCTGACCGCATTCGAGGCAACTCTCAAAACCGTCTATCTCTACAAGCTCACGACGCGGCCCGCAGACGCGCCCGAGGTGAAGCCAGTCGGAAATGCTTTCCAGAACATCGAGCGGGGCCGGAAGCGTTTCGCCGAATTCGGCTTCGATCCATTCGGAAGCCTGAGTGTTGATGCGCTTGCTGTGCTCACGCTGAATATCCAGAAGCGTCATGTCATTGGGCATAATCTCGGGATTGCCGATGCGATGTTCACCGAGCACGCGGCTGATGCGCGCCTTGGCGAAACGGTGCCCTTGGTTGGCGAGGACATTCTTCAGTTCGCGGACATCTGCAAAATGACCGTCGACCACATCGATGCGTGGCTTGCGAGCGGCGCGCTGCCTCCAAGCCGCGATGTGCCGCCTGTAAAGCCGATTATCGCGCCTCCAGCGAAGGAGCCGGCGACATTGAGGGTCGGAAAATTAGGCAAGCTGGCCGTACGCATTGCACTATGGGTTGCGGAACGATCAGAAAAAGGCCTCGGTGATTTCATCGCCGAAGAGGAACTGACGAAGGCCTTTCCGGATTCCAGCATGGACGAGTTGGCGTTCGCCGTGGCCGAGCTTGCGAAGGACGGTTATCTGCGGACGAGCGCCGTAATCTCCAAACGCATTCCACGGATACGCGTCGCCGCCGAGCTGTTCATCACTTTCGATCCGCATGCGATAAAGACTGACCCGGCGTCGGATGTGGTTACGCTCGTGGACTTGGCGCTTGCCAGGAGCAACACGGTAGGCGTCGAAGAATTGCATGCAGCGACGGGATGGCCGCTTAGACGCTTCAATCCGGCCTTTGCTTATATGGTCTCGCAGATCGACGGACGGCGCGTTCTCGCCGGCGGGACCAATGATTATCCGGCTCGCGGCTTTTTTTTGATGGATGAGGATCGGGTTGATCTCAAGCGTTTTGCCGATCGCCTGAGGGGCTGAGACCCGTCCAGAGGAGGGGCGCATTGCGTCGTCCGGAGGGGAACGGCCGCCACGGCTGGCGGCCGTTGGGTTTGCATTTGTTCTCTAATTGTTCCATACTTTGGGTTCCGGGACAAGCCAGAGCTCCTGATTTGGTGCGGGTAGACCCCGCCTCAATCTTGGTGTGTGCTCACCAGGGGAAAAGCGCATCAAAAGTTGCACTCCGTAATGCCTGCAGGGGCGATCCACAGACAAATCGAATGCGTCCATGTCCGACCAGCGTTTCATTTCCGCCGATGCTGCGCCGCGCCTGACCAGCCATCTGCGAGCTCTGTCCTTGATTGCGCCCCTGCAGCGGGCCGAAGACAACAAAGGAATGCTGCACGTCTCCGCCAAGACGGCGGAGCGCGTGGACATGCGCTATCTGGCTCTTGCCGCCATCGAATTGCTGATCGACCGAATGGGCGCCGGCGGAACGGCGGGCCGCGCAGAGCTGATTGAATATCTTGCGGATTTGGCACGGCTTCAGTCGCGAAATCTCTCTGACCCGGATGCGACCGCGCTGGCAGAGCATGTGTTCGACGGCTTGACCAACGCTCGCGACCGCCGCGCGCGCTTCAAGGTCCGTCTGTTCGATCCAGATCAGCCTGAGGGGGTCTTTTTCGAATTCGCATTGCTGCGAGCGGAGCCGCTCCCGGACGGGACGGTGGGTTACCGGCTGACCCAGGAAGCGATTGAAATCCATCTCAGCTTGCTGGCGCACGATCCACTCACAGCGACGCAGGTCAGCGAGATCATCGTTGGAGAGTTTCTCAAGCGGGGACTCTACGATCATGCGGCGTCTGCGGCAGAACGGACGAGAACCAACAGTATTCGTCTTGCCGAAGCGATCCGGCTGCTTATGGCGGAAGCGCGCCGCGCCATCCTCAAGGTCATGTGGCATGAGGAGCTTGGCCCGAAGATGGAGGAGGCGCGCAGTCTGCTGGATGCGTCCATCATGCGCGAGGGCGCCATGCTGGCCCAATTGAGCGATACGGCGGCTGATGTAACGGATGAGACGGACCGCCGCCATCTCTCGCGCATCCGCACGCTGCTGCTCGATGTGCAAACGCGTCACCGCAAGCTCATCGTCGTGGTGCAGAAGACGGCAGATGAATATTTGCACCTCCAGGCTGACACCCTCAAGCTGCGGCCCTTGGCGCGATTGCCCGATCTCGAAAATGAGATTCTCGATCCTTTGTTGCGGGCTCCGGCGAACTTCTTGATTGAGAATGCATCCGGAGTTTTTGGCGCGATTTCCGGAACGCTGCCGCCGCTTGTCCTCGACATCGCAGCCGCGGTTGCCGCATTCGAGCCGGATGTTGAAGAGGCGGGCGTCTTCGATCCGATCATTGAATTCGATGATCCTACCGTGGGGCTGGAATTGCCTTTCGACGAGGCAACCATCACGCGGGCTGAACAATTTGCACGCGCGACCATCCTCGCGACGGGAGCCATCACCCTCGGTGAGCTTTTATCGCGGGCGGCCTCGGATCGACCTGATGACGCAGCCTTTCAACGCTGTCTTTTTCTTATCCTGGAACAGGCGATCGATCCGCGCACGACAGACGTTGCCGGCGGCGCGTCGATTTTGAGCACGCGTTTCGATGCGGGGTTCGTTGAGGGCACCGATGTGAGATTCTCGCGCGCCACGGGCGGAGGAGTTCATGCTTCCCAATGACGTGAAAGACGCCTCGAGACTTGTCGAATGGGGCTTGCATCCGCGTGCGCTGCCCGAAGCACATCCAGAATACCGCGATCTGGTCCGTCGTTGGATGGATGACGGAGGCTTCAAGGCCATTGTCGCTTCCGTCGCCGAAGGTCTGAAGCTGCGGGTGGTTGGTGTGAACGCGCGCACGGGCATTGTGCTGGGTACGGAAATGGAGTCCGTCTTCGCCTATACGATCTCGCGCTTCCGCCGGAACTTTTCAAATGACGACGCTGCGGTTGTGGCGCTCGTGTTGGTGGCTGCGTGCGCGACCTTTTATCCGGTACAAGATGCGCTCGACAGCGATGAGATCATGTCGCCTAGCGCGACATTGTCCGAGATCAGAGATCGTCTGACCAAGCTATGTCAGGCGTTGGAATCGCAGGATCGTACGGGCGATGCGGCAGCTGCACGCTGGCGAAAGGGCTGGCAATATATCCGGGCATTACCCGAGATCGTCGAGGATGCGCGACGGACGGCACGTAGCCACCTGCATGGCCTTGTCGGGCTGGTCCTCAATCATCTTTTTGAAGCGGGTTTCGTGGCGGTCGATGAGCGTCAAGACGGAAACCATCTTTACGTTGCCACGCCGCGTTTTCGGATGATGCTCGCAGAGCATGCCTCCGTGCCGCTTCTCGATCTGGCCCGCGGCGCCAGTGAGGCGAGGGAGAATGCTCATGCTTAAGATCAGTCGCGCATATCTGGACGCCTGCGGTTATGTCGATGGCGTGTTTGAGGAGCTTCTGATCAAGCCGACAGACGCGACCGGTTCGGCACTGCATCACGTTATTCACGCGCCCAACGGCGTTGGAAAAACCACGATCCTCGCGCTCCTGTTCAGCATCTTCGAGCCGGATCGTCGCAAGTTTCTGCGCACGGAAATCAACCGCCAGCACAGGATCGAGCATTATTTCATGCCGGGACGCCTTGGCGTGGTCGCGCTTGAGCTGATCAAACCCGGCGTGAACAATAAACCGGTGCGTCATGTCATCGGCCAGGTATTTTGGCTCACGCCTGCTTCCAAGGGAGATGATGGAGAACCGGGACACCGGCGGTTCTTTGCATTCCAGGCCGACGCTGACGCCTCATTGGATACGTTGCCCTTTCGCGGGCTGTCGGGTGACACGCCATTGCGCTCGCTCGATGACTTCACGCGTTGGGCGCGCGATATGCGCAGCAAGCCGACATTCTTTTCCACCGACTCGCTCACTGCATGGCGCAAGCATTTGACCTCCGAACTCGGGGTGGAGCTGAAAGTCATCGAAGTGCAACGCCGGTTCTGCGGCACAGAGGGCGGCATCGGTGCGGCATTTCTCGATTTCAAGTCCGAGCAACAATTTCTCGAAAAGATATTCGCTTTTATGATTCCGCCGGATGCCGCCGACAGTGTCGTGCAGGCGTTGGAGACGGGACTTACGAAAATCCGCGGCCTGCCGCAGCGAAAGGACCAGCTTAAGGTTCTTACGCAGCTTGCAGATGGCTTCACGCCGTTCATTTCCGCCGCCGGAGCTCTGGAAGCCGCCGAAGCCGAGCGTGCCGACGACTTCAAGCGGCTCGGCCGTCTGTTTTCCCGCTTCAAGATCGATCAGACCAAGCTGGAAGTGGAATGGGAGATCGTCGGCGGAGAATTGGCTATCAAGGGGCAGGGTGTCGAAGACGCTCGCGCCCGCGAGCGCAAGCTCCAAGGAGAGGTTCTCTTTCTGGAGAAGGCTGCTGCCGACCGGCGATTTAGCGATGCCAAGGCGGCAGTAGAACGGGCAAAAGACAGCTCAGCAGCCGCAAGTCGCAGACTCCAAGCGGCGCGCGCCACTGATATCGGTCGCAAACTATCGTCGGCGCAAGGACAGCGAGAAGCCTTCGAGGCGGAGTTGGATCGCATCGATCGGGATCTTGCTCCTGACCGTGCACTCCTTGCGCGCGCCGGAGCGAATCTTCATGCCTTATTGGATCAGCTGGCTGCCGAGGCCGAGCGTGATGCCCATATCTACGAACAGCGGGCCCAAGAGGCAAATCAGCTGGCTGAAGCGCACGCCGAGGAGGATCGTGCGGCGAGCATTCGCGCACAGGAGTTGAAGGCCGAAGTCGAACGTCTCGCCGCACGGGTGGCGGAGCATGACCGCGAGCGCAAGGAGCTCGAGCGTCAGGGTGCCCTTCGCGCGGCAGAAAGTCCTGCTGCGGCGTTGGCGCGCATCGATAGCGAATTGAAGGTTCAAGGCGATGCCGTCGCCGATACCGAATTGCAAGACGAGCAGCGAGAAAAGGAAGCGCGCGATCTTGAAGGCCTCCGCACTGCGGCACTTGCGGATTCGCGCCGCTGCGCAGAGGAGGCTGCGCGTCTCGCAAAGCTCGGCGAGGCTGGCCGGACTTTGGAGCAGGCCATTCTTGCCAGCGAGGTACTTGCCGCAATACTGGCTGGCGAATCCAAAGACCCATATCGACCGGATTTGCCGGAGCGCGCGCGCGCCGCGCGGACGTTATCCGAAGAAGTGCACCGCAAGCTTGCGACCGAGCGCGAGGCGATCGCAGGCGAGCTTAGTTTTCTCGACGCTGAAGGCGTATCGTCCGTGCCGGCCGATGTCGCTGTGGTCGCCCAAGCCCTTAAGGAGGCCGGTATTGTCGATGCGCAGCCGGCAGAACACTATCTGGCGCAGTTCAAGCCGGATGCCGACGAAGCATTGGCGCTGTTGCGCGATGATCCGGCACGCTTTGGCGGCGTGTTCGTTGCGCGCCTTGACCGCAAGCGCCTGTCGACGCTCGCAAGTGATGGCCGTCTGAAACTCAAGGGCCCGGTGGTCGTCTCTGAAGCGACGCTGCAGACCACGGCCACGTCTGCCACGGATACGGGAATCGTCTTTGGCCCCTTCAGCGCGGCGCGCGTTAACAAACAGGCGGCTGCGGAAGAAAAGTCCCGGCTTGCGGATGCTTTGTCAGCCAAGGAAGCGGAGCTTGCGTCCTGTGTGGCACAGATCGAGGCGATTGGCACGCTCGTCGATCAACTCCGCGAGCTTCACAAGAACTATCGCGATGACCGCCCTGACGACATATTGCGCCGTTGCGAGCAGTTTAAGTCCGATAAGGAGCGCGCGGATCAGCAGGTCAAGGATGCCATTGCCCGGCAAAAGGCGATTGCGCAAGAGCGCGCGCAATTCCGCGACCGTCTGCATGAGCTTACCGATGGAATCAGCCGGCTGAAAATGGCGACACAGGCTGTCGATCAGTTCTTACGTCGGTATGTTGATATCTCCGAAATGTCCGCGCGCATTCCGGTGGCAACTGCTGAACAGCAGCAACAGCAGGATGCCGCGCTGAAATCTCGCGGCGCTGCCGTGAAAGCGCGCGCGGCGGCGACCGATTCCGGGGGCCGTGCGGTGGCGCTTCGCGCCGATGCAAACGCACGCCGATCCGACAAGGCGCACTATCCGGAGACGGACGGTGCGGCCGCCGATCGAACGGGCACGTTTGACGATCTGCGCAGCCAATACAAAACGGCTGAACATGCCCTCGCCAGCAAGCGGGACGCGCAACAGGCGACAGTTTCGCTCCAGCTCTCGGCAGTGAAAGAGAGCATTTTTAAATTTGAACAGGAATACGCGCAGGCCAGCGACGGATTGGGGCCGGCCGATTTTGGGCCGTTTAGCGCTGTCGCCGATCTTGCGCGTGCAATCAAGGAAGCGGATCAGAATGACTTGGAATGCCGCGCGGCCGTCGTCCAGGCAGACGCGACGCTAACGTCGGCTCAATCGGCGCTTGGTCCCGTCAGTGGGAAGATCGAGCGGGCTGAAAAGAAAAGCGGTCTAAAACCCATTCCGGTTCCGGAATTCGCGCAAGCGCCAGCCGAACTGTGCGCCAATGAAGCTGCGCTGCGTGAGCAACAGGGAGAGGCGCTTGAAATTGAAATTCGCAACATGGAACGCGAGCATTCGGGTTTGCGCACGCGCCATGCTGACATCAAAGGCAAGCTGACCGGCGTCCAAGCGCTTGCCAAGCGGGCTGAAGGGCACCTCCCCGAAGCGAGCCGGGACGAATTGCCAGACCTAAGCCTGAATCATGATGAGCTCGAGCCTGCGCTCGATCAGGTTATCAGCCGGATCGGAGAAACGCGTGCCACAATCAGCCGGCTAGACGACGAGGCCGAAGCATGTTTCGAGCAAATTCGCCAACTGATTGAAAGCGAAAGCTTCCGCCGTCTTGAACCTCAAGTCGCCGATCACCTGCGCCGTTACTCGCACCGCTCGGCGGGAGCGGAGCGCGAGACGCTTCAAGCACGTATCACCGAGCGCATCGGAATTGTCCGCAGCGAGATCGAAAATCAGATGCGGGACCAAAATGCGTGTCTGGAACAGCTTCGGCTCCATGTCATACACGCCGATGATCTCCTGCTGCGCGCTGCTCGCTGTTCGAAGATTCCGGACCACATTGCCTTCTACGGCGGCGAGCGCATTTTGAAGATCAAGCGGCGCCTGCGTGACGTGCCAGTCGAAATGGTACGCAACCAACTCTCGATCTGGTTGGACGAGCAGGTACAGACCGGACGTGTTCCCTCAGATGGTGCCGTCCTGGCTGCCGAATTGCTGAACCGTGTACACGCCGGTCGTGCGCTTGAGATCGAAATTCTCAAGCCCAAGCGAGATGCAATCCAGCCGTATATGCGCGTGGACCGTATGGGTCTGTCAGGCGGTGAGGGCGTAACCGTTGCGATGATGCTCTATACGGTGATCCAGAAGCTGGCGATGGACGAGCGTACAGACGGAAAGAACGCAGCGTCGGGCGGCTTCTTGATGCTCGACAATACGTACGGCATGTCCAACATGATGGAGCACATTGTGTTGCAGAAAACGATGGCGGACCTACTGGACATTCAGCTGTTCGTGACGACGTGTAGCGAGGACAAGCACGTTCTCAACATGTTCCCCGCAATTACGCGTTTGGTGCAGGGCGAGCGCGTGCTGTTGGATGGCCAGCCGAAATACATCCGGGTGCGCTCCGGCGACTATCTCCTGAAGGGGGACGAGCGTGCCGCCTGAGGCCGCGCGTCGCTTTGTACGCGCTCTCAAGAAAACGGGGCGAAGGCGTATCCCGTTAGACATGCTCCGCCGGGAATTCGCCTCGGCATGCCCCGAGCTTGCCGAGCAGCCGGATCGGCGCACCCGCTTGGCTGAGGTGCTCCTCAATGCCGCGGATACGGGAGAGATACTTCTTCCCAAGCAAAGACGAAGCTGGGACCGCGCCGGCGGCGCGGCCCTGCCGGGATTTGTTATGCTCGCCGGGCAACGACAACCACGCCCACCCGTCGTTATCGCCGGCTATGCTTGGCATCCATTGCTTAGTTTTGCAGCAGGGGAGCGCAACCGGTTGCGGTTGGAATCGGCGAAGCGCATCAACGAGTGGCTCAAAAGTGATCCCGATTTGAGCCTCATCGTGCCGATCAAAGAACGCTCACTAGAAATTTTCGGCGACGAGAAGCGGCTCGATCACCTACGCGGCGGCACAAACAATCTCTTCGGGCAAGTCAGTCTCACTTCACTTGGTTGTCGTCTATGCCCCATTCCTTTGCCGTTCGAAGCGGGACCCGCAACTGCGCGCGGCCAGCCGATCCTCATTGTTGAGAACAACGACACATGGGCCTCGTTCTCCGCCTGGAACCGCGGTGCGGGACGCTACGCCGCCGTCGCCTATGCCGGCGGCGGTCACGGCAAGAGTCTGGCCTACGATGAGATGTTTATCGATGAGTTGATTAATCGTTTCCGGGCCGAAGGGCTTTTCTACTTTGGCGATCTCGACCCCGCGGGGCTGCGCATTGCGAGCCGAGCAGCGGAGCGCCGTGCTCAGCGCGGTGGGTTGCCGCTTGAGCCTGCTGCGTCTCTCTATGCGTGGCTTCTAAACCGAGGTGCGCGAACGGCCCTTCGCCCGAATGAAAGGGCTACGCTAGCCGATCTCGCCTGGCTTCCGGAAGATCTGCGGGGCGCGGTCGAATCTCTATTCGCCGACGGACATCGAATCCCGCAAGAATCTCTAGGTACGCGTGTGCTCACCGCTGGCGAGAGTCCATTTCATCCACGTTGAACGCGTCTGCTTGCTTGACCTGCACATGACTTGAGACGGATACCGCCACAATCAGCCGCCTGATCAGACCGATAACAATCAGATCAACGGCAGGAAAGCGTACCGGTTTAGGCTACGCAGCCGTCTCCGCTCATTTTATCGCTCCATCATGCATAAGAGCGTAGAGGCGTGTGGGAGCCTGGATCAGCAACACAGAGGGAGGTGGTCGTTCCGCCGCGAGCTGCCGAGCCGTGGCGCGGTCGAGCGCGGAAGGGCCTTGATCCGCCAGATGCGAGTGCCATGTACCGACGTCGAAAAGCGTCCCGCCGCTGGCTCGATGCCGCACTTTGATGGCAGCTTTCAAGCCGGCGGTCCCCAGCACGAAGCGGGTCGCTGAGCGCTCGCTGTCCGGCGGGGCCTCGATCAAGTCGACCACGATGATCGTTCTCAGGCGTGCGCTGCATGTGCCGATCAGGACTCCCCCGGTCTCCACGGTAGGATAGCGCGCCACCTCTTCTGCGATCTTGGTCATGACACGTGAGGAGGCCCGAACGGTCCATCCCTGCGGACCCTCAATGGTCACGACCTCGAAGGGAGCGACGCGTTCGTGCGTCCAGGTAGTGTTGGACGATCCTTCAGCTCTTGTTCCGACAACGATGCATCCCGGATCCTCATCGGCCTGCATCAGGCCGACAAGCTCTTCAGTGAGTGCCGCCGTCATCGCGGACAGACGCATGTCGGTCATCGGCATGGTGAGCGATCCGCATCCTTGACCGATTTGAATTTCCGTCAGGCCGAATTCAGGGTCAAACAACAGCTTGCGGACCCGGTCGTCCGTCACCGTGGCGTTGAGCTCGTCGGTCAGGTCGCAAAGCGTTGGATTGCGGGCAGCACCCTCAAACAGCAGGAAACCGCCATCGCCGCGCCCGAAGAGTGCCGCTTCAGCAAACCGGGCTTTGGCCTGCTTCGATCCGATCGTTGAGAGAGCTTCACGGACGGCGAGTGATGCCGTGGTATTGACAGCATAGCGCGCGTCCTTCGGCAGAAACATTTTGCGCTGCTCGTTCTTGGGAAGGTCGGCGACCATATCGCCGTCGTGCACCGCGGGCGATTGTCCGAGCAGCCCGAGCTCACTGGCGAGCTCTTTTGCCTTTGAACCGGCGAACGATGCACGGGCCAGCGCGTGTCGCGCCATGTTGTGCGGTCGAAGCATTCCATTGTCGCTGACCGCGCTAATAGTTACGCCCGACCGCGCGAGATGCATCGCCATCTTTGAACCGACGCTGCCGCAGCCCAGCATCGACACGGGAGCAAGTTCGGGAGCGCCGGAGACGTCGCGCAACAGCGTGGGATTCGTCGCATCGATCTGCATGGCCGGCACAACGGGCTCCGCATCACCTGCCGCGAAGAGTGCGGCGCGTCCCTTCATGGCCTTGATGTCCACCAGATAAGGCAGCAACTCGATATTGGATACCGATCCCACCAGATGCTCGGGCCTCCGCGCGCAGAGGATGATTCCGATTGGAACAGGCGCCTCGAGCACATAGCCCTGCCAACAGCGGTTGAGATTTTCGAGAAAGACGTCCAACCCTCGACCGCATCCAAGTTCGTTGGCGCGCTCTTTCAGACGGGCCAGGGTGTCGACGGTCTCAGGCATGTAGGCCGCAGCGACGAACTCGTCTCCACTCGGCTTCTTATCGGGCCAGACGAGGCAACTCACCGTGTCGCCGAACCAGTATCCATCCCGCGTATTTCGCCCGAATAGCTTCTTGTCATCCCGCTTGAGTGCAGCTTGAGTCTGGCTGACGTCCAGCCACGTGGTGCCTTGCTTGTCGACGAGCGAACCGTCCCCGCCGCTACGGAAGAAGGTGGACTTGAAAACCCGATATCCACCGTTGCGATCAACGACCGCGCGGCAAGCTTCGGCATTGAGCGCGATCACGTCGTTAAGGTCACGACGTAAGGTCGGCTCCCATCCTCGTCCGTGATGGATCAGCGTGCCTTCGGCTGCGCGCTGAAGCCAGAGAATAAGCTGATGCACGAGGTTGAAGATGCCGAGCTCAACCAGGCCAAACTGGAAGAAATACTCTCGCTGGTTGCCATCGATCAGGCAGGGGCGCGGCGGCTCGGTCACCGGACCTGGCTGAACGTGGGGAAGATCCCTCGGGAAGTCCATCCGCAAGGAGAACGAGGGCGATGACCATGGGTAGCTGGGCCAGAGCCTCACGTTGACCGTCTCGACAACGCGAACGCCGTTCGGGCTCGCGCCGTCGACCTTGAACTGGAGCGGCATCTCGACGTTCAAATCGAGCTCAATACGCGAGCCGCCAGCATCGACAGATACTAGGCGGCCGCCCCGGCACTCCGGATGACGAAGCGCTGCCGCAAGAAAACGTTCGGCGTGGCCGCGAAAGTCATTTCCCGCCATGCCCGGTTCCATGCGGGCGGGCCTGCGAGGCGGTCGCGCTGATGCCGAGAGCCGGTGCGGCGAGAGCCGATGCCTTGCCGATTTTCCGCACGATGCCGTTCGACTTCACCTCGAACTCCAAGGCGACCTTCTTGTCGTTCCAGTATTCGTCGGTGCAGAAGAACCGGTCGGCATCATCGTCGAGAATGTCGACGTACTCGCGCTTCGCCCGCTCGTGCGGCGGATTGTCGTCGTCCGCCTTGATGGGCTTGCAGCTCGCCACGATGATCGCGCCTTTGCGCGTCTGCGAGAGCGCGCTTCGCGCGTCAGGATCGACCTTGACCGCTTCGCCCATCTCGCTCCAGCGATCAAAGCTCAGACTGCGCCAGGAACAATGATGCGGTGTCTCCATGATGTCGTAGGTGAACCAGTCCGCGCGCTCTGCCTTGTGCAAATTCCACAGCCGATTCCAGATCGCGACTTCGGCGTCGCCGCCGGTCAGGAAGCGGCAACGATCGCTGATGCCGCCACCGCGCAGCGAGAAGCGGATGATGACCGACGACTGATTGTGCCGCAGCGTCTCCTCGTCGTCGTCGTCAATGGGAGGAAGGGGGGCCAGCAACCGCCCCTGGAACGAGCCGTCCTCCACCCGGTTGCAGGCGTCGATCGTCTCATCGCGCTTGATGACGATGTCGAGAATATCGTCGGTCTTCCCGTCGATGTCCTCGCCCATGATCAGAATGCGATCGCCTTCCCCCGTCGAAAACCCGTTCTCGCGGAAGAGCGCGACGCGTCGCCGTGCTTCCTTTTGCCAGGCTTTGGCATCCTCGCAGAGCGACTCGCCGTTGGCGCCGGCGCGGCGGAACACGACAGGTGACGACCACATCTCGCGGATCAGGATCTTGTCGTCGTCTTCGTCCCAGGAGTCTGGTGGCCCAAGATGAAAATGATTGCGCAGGCCCGCGACGTGGTCGCTATGGGGATGGCTGACCAGGAAGGCGTCGACGTAGAGGCGGCCCTGGTTGTCCCGCTCAAGCCTACTTCGCAGATCTTCGGCGACGTCCGGCGTGTCGTCATCGTCGTCGTCCGCCTTGCCGCGGATATTGATGTCGATGAGGATGCGCTGACCGTTGTCGAGGCACATCAGAACCATGTCTCCGTTGGAAACAGGGAAAAAGGTGAGAGAGGCGGTCATGGTCGTTCCCGTACTGGATTTGTTCTATAAACGTGGTGCGTCCCAAAAATGATGGGTCGCCGGCGCTTTGGAACCTGAGATAGGAACTCATCGGAGTTCCGCAATATTTGGTTCAATGTGATTCTTTTTCCACAAGATATTGACTCTGGGAGTGTTTGGAGTCCGCACAATTCCGCGATTCGGTAGGCTTGGTCGCTGCTCGCCTATTCGAGGTGAGTGCTCTTAAGAGCACTGAATGACCTTTTTGGTGCTCTTAAGGGCATAAGATACTTGCCGTTAAGGAGTTGCCTCCTCTATGCTCTTAAGAGCACGAAAACCGGGATTTGGAGCCCTTAAGAGCCCATGACTGCCAAGAACAATCTCGTCCAGGCGCCCCCCTTCGAGGTCGATCGAACCTTGAAGAAGCTAGGGGCCGATCTGCGGACCGCCCGCCTGCGCCGCAACCTGACCGTCGACGCCACCGCCGCCAAGATCGGGACCGGCCGTCGTGCCATCCTGGACGCCGAGAAAGGCAAGGTCTCGACGCAGATCGGTGTGTATGCGGGCTTGCTGTGGGCCTACGGCCTGATCGATCGCCTTGGTGATGCAGCCGATCCGCGCTTCGATGAGGAGGGTCAGCGTCTCGCCTTGATTCAGGATCGTGTCCACGCCCGTAGCCCGAAGGGATTGGACAATGACTTCTAAGGTCACGCCGACGGAATGCTTCGTCTACATCACCTTGCCCGGTCAGACCGCGCCGGTCACCGCGGCGCGGTTTGAACTCACCAAGGACAGGCGCGACATTGCGATCGGCAGACTGGTCTACGGCCGTAGCTATCTCGCCCGCGCCGACGCGGTGCCGATCGATCCGATCGAACTCAGGCTTGCCGGCCAGACCTACGAAACTGTCGGCATGAAAGGCCTGTTCGGCGCGCTGCGCGACGCGGGACCGGACTATTGGGGGCGCCGCGTGATCGAGCGACATGTCGGTGCAGCCCAGCTCAACGAGATGGACTACCTGCTGCACTCACCCGACGACCGCGCAGGCGCGCTCGGCTTCGGACTGAATCAGCAGCCTCCAGCGCCCAAGCGCGATTTCAACAAGACGCTGAGCCTCGCTCGGCTGCAGAAGATCGCCGATGCCATCATCGATGAAGAAGATCGCCCAGACGATGCCGAAGCCGCTCAGGTCGAGGAGTTGCTGCTGGTCGGCACGTCGATGGGCGGCGCGCGGCCGAAGGCCGTCGTCGAGGACACCGACGGCCTATGGATCGCCAAGTTCAACAGGAAGGACGACAAATGGAACAGCGCGCGCGCTGAGCATGCGATGCTCGTGCTCGCACGGGCGTGCGGTGTCACAACGGCGGAGAGCAAGGTGATCGTCGTCGGCGGCCGTGACGTCCTCATGGTCAAGCGATTTGATCGCGAGCGGGCAGAAGGCGGCTATCTCCGCGCCCGCATGCTCAGCGGCCTGACACTCCTGCGCGCCGAAGAGGGGCACGACACACGCGACCGGTGGTCCTACGTTCTGCTGGTTGAAGAGCTGCGGCGAATTTCGGCCAACCCGCGTGCCGATGCTGCCGAATTGTTCCGCAGGATGTGCTTCAACGCATTGATCTCCAACACCGATGATCACCCGCGCAATCATGCGGTTATGGCGATGACGCCGGATTGGAAGCTCTCGCCTGCCTACGATCTCACGCCCACGCCGTTGATCAGCGAGGAGCGACGCGACCTCGCCATGGTCTGCGGCGACGCTGGCCGCTATGCCAACGCCGAAAATATCGTCTCGCAAAGCATGCGCTTCCTGCTTGAAAAAGACGAAGCCGAAAAAATCGTGTTGGAGATGGAAGAGCAGGTTCGAAACAAGTGGTACGAGGTCGCGCGGCGAGAGGGACTCTCGGAAGCGGACTGCAACACGATCAGCCGATCGTTTGTTTATCCTGGCTTTCGCCTCCCGATGTCGCCAGCCGCACCACCGGCCTGACCCTTCAATTCCGACTGCCTGACGGAGAACCAAGATGGCGCGCCATCCGCAACGCGATCTTTATGAATCGACGCTCGTCGAGATCGGCCGGATCACCACCACCTGGGCGAAGTTCGAGCACTGGGTCGATGTTGCAATCTGGTACTTGGCCGACGTCGAGGACCGGCGCGGCGCCTGTATCACGACGCAGCTCGGATCGATTCATGCGAAATTCCGCGCGCTCGAAGCGCTGATGGTCGAGGCCGGCCGGCCGGAGCCGATCCTCAAGATCATCCGCGGGATCGCCGGCGAAGCGGCCGAGGTGGTGAAGACGCGAAACAAGTTCGCCCATGGCCCGCTCGACATGGATGTGAACAAGGAGACCCGAGAGTTCGAAGTCTACCTCAAGCACATCAGCGTCAGGGGCAAAGGGGTGCTGACGTTGGAAAGTGAGGTGCTGACCAAGTCAGAGCTTGAGAGCGCGCAAGCGAAAGTGGCCGGCGTCTATCAGAAGCTGATCAAGCATTGGCACGAGATCATCGATATTCCGAGCGCCGAGGAACTTGCGCAGTAAGCGCCCGACACAGCGTCGAGCGTGCGACCGCGCTTTGCAAGAGAGCGCAAGGCAGCGACATACACATAGACCGCCGCTGATCTCTTGATGTGTTCAGGGTGACGGCTGTTGCGGTGCCTTCGAGCGAGATGCTGCCGCCTTCTTTGCTGGCTTTGTTGCGGCTTTTTTCGGCGTGATGAGCGTTTCGCAAGACAAGATCAGCTCTCGCGCATAAGTCCGCGCTGCGGCAATCACGCTCTTCCGGTTCACGGCCAGAAGAAAATACAGGGCATGGGCGGCAGCCACGATCAGGACGACAAGAACGCGTTTCGCGTCAGCGCTCCCGATGTCGAGCGTCCCGTGATAGACGAGCACAGCCGCACAAATAGCAACGACGATTCCGTTCAATGCGAGCGCCGTCCACTTCGCGCCCAGCAAATTCCGGCGGAAGCCATACGCGCAGTTCTCGTTGAACAAGATCGGGAATTTCTTGGCATCCCGGGTGTGCGTGCGAAGCCACGTCCCGGCAAGTTCATAAAATGCATTCGCTGCGGCGGGGTTCTGTTGCTCGTCGTTCGCGCTCGGCTCCGGCTTCTCGATCTTGGCCGCAAGAAAGGCGCGGTATCGATCCTTTGAGGCCTGGTCGATCGTGTTGTCAGAGCGATGCATCATCGTGACCGACGGCTTGCCGCCGATCTCGCTGTACAGGCCCGGCTCGAGCGCCTGTCCCTGTTTCCGTGCCCAGTCGGACAACGCATACAGCAGCGCCAGCATCGCCACCGTGGTCACCGCCACGTAGAGGTCCAGCTCCTTCCACGGCACGAGCAAGAACAGGGCGGCCAGAGCCGGTGCGACCGCGAGGATGGCGGGGATGAACCGAGCCCTCACGGTGTAGGCATCGAAGAAACGAAGCATCGAAGACCCCATTTGCTCGATCATGCCGCAACACCCGGCGCCGCCTTGTCTTCGACCTCGGCCTGGAACGGAACGGGCGTGCTCGACGGCCAACCACGGCTGCTGCCGGAATGGTGCATGATCGTGCTGCCCCGCGTCACATACACGGGATAGCCGCGGCGCAAGAAGGCGTTGCTGATCTGGCCGCGCGGATATTCGGGCTGGCCATCGCCGACCGAGCAGATCGCGCTTCCGCAGGTGACGCCACTGGCGACCTTTCCTCCCAGCCAGCGGTCGAGCACATTCGGCGTGACGTTTCGCCGGCTGCCATGATGAGGCACCTGAACCATGTTGGGGATCTTCAGCTTGCCCAGCAGCGCTGCGTAGTCGGCGGCTTCGTTGAGGCCTTCCGGTCCGACGTCGGCTGTCAGCAAGATGCGCTGCCCGTCGAGTTCGCCCAGTTGCACGACGCTGGTCTCGTTCGACGCCGATGTCGGGTCGGGGGAGTTTGAAAGCGTTTCGATGTCCCATGTCTCCAGCAACTTGTTCCGTGCCTTGCGCAGCGCTTCGAGGAGGAAGTTGCCGGCCGAATCCGCGGTGGTCATGCGCTGCGGCGTCTTCTCAAGATCCGGGACCAACCGCACATAGCGGGCGCGCGACGGCGCAAGCACCGTGAAGTTGCCAATCGTGGCGCCCTGGAACACTTCGTGCACGATGGTGCCTTGTTTGGCCGCAAGATCTTCGAGCTCCACAAGATAGGGATGCAGCTCGCGCATCTTGTTGATCAGACCCTGAAGCGTATAGCGCCCGTGGAAGTGCTGAAGCGTCTCCGCGGCGTACAGCCACGGCCGGTTCATCCAGAGATTCTGAACCTTCATCTTCTTCATCACCTCGACCAGACCGGTCGCGTGATCATCGTCGGCGTGCGAAAGCACCATGTGGTTGATGAAGTAGGAGCTGCCGTAATGTGTCTGAATGTGCGCGACGATCTTGTCGCCAACGTCCTTGTAGGCGCCGTCCACCACATGAACGAGGACGCCGCCCGGCACGCTGTACTGGACGCAAATGGCGTCGCCGTTGCTGTTGCCGACCGGCAGGAAATCAATTTCGAACATGAACTCCCCCGCTTGGGCGCAATTGCCCTAGTTTGTTCATGTAGTGTTCTGACTCCGGCGCCGCAAGGCAATGGTTCACAAGTTCTTAAGGCTGCACGAACGTTCAGAATTATCAATTAGATTCAATGGTTTGCCTGGAAGGCGGTATTAAATCGACCGAACTTCGTCGCCGGATCGGGGACTCGAACCCTGTACAGGCCGAGCCGGAACCTCGGTCTGGAGCTGCCGGGTCTGTTTCGTCGCCTGCAGACAGCGAATCCACGCCGCCAAGAGCTTATCCTCCCCAACCGCGGAGACGACCTCCCGGTTTTGCGGATGGCGCGCCGAGTCGAAGTGGCGCAGCAGGGCCTGCTCCATGCGAAAGGCATCGAACGCCGTCTCCCATATCTCGTGATAGACCGTGCGGTATCGCAACCCGCCGGCCGCAGGCATGGCCGCCTGATTGAATTGCCGCTCGCGCTGCTTCCAGTCAAAGGCCCAGCCGATCTTGAATGCGGACGTCGTCGCACCTTCTAGCCTCATGGCATAAGTAAAGGCCGGTGCGCGCCGGAGGTGCATGATGCCGGTGCGTGTCGTTGATGGGGGAGGCGCGGCTCTCCGCCGGGCGGCGTCAAGCCCTTCCACGCGGACTCTCGCGCGCAGCGGGCTGAGCAGCGGCACAGACTCGCGCGGTAAATTAAGGATCGCGTCCGCTTCGTTCGGCAGCAGCGGGACAATGCCTTGCGCGGAATCCATATGAAATTGCCGTGCGGAGATGTCGCCTAGCGCGGTTCGGGGTTCGGTGAAACGCCAGGCGGCGCGGAGTTCAAGGCCGAAGGGCCAACGATAGTTGCCGTGTTCGTCGCGATCGACCTCGCGCACCGCGTCGAGGTCGAAATAATCGAGCGAACTGACGACCACCGTCGACGGCTCCATCAGGCCGAGGATCATGCCGCGTTCCTGTTCGGGCGTATTGGCGCCGAATGTGCCGACAATGGCCACAAGATCGCCAGGTTGGAGCAAGCCACGAGCGCGGTCCCGAAATCCGCTCAGACTGAATTGCAACGGACCGCAGGGCACGCTGAAACCCCAGGTCTTGGTCATGTACATTGTCATGAGGAGCGCCCGCTCAGGCGTTCGTGTTCTCCGATAAGAAAGGTGATGTAGCTGCGGATCAGGTTGCAGTAGAGGCGGGCTTCGTTGATGTGAAGCGCGAGCCCATCGCGCAGATCGACGCCGTGGCGAACGCCGCCACCGGTCGGCGAGGACAGATAGCCATGCAGCGTCATCATCCATTGCAGGATCTGATCCTGATGGCCGCCACGACCACGTGATTTCAGTTCGCCTATGATCTTGTTGAAATACCGGCCCTGGATGGAGCCGTCGAAAATCTCGTCGCTTCGGAAAGCGGTCGAGACCGTCTCGAGAAGCCATAGAACTTCTTGCACCGCCTGCCGGCCGTTGCCTTCGGCGAGAGCTCTCTCCGTCGCTTGAAGGGCCGTGTCGATCAGGGCGCGAGCTTGAGCATCGAGGGAAGGGGCCTGCTCAGGAACCGTGATCGGAATGTGAGTCCGCGTTGCGATGAGATTCGGAAGATCGATCTGATAGCCGGCCCCATGCTCGGTCAGGATGCGGTTGATGCGCGTTGCGTCGGGCAGCGCCATTTCGGGATTGCGCTGCTGCAACTGCTCACATCCGGAGTAAAAGGCGTCGATAAACAAGGGTGCGTTAGCAGCGGCCTCGTCCATCGCCCGATCGAGATCGCTGGCGGCCCAACTCGCGTCGCTGCTCGAATGATAGGGGATGCCGGCTGCGGCGGCGAAAGCCGATTTGAAGTGTTCGAGGATAGCCTTTCGCGACCCTTGACCGCTGATGCGGTTGATCAGATTGAGAAAATCGCTGACGACGCCGGGCTCGATCGGACCGGGACTGTCAAACCGCCATTGGTTGTTGAATCTCAGCATCGGTGGTCAGCCTTGGTTGTTCAGCGGCTCGGGATCGTCAGATTCCACGAGGCCCTCCGCGATCATGAGCTTCACGGCGTGATTGAGCGCTGCGCGCTCGCGGTCGGTGAAGGCATGATTGGGATGGCGCTCGTCGTAGTCGAGGCTCAATTCCTCGATCAAATGGATCATCAGGGTGATGTGCAGCGCAAAGGATCGACGGGCCAGGCCTGTATCGGTCTCGGGAAAGTAACGGGTCATGGCCGTGGGCCCAGGAAGATCTTCCATAGGACCATCCCAGGCAGTCACGCTTTCAACGACGTCGTGCTTCGACACATGCGCCGCAGCGGTGAGATCGCCATAGAGCCGGCGCAGGGATTTCTCGAGCGCCGTCACATTGGGGGAGCCATTCGGTTTGCGCCGACCTTCGCGGACCGCCTTTAGCTGCGCCAGGATTTCCATCTCCTGTCGCAGCAGCGCGTGCGCTTGCAGATAGCGCGCTTCTTCAATGGCGCTCTCGCAGGCGTTCAGCCCAATGACAAATCCAGCGAAGAGTGCGTTGCGCTCTTCCGACGTGGCAGTGATCGGTGTCACCACGCCATTGGTGCGCAGCAATCCGGCGCCCAGCACGCCGGCGACGAGAAGGTGGGCGTCGATGAGGCGTCCATAAGCCTGCTTGGCCTTCACTCTGGCCTGATCGCCAAACATCTTCTGAACACCGTAAAGCATCGCCGCCGGATGAATCAGCGCCTGCTTATGCTCTTCAATTGACTCATTATCGTCGCCAGACGCCGCCGCCATGTTTCCCGCCCGTGGTCACTGTCCTGGTCGAACCGACAATAGATGCTTTTGGGGGCATTCGGCGGAAAGTGGCAGTCAAAGGCGCTATCCGAGATGGATCGGGCGTCTCCCTGCGGGACCGCGCCGTCGGCTGTCGCTGAAGCCCCGGCTATGCCGGGTCTTCACCCTCCGGGCTTCCGTCCCTGACGCGGCGCTTGCGGATTCGTTCGGTGAAACCGACGCCCGCGTGCGCTGCTGGTGCGCAGGAGGAGAGTGAGAGTGCCGGCCGGGTGGGCCGTGACGGGTTGGAAGCCGCGGGAGAGGCTCGCGGCGCCCGTCGCGGAGACCCGCGATGTCGAGAAATGCTTATCGTGCGCGCGCCGGCGAGGACCGGGCGAGCCTCTATGACGAAATCACCGACAAGATCATCGCCGAATTGGAGGCCGGTCGCGTACCCTGGGTCCAGCCTTGGGGTACGGCTGCCGCAAAGGCGCCCCTCGCAATGCCGCAAAACGCTTCCACTCGGCGGCAATACAGCGGCGTGAACGTCCTGATCCTCTGGGGGTCTGTGATCGAGCACGGCTTCACCGGCCAGAGCTGGCTCACGTTCCGCCAGGCACTCTCGCTCGGCGGCCATGTCCGCAAGGGTGAGCGCGGCACGACTGTCGTCTATGCCGACCGCTTCATTCCCAATGATGAGAAGAAGCGCGCGGCAGAATCCGGGGAAGGCGATTCCGTTCCTAAAGCGCTTTACGGTGTTTAACACCGACCAGTGTGATGCGCTGCCGGACGAGATCGTAACCATCGCGCCGCCGCCACCTCCCGGTGTGATCGAGCCGGAGGTAGAAGCGCTCATCAAGTCGACCGGCATCGACTTTCGTATCGGAGGCAACCGCGCCTTCTACATTCCATCGGAGGACTACGTGCAGGTGCCGCCGCCTGCCGCGTATTTCGAACCCATCAACTGGCACCGCACAGCCCTGCATGAATTGGGCCACGCCAGCGGCCATCGCTCACGCCTCAACCGCGACCTGTCCGGCGCGCACGGCTCGAAGAAATACGCCTTCGAAGAACTGATCGCTTTATCCTGACTCTGTGATCCTGTCTCAGAATCATGCATTGGAGGCGCCTCACCACGGCTCCGGTGAAGCTCTTCAGACGTCCGGGTCAAGCGTTCCCGCAGCGTAGCGAGGACAACGCTTGACGCG
>NZ_JBFWPA010000006.1:0-125536 GCF_050250235.1 Pseudorhodoplanes sp.
GGTCTGCTCGACCACCTTGCGCGCGTCGGATTCGAGCGCATGACCGAACGCATAATCCGCCGTCACGAAATACCAGGTATCGCCACCCGACTTGGTCAGCGCGCGCGCGATGCTGTTGGCGAGATTGTAGGTGTTGTGCACCCAGTGAAAGCCATTGGGCGAACACTGCTTTCCTGTGATGCTCGAGGCGCTTGCGGCAATCGGAATGCTGATCTTGTCCTTTTCCCGGGCAAGCTGCTGAACCGCGAGCGCGACGGCGGAATTGCCGAGCCCCATGATCACGTCGACATCTTCCACGTCGAACCAGCGGCGCGCCACCAGTGTTCCGACGTCGGTCTTGTTCTGATGGTCGGCAAAGACAACTTCGATGTCCTGGCCAAGCACCTGCTTGCCAAAATCCTCCAGCGCGAGCCGCACGGCAACGACGTCGCCCGGCCCCTGGTTCTGGCTGTAGGGTCCGGATGCGTCGTGAAGAATTCCGATCTTGACGCGTCCGTTCTTGGCGTCCGCCGGAGCGGCCCAGGCCATCGCAGCTATCGTCAAGACGGCAATTGCCAATCGCTTCATTGTGTTCCTCCCGAGGGTTATCGTTACGACTCTGCCGTTTCTGGTTCCGCCATCGCTCTTTGCCTGGTCGATGGCGGGATATTCGTCGCCGGCTGCGACGCCACGCGCGAAGCGCGCAGCTTGCGGGTGCCGGCCTCATCGCATTGCCAGGCCGCGCCCGATCCGACCGCCGCGACGCCGTAGATGCGCGACGCCATGTCCTGACTGATCAGCCCGAGCGAAAGATCGCGGATCACCGCGGCCGGATCGCGTTGCCAGGGCTCGCCCCAGCCGCCGCCGCCGGGCGTCTCGATGCTGACGCTGTCACCGGCCAGCATCGCGACGCCCTCGTCCTTCGTGACATGTTGTGGCCGATACGCCTGCCCGCCCAGAGTGTAGCGAACCTCCGCCAGCGCGCCGGCCCCGCCACCCTGCACACCGAAGGGGGGATAAATGCCGCGATCGCCGATCACGCTCGACACCGCCTCGCCGCGCAGCAGACTGATTTCGAAACTGACGCCAAAGCCACCGCGAAACTGCCCTGCCCCGCCGGAGCCTTCGCGCAGCCGGTAATGGTTGAAAGCGATCGGATAAAGCGCCTCGAGAACTTCGATCGGCGAAGTCCGAGCGGCCGAGATCGGCGCGGACCCGTTCGACAACCCGTCGATGCCGGGCTGGCCGCCATAGCCGCCGCCGCTGAACCGGAACATGATGTAGGATTTGCGGCTCTCCGGATCATAGCCACTGATGGTGAAATTCTCGACCGAACCAAAACAGGCCGCCGGCACCTGCTCCGGAATCGCCTGCGAAAGCGCGCCAAACACCGCATCCACGACACGCAGAGACACCTCGGCCGACGAACCGGACACCGCCTTGGGGAATTGCGCGTTCAGAAACGTCGTCTCCGGCGCATTCACGCGCACCGGACGAAAAGCCCCGGCATTGATCGGCACCTCGGGGAAAATATGCTTCAGCGCGACATAGACCGACGACACGGTGGCCGAAAGGCTGCCATTCATCGCGCCTTTCACCGGCGCACTGGAGCGAGAGAAGTCGAGTTCGATATCGCTGCCTCGCACCTTGAGATCAAGCGCGACGGTGATCGGTTCCAGAATGAGCCCGTCGGAATCGACATTGGTCTCGAAGGAATAGTCGCCATCCGGAATCTTCGCGACATAGGCACGCATCAGCTGCTCGGCACGTTCGGTCAGTTCGCGCATATAGCGGCGGACTTCCGCGGCGCCGTATTTGTCGAGCAAAGCCGTCAGCCGGCCATGCCCGACATTGATGGCGGCGATCTGCGCCTTCAGGTCGCCGAGCCGCTCTTCCGGCACGCGGGTATTGGCAAACAGCAGCTTGAGCAGGTCTTCCTGGATCACGCCGTTGCGCATCAGCATGACGGGCGGGATGCGCACGCCTTCCTGGTAGATTTCGGTCGCCCGCACTCCGAAGCCGCCGGGTACGGCGCCGCCGATATCGGTCCAGTGCCCGCAATTGGCCAACACCGCGAAGCGCTCGCCCCGATAGAAGAAGGGACGGACCAGCTTGACGTCCATCAGATGGGTGCCGCCACGATAGGGATCGTTCAGCATCACCACGTCGTCGGGACCGAGATCGGGGTAATCGGCGAGTGCGGATTGCACGGCAAACTGCATGACGCCGACGAAAATCGGCATGCCGGTGTCGCCCTGCGTGATCACCTCTCCGGTCAATGCGTCGTAGAGTCCATTGGCGCGATCGCGCGCTTCCGACATGATCGGCGTGAACGCCGCCCTTTCCAGGGCCAGGTCCATCTCGTTGACGATCTGCCGCAGCGCGTTTTGCATCACGGCGAGCGTCGCGGGATCGATGCGGCCGGAGGTCATGCGTTCACCTGAACCATCAGATTGCCGACGTCGTCCACGGTCACGCGGTCGCCGGGTTCGATGACAGTCGTCGAATCCATCTGATTGATGATCGCGGGACCGGCAATCTCGGCACCGATCGGAATCCACTCGCGCTGATAGACCTCGGTCGTCACGAAACCATCTCCGAACCAGACGTCGCGGCGACCGATGCGTGCGTCGGCTGCGGTCTTTCGCGGCCGGTGCGTCGCCGCAACCACGCGCCGCAGATCGATCAGGGGGCGCACGCCGATCACTGCGGTGCGCAGATTGGCGATCTTTGGACGAAAGTTCGAGAGATCGATCCCGAAGGCGTCGAAACAGGCATCCTTGAGCTGCTCGCGCAGCGAATCGACGCTCAGCTGGTCCATGTCGACCCGCACCCGGAGCGTGTAACGCTGCCCCTCATAATGCATGTCGGCTTCATGCCAGACGGTTATGGATTCCACCGGGACATTGTCGTGGCGCAGCAAACCGAGGCCGCTTTCGCGCTGACGCAACAGCACATCGCGAAGCTCGCTTTCGCGCACCTCCGACAGCGGCCTGCCGATGGTCTGCACGAAGTCATGCCGCGCGTCGGCGACGATGCAGCCGAGGGCACAGGTCAGCCCCGGAACATAGGGCACGATCACGGCCGGCACCTGCAGGTCGCGTGCGAGCGCGGCCCCATGCAGGGGACCGGCGCCGCCGAACACGAACAGCGCAAACTCGCGCGGATCGCGTCCCCGCTGCAGCGTCACGAAACGGATCGCGCCGGCCATCGTGTCATTGACGATGCGCAGCACGCTGGCAGCCGTCTGCTCGGCGCCGAGACCAAGCGGCTTGCCGAGCGAACCGAAGGCTTCGCGAATGGCGGGAAGATCGATCGTGGCCTTGACCGCGAGCAACTGTTCCGCCGACAGCCGCCCCAGCAGCACATTGGCATCGGTCACCGTAGGCTCGCGGCCGCCGCGTCCATAGGCGATCGGACCGGGCGAGGCGCCGGCGCTGCGCGGCCCGACTTCGATCATCCCGGCTTCGGTCACGCGTGCGATGCTGCCGCCGCCGGCGCCGATAGTGTGGATATCGATGATCGGAATGCGCATCGGCAGGTTAAAGTCGAGGTCGCGATCACTCGTGGTGAGGGGAACGCCGTCCACGATGATGCCGGCATCGAAGCTTGTGCCGCCCATGTCGCAGGTTACCACCTGCCGGTGGCCGGACTGACGGGTGATGAACCCGGCCGCGATGACGCCGGCCGCGGGGCCCGACAGCACCGTATTCACGGATTTCTCGCAGGCGGTCTGCGCGGACATGATGCCGCCATTGGCCTGCATGATCGCAAGCTCGTTCGCAACGCCGCCGCGTTTCAGCTCCGCGGCAAGCCCGCTCACATAACGGTCGATCAGCGGACGGATATAGGCATTCACCGCCGCCGTGCCGAACCGCTCGACCTCGCGGAATTCGGCGAGAATGTCGACGCTCTTGGTGATGTGGCGGGTCGGCCAGATTTTGGCGGCAATGCTCGCCGCCTCCTCCTCATGAGCCGGATTGGCGTAGGAATTCAGAAAGCAGATCAGGAGCGAGGTGACGTCGCGCGCCTTGAGTGCCTCTATGGCGGCGACGAGTTCATCTGCATCGAGCGGCTTGACGACATTGCCCTTGGCATCGATGCGCTCGGTCACTTCCAGCCGGAGGTCGCGGGGAACGATCGGACGGTATTGTCCGGACAGGCCGAACAGCTGCGGCCGTTCGCGCCGGCCGAGTTCGAGGACGTCACGAAAGCCGCGGGTCGTGATCAAACCGCAGCGCGCGCCGTTGCGCTCCAGTGTTGCATTGGTGCCGACCGTGGTGCCATGCACGAGCCAGACGATGCCCGGCAGATCGATACCCGCGCCCGCCAGGCCATCGAGGAAGCCGCGCGACTGGTCGGCGGGCGTGGTCGGCACCTTGCTCATCAGCACGGCGCCATCGGGACGGATCGCAATCGTGTCGGTGAACGTACCGCCGATGTCGACGCCGACCTGAAGCCCCTCGGGCCCCTTTTCGCGCACCATTTCAGCGATACCCGAATTCATCGGCTTCCTTCAGTTTTTTCGCTCTGCGTACATTCTTCCGCAATGCGGAAATTCTAGGTTGGTTTGGCGGGGTGTCAAGCGAAAGCCTCTCGTTCGCGCTTCCCGCCTGCGTCAGAGATCGCGTCGCAGCATCCGCGACACCACGCCGACGACGCCCTCACGGAACAGCATCACGACGAGGATGAAGATGACGCCCTGAATGACCACGATCCAGGCTCCGAGATGCGCCAGATAGCTCTGCATCAGCACCATGATCAGGGCGCCCGCAATCGGACCGAAGATCGTGCCCATGCCGCCGACCAGCGTCATCAGCACCACCTCGCCGGACATCGACCAATGCACGTCGGTGAGCGAAGCAAGCTGAAGCACGATCACCTTGGTCGCACCGGCGAGTCCGGCAAGACCGGCCGAGATCACAAAGACCAAGAGCTTGTAGCGGTCCGTGTCATAGCCGAGCGAGATCGCACGTGCTTCGTTCTCGCGGATGGATTTCAGAACCTGTCCGAACGGCGAATGCACCACGCGATAGAAGAACAGCAGCCCGCACATGAAGATGACGACGACCATGCAATAAAGGGTGATATCGGACCGCAGGTCGATGACACCGAACAGCCAGCCTCGCGGCACCGCCTGTATGCCATCCTCGGCACCGGTAAAGGGCGACTGCAACGCGACGAAATAGACCATCTGCGCGAGCGCCAGTGTAATCATCGCAAAGTAGATGCCCTGCCGCCGAATCGCGATCCAGCCGAATACGCCGCCGAGGAGCGTCGCCGTTACGGTTCCGAGCAGGATCGCCACTTCCGGCGTGAGGCCCCATATCTTGGCGCTGTGGGCACAGACGTAGCCGGCAGCTCCGAAAAAGGCCGCATGCCCGAACGACAGCAATCCGCCGAAGCCGAGCAGCAGATTGAAGGCGAGCGCGAACAGGGCGAAGCAGAGAAATTTAAGAATGAAGATCGGGTAGAAGAACAGTGGCGCGATCACCAGCAGCACCGCAAGCCCGGCCATGATCCAGCCGTGCAGCCTGCGGTCCGATCTGCCGCCGCCACGCGTCGATGTCGCGAGAGATGCAAGGGACATCATGCACTCCTGCCGAACAGTCCGGCGGGCCGCACCAGCAATACGATCGCCATTACAACGAAGATGACGGTTGAGGACGCTTCCGGATAGAACACCTTGGTCAGCCCCTCGATCAGGCCGAGCGAGAAGCCCGTGATGACCGAGCCGATGATCGAGCCCATGCCGCCGATCACGACGACCGCGAACACCACGATCATCAGGTCGATGCCCATGTTCGGATTGACCGCATACATGGGTGCGGCCAGCACGCCTGCAAAGGCCGCGAGCCAGACGCCGAAGCCGTAGGTGAATGTGATCAGCCTCGGCACGTTGATGCCGAAGGCCTCCACCAGCGCCGGATTTTCCGTGGTCGCACGCAGATAAGCGCCGAGCTTGGTCTTCTCGATCAGCGCCCAGGTGGCGAGGCAGACCACGAGCGAAATACAGATGACCCAGACCCGGTAACTCGGCAGGAACATGATTCCGAGATCGGTTCCGCCCGAAAGCGCCGACGGCACCGGATAGGGCAATCCGGCCGACCCGTAATAATTGCGGAACAATCCGGTTATGACGAGGCCGATGCCGAAAGTCAGCAGCAGACCATACAGGTGATCGAGGTGATACAACCGCGAAATCAGTACCCGCTCGAGTGCGACGCCGATCAGCGCCACGATCACAGGCCCGATCGCCAGCGCCCACCAGTAATTCAGACCGAGATAGTTCAGCAACATCCATGCGGCGAAGGCGCCCATCATGTACTGGGCGCCATGCGTGAAGTTGATGATGTTCAGAAGTCCGAAGATGATCGCCAGGCCAAGACTCAGAATCGCATAAAAAGAGCCGTTGATCAGCCCGATCAGCAACTGGCCAAACAATGCATAGGCAGAAATGCCGAGCCATTCAAACATATGGGACGATCCGAATTTCGCCGCGGTGATCCAAGGGGTGCCTCGCTCAGGCGCTCAGATAGGCTTGCAGTTTTTCGGTCTTCGACTCGACCTCGCTTCTGGTGATCATGTCGACGATGCGTCCCTGATCCATCACGTAATGCCGGTCGGCGAAATTCCGCGCAAACACGAAGTTTTGCTCGACGAGCAGCATGGTGAAGCCCTGTTCCTTCAATCGCGAGATCAGATTGCCGATCTGGTCCACAATCACCGGCGCGAGACCTTCGGTCGGCTCGTCCAGCAGAAGAAACCGCGCGCCGGTGCGCAGAATGCGCGCCACCGCGAGCATTTGCTGCTCACCGCCCGAGAGCTTGGTGCCCTGGCTGCCCCGCCTCGCGTGAAGATTGGGAAACAGTTCGTAGATCTGATCGACCGTCATGCCGCCGGGCTGGACCGCCGGCGGCAGCATCAGGTTTTCCTCCACACTGAGGCTCGCGAAGATGCCGCGCTCCTCCGGCACGTAGCCGACGCCTTTCCAGGCGATGGCGCGCGAAGGCAATTCGATCAGTTCCTCGCCCTGCAGGCGGATCGAACCGCTGCGGGCCCGGACGATGCCGATGATGGATTTCAGCGTGGTGGTCTTGCCTGCGCCGTTGCGCCCGAGCAGGGTGACGACTTCGCCCTTGCGAACATCGAAATCGATGCCGTGCAAGATATGCGACTCGCCGTACCAGGCATTGAGCTGCTCGACCCGCAGCAGCGTATCGCCGTCCGCCGCTCGCGGCGGCTTCATGTCCTGGACGGTCCGGCTAGTCACGTTTCGCCCCGATATAGGCCGCGATCACCTGCGGATTTTTCGCAATCGACTCGTAGTCGCCCTCGGCCAATACCGAGCCCGCAGACAGGACGGTGACAACATTGGCAAGGGCGGACACGACGCCGAGATTGTGCTCCACCATGACGATCGTCCGTCGCTCCGATACGCGACGAATGAGCGCTACCATGCGCTCGATATCGGCACTGGCCATTCCCGCGGTCGGCTCGTCGAGAAGCATCAAGCGCGGATCGAGAGCAAGCGTGGTGGCAAGCTCCAGCGCACGCTTTTGTCCGTAAGGCAATTGTGCAGCCATGATCTCGGCACGGTCGGCAAGTCCGACGGCATCCAGCAAGGCACGGGCTTCGCCATCGAGACGATCGAGAACCCGGTCCGAGCGCCAGAAATCGAATGAGTCTCCGCTCTTCCGCTGCAAGGCGACGCGGACATTTTCAAGCGCGGTCAAGTGCGGGAAAACGGCGGAGATTTGGAAGGACCGGACGACGCCACGCCGCGAAATTTCGGCCGGGCGCAGGCCGGTGATGTTGTCGCCGTTGTAGAAGATCGAGCCAGAGGTCGGCACCAGAAACTTGGTAAGCAAATTGAAGAAGGTGGTCTTGCCGGCGCCGTTCGGACCGATCAGGGCATGGATCGTCCCTTCCCGCACCTGCAGGCTCACATCCTTGACCGCCACAAAGCCCTTGAATTCCTTCGTCAGACCTTGCGTGCTCAGCAGGTATCGTGCGGTCATCGACTGATCGCCGAAACCCGGTGCGGCTTCGCCTTGCCGCGACCCTGTGCAAATTCTGCGGCCGCCGCGCCTGCAATCTTGCCCATCACCGACCCGGATGTCAGCCCGGTACCGCTCGGGTAGTTGAAGTAGAACATTCCGCCGACCAGTTCTCCCGCAGCAAACAGACCGGGAATCGGAGCCAGGTCGGTATCGATCACCTGAGCGGTCTCGTGCGACGTGCGCAGCCCGCCGAAAGTGAAGGTGATCCCGCACCCGACCTGATAGGCCTCGTATGGCGGCTCGTCGATCGTGTTTGCCCAGTTCGATTTCGGCAGCGCCAGGCCCTCGGTGCACCTGCCATCCTTCACCGTGGTCTGGAACGGAATATCGGTCCGGACCGCAGCGTTAAATTTCTTCACCTCGTCCAGGAAATTCGCCTTGTTGACGCCCTCGAGCTTGTCCGCGAGTTCCTCGAGCGTGTTCGCGGACACCTTGCTTACGCGCTTGATGCGATATTCATCGCGAAGCAGATGCAGAACTTTCGAATCGAACACCTGCCAGGCGAACTGGTCCGGCTGGTTGAGAATCACGCGACCATATTTCGCGTAAGTGTAGTTGCGGATATCGGCGCCCTCGTCGACGAACCGCCGGCCGTCGGCATTGATCATGATGCTGAAGGGATACGAATGCTTCTGGAAGCTGTCGCCGACGGTAAGGTCGCCGAATTCCGGCGCGTTGAAGTCCCAGCCCACCGCGTGACAGCCCGACCAGTTGCCATGGGGCGAGGCTCCGATATCAAGCGCCATGCGGATTCCGTCGCCGGTATTGAACCGCGTGCCACGAACCTTGGCCAGTTCCCAGCCCGGTCCCAGATAGCGTGTGCGCCATTCCGCATTCGACTCGAAGCCGCCGCAGGCCAGGATTACCGCATGTGCGCGCAATTCCTCGATGGTATCGCCCATTTTGACGCGCACGCCGGTGACGGAATGCCCATCATAAAGCAGTTCGACGACGCGCGCGTTGTAACGGATATCGATCCCGAGCTTGCGGGCGATCGCAGTTTCCTGATCGACCAGCCCCGGGCCGCCGCCCCAGGATTCGACCGTGACACCCCCCCAGAATTTCATCTTGTCGCCGACCTTGAACGATTGCCGGCCGTAGATCGGGACGAAGCGGACGCCCTTCGCCTGCATCCACAGCGCAGTCTCCAGCGATTTCGTCACGAGCTGCTCGCAAAGTCCGGGATCGGTGCGGTAGCGCGTCACCCGGAACATGTCGTCGAAAAACTGGTCTGCCGTGTAGGCACCGAAATCGGTCGAGTTGATTTCGGACTCGGTCAGGTCCGGCATGAGATTCTTCAGGTCATCGACGCCGTTGTAGACAATCCGCATCCCGCCTGCGGTGAAGCGCGAATTGCCGCCGTTTTCCTCCAGCGGAGCGCGTTCGAGGACGACGACGTCGGCTCCGGCTTCCGCCGCGGCCATTGCGGCGCAGAACGCCGCATTCCCTGCGCCAACGACAACGACGTCCGTTTGGCCCGCCATGAAAACAACCTCCCGATCCCAGGCTTCCGCCGGCCGCCCTTTTTTGCACAGCGAAGTTTTTTTTGCATATCGAATATTTCTTGTTTATGGATGGGCGTCAAGATGGCGGGCGCTTTACGTTGTCGCATCGCGCCCTCGCGTGCCGGATGATCACCCCACGGGTATTCATTGCTGTTGTCGAGGACCACATGAAAGAGGATCGGGAATTTGTCACGTCGCTGGCACGCGGCCTCTCGGTCATTCAGGCCTTCGATCGCGACAACGCCGAACTGACTCTCACCGAAATCGCAAACCGCACGCGGCTTAGCCCGGCCACCGCGCGTCGGTTTCTGTGGACGCTCCAGAAGCTCGGCTATGTGGGCGCAAACGGCCGCGTCTTCTTCCTTCAGCCGAAGGTCGTCTCGCTCGGCTCCGCCTTTCTGGCGTCTGCGCGCGTTGACGAAATCATTCAGCCGATCCTGCGCGAGATCGTCGAACACGCCGGCACCAGCGCCTCGCTTGCGGTGGCGGACGGTGACAATGTTCTGATCGTGGCGAACTTCTCGCTGAAGCGGATGACGCGGCTTACCGCTGGCGCCGGCACCCGCTATCCGATCCACATATCGTCCATGGGGCGTGTGATACTGGCCGACCTGCCCGACCAGCAGCTCGACAAGATCGTCAGGCAAACGACTTTCAAGGCATTCACCAAGTGGACGGTGACCGACGCCGATGAACTCTGGAAGCGGCTCAGGGAGGTTCGTCGCGACGGATTTTGCGTAACGCAGGATGAACTGGAGGAAGGCCTCGATGCGGTTGCGGTGCCCGTGCGCATCGGCGGTGGCCGTGCGATCGCAGCCTTGAACTGCACCGCCTATTCGCGCCAGCAGGACAAACGCAAGCTGGTCAAGTCCGGATTGCAGCCGCTGCTGAACGCTGCCGAAAAGGTCAAGGAGGCTGTGCAGCAATTTCCGACACTGGCACACATCTTCGCGCAGCCGACGCCCTAGTGGAGCGGATCTTACATTCGCTGCGCACCAAACCGCGGGTTCGCAAAGCGAATGTCAAATCCAAAGCTCCCAGCGTCACCGCGGGGGTACTGCGGCGCGAAGCGGCGCTTTGCACTTGAACCGGGGGCGCAGTCCGATTTAGATATTTCGTATAGCGATCTATTTTTCGCACAGCGAAGTTACTGTCTGGGAGGTCGCCGTGGATTATCCGAGCATTCGCCTGTTCATCGACGGCAAGTGGATCGAGCAGGCCGGCGATCCGGTCGTGGACCCGGCGACCGAAGAGGTCATCGGCGAGGTGCCGCGCGCGACCTTGCCACAGCTCGATGAAGCAGTTGCGGCCGCCGAACGCGGCTTCAGGATCTGGCGCACAATGTCTCCCGCGAAACGCGGCGATATCATCCGCAATGCGGCCAACCTGCTGCGCCAGCGCGCCAGGGAGATCGCGCAGGTCATCACGCTGGAACAGGGCAAGCCGCTCGCCGACGCCGAGAACGAAGTATTGCGCGGGTCCGAACTCATCGCCTGGGATGCCGAAGAAGGCCGCCGCACCTTCGGCCGGGTGATCCCGAGCGAGCCGGCGTTTCATCAAATGGTGGTGCGTGAGCCGATCGGCCCCGTCGCCGCCTTCACTCCCTGGAGCGCGCCGACCAGTTCCGCCGGCCGCAAGCTCGGCGGAGCACTCGCGGCCGGTTGCTCGGTGGTGTTGAAGGCATCCGAGGAAACGCCGGCCGGGGCCTGCGCGCTGGTGAAGTGCTTCGAAGATGCGGGTCTGCCGGCCGGCGTCGTCAATCTGGTGTTCGGAAATCCGGACGAAATCTCGCGCCATCTGATCGCCGCACCTGCGATACGGCTTCTGACCTTTACCGGCTCGGTGCCGGTCGGCATCCACCTTGCAAAGCTCGCCGCCGCGGTCATGAAGCCGACGGTCATGGAACTCGGAGGACATTCGCCTGCCATCGTGTGCAAGGATGCCGACCCCAAGGCCGCCGCCAAGCTCTCCGCCAGCGCAAAATTCCGCAACGCAGGCCAGGTCTGTATTTCCCCAACACGCTTTCTGGTGCACGATTCGCTGTTCGATGACTTTGCCGACGAATTCGTGGCGCGCACATCGGCGATCAAGGTCGGAAACGGTTTCGACCCCGCAACGCAGATGGGACCGCTGGCCAATGGCCGCCGGCTCGCCGCGATGGAGGAATTTGTCGGCGATGCGGTCCGAAATGGTGGCAAGGTCCGCGTCGGCGGCGAGAGGATCGGCAATCGCGGATATTTCTTCCAGCCGACGGTGCTGACCGATGTTCCGAAGCATTGCTCGGTCATGAACGTCGAGCCGTTCGGGCCGCTCGCCTTGCTGATGCGCTTCCACGATCTGCCTGAGGCCGTCGAGGAAGCCAACCGCCTCTCCTACGGCCTTGCGGCCTATGCGCTGACCAACGATTCAAGTGCGGCGGCGCAATTGTCCTCGCAGATCGGGGTCGGCCATTTCGCCGTCAACCATTTCGGCGGCGGCATTCCCGAAAGCCCCTTCGGCGGTGTCAAGCAGAGCGGGCTTGGCCGTGAGGGCGGCAGCGAGGGTCTGGAGGGCTACCAAACCGTGAAATACATCAGTCAGCATATCGCCCGTCCGTAATTTTCATCCGGTTTCGCCGCCTGCGACGTGCGGCACAGGTGCCGTCCCGGATCTATCGCTTCCTCATTTTGGCCGCCGCCTGATGGGGCGTTGCAGACGCGAGAAAAATCAAGGGCGCATCCGACCGAAGACGAAACGGCGCGCCGCCCGTTGCGGCACCAGCAAGACAAGCGGTCGCAAGCGCCATGAAGTGGAAGTCGGACAGTCAGCCTTAAGGACGGGGCTGGTCCCGCCATTTCAAGAGTCGTGATTCAGCCGCGGAGAGCAACTGATTGCTGACGTAGCCAATCAGGCCCAGCAGAACGACCCCGGCGTATAGATCCGCGGACTGGAATGACCGCGCCGCGAGCAGGATCGCCTGGCCGAGACCCGGCCGGCTTGCCAGCATTTCTCCAACCACAGCAAGGATCAGCGCAATCGTCAGTCCTACCCGCATGCCGGCGAGGATATCAGGCATCGCGCTCGGCAGAGCGATTTTCCAGATCACGTCGCGGCGCGGCAGCCCGAGCGCACGGCTGACCTGATAGAGACGCGGCTCGACCGCCGCGAATCCATGCACAGTCGCCAGCAGCATCGGCCACAGCGCTCCGAAGGCGATCACGGCAAGCACCATTGCATTGGTCAGGCCGAACAGCGCGATCGCAACCGGCATCATGGCAGACGCCGGCAAGGGACGCAGAAATTCGAGCGTCGGCTCCACATAGACGCGCGCCGCCTGCGACACGCCGACCGCGGCGCCGAGCACGATCCCGACCAGGGACGCCAGCAGCCAGCCATAGATCATGCGTTCGATGGTGGCGGCGGTCTTCGCCAGCAGATCGCCCTCTGTCAGCCCGTAGACCAGCGCGTCCCAGGTGCGTTCCGGTCCGGGAAGAAACACGGGTGATACGAGGCGCGCGCGCGCGACAACATACCAGAGCAGAATAAACAGCAGACTGACTCCGAAGCTCGCCAGCAGCCAGCCGATACGGTTGAGTTGCGGCAGTGCGGTCATGCCTCGATCCGCACCATCGCCGCCGGGCCGAACAGGCGCCGCTGCGACCACCCCCGCACATGATTCATCGCCCAGCCCCCGATCCCGAGCCAGACCAGCAAGGCGAGCATCAGTTCGGGACGAAGCGTCTGCTGCGCCAGCATCATGTTGTAGCCGAGGCCGAGCGGATTGGCGGCGATCTCGACCGTCACGGCAACGATCAGCGCGATCCCGGCGGCGAGCCGGAAGGCCACGAATATGCGCGGCAACGCCGCCGGCAATATGATTTTTCCGACGCGTGCCGGCAGGCCGAAGCCGAGCGCCCGCGCAACCTGGATCAGACGGGGCTCAACCCCGGCCACGGCTGCCCGCGTCAGAATCAGCACCGGCCAGAATGCCGCGAAGGCGACGATCGCGATCTCCATGCGATATCCGAAACCGAAAATCAGAAGTGCGATCGGAATCAAGGCCACCGCCGGAACCGGGCGAAGCGCCTCGATGGACAATTCCAGGAGCCGGTCCGCGGTTCGTACGAGCCCGAGCAGGATGCCGGCCAGCAACCCGAGAGCGCCGCCGATGCCAAGCCCCGAAAGCGACGTCGCGAGCGTCTGGTATGTTGCGGTCACGAGCGTGCCGTCGGTCAGCGCGGTCCAGAACGCCGCAGCGATCACCGAAGGCGCAGCCAGCATCGAGCTTTCCCATCCCGTCGCACGCACTGCGACCTCGGCGGCAACGACAAGCCCGATGGGGATGACGAGCCCCCGCCAGTCGAAGCGCGGTGCGTTTCCGCTCAATGCTCGACCTCCCTGATGACGTCGAACAGTTCGCGCCTCAGCTTGAGAAAGTCCGGACGCTCCCGCGTCGTGAGCTGATCGCGCGGCCGCGGCAAATCGACTGCGAAGGACACCTCGAAGCGACCCGGATTTGGCCGCATCGCGATCACCCGGTCGCCGAGATAGATCGCCTCTTCCAGATCATGCGTGATGAAAAGCACCGTCGCGCCGGTGCGCGCCACGATCGCGAGCACCTCATCCTGCAGCGCCTGACGAGTCATGGCATCGAGCGCACCGAATGGTTCGTCCATCAGGAGAACCTTGGGATCCTGCGCAAGACAGCGAGCGATCTGCAAACGCTGCTGCATGCCGCCGGAGAGCTGGTTTGGAAATTTCTCCGCATGAGCCGACAGCCCGATCAGATCGAGCAATTCGGCGATCCGGGTTTCCCGCATATCTCTCGTGTAGTTGATCGCTTCGAGCGCAAGCGAGATATTGCCCGCTGCGGTGCGCCACGGCAGCAGCGCCTTGCCATAATCCTGGAAGACGATCGCTATGTCCTGACGCGGTCCGGTAACCGGCTTGCCGGCATAGCTCACACGACCCGCGCTCGGCATCAGCAAACCGGCGGCAAGATTGAGCAGCGAGGTCTTCCCGCAGCCGGACGGTCCGACCACCGAAAGAAACTCACCCTCGCGCACGGCGACATCGATGCCGGTCAGAATCAGCCTGCCGCCGAGCGACAGGTCGACGTTTTCGAACGCGATCAGCGCGTCGGCAGGCTGCGCGTCCTGCACGAAATCCTCACGATGGGTTGCAAGAGGCGCCGGCATAGGTCTCCAGAATCCGCTGGACAAGATCGGGCTTGCGGGAGCGTGCAATGCCGCATTCGGTAGCGATACCGAATTTCGGGACAAATTCACGCGCTATCTCGATCCGTGCAATCACGCCATCGACGCCCGCGGAAACGTGCACGACGCCGAGATAGATTTCCGTCCGCGGGTCGACCTTCAGCTTCGCGAACGGGGCGAAATAATCCCGATCGGTCCGGTCCACCGGCACGGGAAAGTGCATGTAATTGATGAGACGATCGACCGCCTTTGCCATGTCGTTTGCGACATCGACCATGCGGCTTGCGTCTTTCGGTTCGATGAAATGCTTGGCGCCGAAATCGCCATAGCAGAAATGGATGCCGAGTTCGACATCCGCCGGTACCGGCGCGCAGATGCGCTGCATGCGCGCCATGATTTCGGGCTGCGATGCGCCGGCGGCCGGGAACCAGTCCTGCGGCTGACCGTCGAGGGCAATCATCTCGTGGCAGAAATCCCACTGAATGCAGAGATGCTCGTGCGGGATCGCATCGCACAGCCGCCTCACCTCCTCGATCATGGCCTTCTCGTAGGCGGCCTCGACCGCAAGCACATCCCGCGGCGCGGCGAAGGCATAAACGATACCGAATGGCGTCGGCATGCAGACCTGCAGACGGACATGTTCCGGGAAATCGCCGCGTTTCTTCGCGGCCTGCAGATCGAGATAGGAAGCGCGCGCCTCCCGCGCATAGCCCAGTTCACCGAAGGTAATCTCCTTCGGATCGACGCCCTCGGCGAGTGCGAGCAGCGGAAATTTCGATGTCGCACGCACCGCACCCGACGGGTCGGGGCGCAGGAACGGGCTTGAACGCAAGAGCGGATACTGAAAGCTCGCCCACAGCCGCCGCGGTCCGACCTCGCCATCGGGCACGCGCTTGAGCCGCTGACCGATCGCTTTTCCGACCGTGCGGAAAATCTCGTCGACCGAGTCGAGACCGATGCTGCCGACCAGATAGGCATTGTCGGGACGATAGACAGTTGAGACCATGGACGGCTCCTCAAAACCAGTTTCTAGTTCGGCAGGCGACACCCGGAAAAATACGCCACATCGAAGGATGGACGGGCCTTGCAGCGCGCGTACCAATTCGCAACGTTCGGCAAGTCGTGCCACAATCCATCGATCTTCAGATCTTCCATGCGCACGACGGTCGGCAGCAGCAGAATGTCCGCCATACTGAACGCGCCGATGAGATACGGCGACCCGTCAAGCGCACGTTCGGCGCGCTCCAGCGTCGAACGCAAGCTGTCAAGCGACGCCTCGACCATCGCCGCGCGAAATCCGTCCGGACCCATCTCGCGATAGAAGTGTTTTCGCAACGGCATCTTGCCGGTGCGCTCGGCGAAAGCGTCGCCGCCGGGCCGCGCATCCGAAAAAAGGCGACCATTCGACAGCAGTTTGTTGAGCGATGGAGCGCGAATCGCAACGGTTGGAACTTCTTCCAGGTAGCGCATCCACGCGCGCATCCGCGCACGTTCGATTGACGACGCAGGGCCAAGCGGCGGATTCGGAAATACGTCATCGAGATATTCACAGATCACCGATGAATCGACAACGACATGGCCATCGTGAACCAGTGTCGGGACGACGCCATTCGGATTCACCGCGAGATAGGCTTCGCTGGTTTGCTCCCCCGCGAGCAGGTCAACGATGCGGCTTTCGTAACCGAGTTTCTTTTCGGCAAGCGCCAGACGCACCTTCTGCGAGCAGGTCGAAATCGGAAAATGGTAGAGAATGATATCACGGTCGGGCCGGTCGAGCTGTTCGCTCCGCGAACCGTCCTGTGGACCGGTTCGCGGAGCTTGGGTGTCTTGCTTGCTCATCTGAGTCCCTTCCCCGCTTGTCAACCGGGCGCAAGGTCCCGTGGCGATGGCCGGACATCCTGAATGACGCCCGGCACCTGACGCAGCGCAATTGCCCGGCAACAAGTCACGGGACGATGATATTCTTGACGCTGAGATCGCCCCGCAGCATTCCCTGCGACTTCATTATCTTCACCCATGACGCGAGATTGTTCTCGGTGAGCTTGGTATTAAATTTCGGAATGCTGACCGCAGCGACGGCGGGTGGAGGCAGCTTCAGAAACTTCGCAACAGTGGCGCGCGCTTCGTCGGGATGGGCATGCGCATAGGCCGCTCCCTCCTCGAAGGCCGCACGATAGGCCTTGATCACATCCTGATTCTTGTCGGCCCAGGCCTTTTTGCTCGCAAATACCGTAATGCTCATCCCCTCCGGCATGTCTCGGATGAAGTTCGACAGGAGTTCGCCGGTCTTGCTTCCGATGATGCGCGCCATGAAGGGCTGGATTGCGATCACGGCATCGACGGATCCCGCTTTCAGGATGCCCTCCATCTGGGGGAATACCGTCTCGACGAACTCGACCTTCTTCCAGTCGACGCCCTTCATCGTGAGCCATTCACGGAACATCACATGCAGGAAGGCGTTCAGGCCGGGCACACCGACTTTCTTGCCGACAAAGTCGGCGGGAGCCTTGATGCCGGAATCCGGCCGCACGACGATTCCAAAATTGCTGTCGGTCTTGATCGTCTCGCTGTATCCGGCCACCGCCACGATATCGAGCCCCCCATTCACCGCCTGCAGCAGGACCGATGCCGTCGGCATGGCGATGTCAACTTCGCCGCTTTCAAGTGCGGCCGGGTTCTGCGAATTGATCGGGATCGGCTTCAACACCACTTCCAGTCCGTGCTTGGCAAAGAAGCCCTTTTCCTGCGCGAGCAGGACAGGCGCGAGGTCGAATACCTGCTGATGGCCGAAGGTGATTTTCTTTTGTGCATGGACAGGTCCGGCGGCGAAAGACGCCAGCAATCCGGCCATGGCGAGTACGGCATATCTCTTCATGCGATCCTCCTGTTTGGTGTTGGTGCGGGTTTGCTTCCCGCATCCGGCTTGTCGTTCCTAAGTCCGTTACCTCATGCGACCACCTGACCGCGATCCGCATCGCGGGCGCAAGACGTCGCCAGCGCCTCAAAGGCGCCGGCCAGAAAGGGAAGTGCAAAATCGTAGGCGCGTTCCAGATCGCGGCTGGAATAGGCGCGCCGCGAAATCACGCCGAGCAGGTCGTTGGCGGCAAAGATGCCGAACATCACCGAGACCATGTGCACATAGCCGCGCGCCACTGCCTCTTTCGATAGACGTGGTTCGGCGCTCTCCAGCGCTCCCAGGATCAGGTCCTGGGTCTCCTTGAAATGCCGTGTGATCAGCCGCGTCCAGCGCTGCTGCTGACCGGTCTGCGCGAGAAGGCGGCCGTAAGCGCGCCAGCCCGGCCCGCCTTGCAGCATCAATTCAAGATAGGGCCGCAGGAACACATCGATGACCTGCCGGACGTCGGGACGCCCCGTCAGACCTGCAAAAGCCGTGCGCCGCCGCGCGTTCAGTTCATCCGACCGACGCGCGATGATGGCCTCGAACAGCTTTTCCTTGCTTTCGAAATGGTAGTTGATCAACCCGAGCGGCACCCGCGCCTTCGCAGCGACGTCGCGCATGCTCACAATATCGAAGCTTGCAGCCGCGAACAGATTTTCCGCCGCGTCGAGTATGGCTGTGCTGGTGTTCACGCTGTTTCGCAAGATGCTGATCCTGTCGACCCGTTGACAAACGATTTGTACAGTTGTTCAACTCGAATGCAAGAGTGATCATGGTCGCAGATGCGGTTTGCAGCCGGGCCGTGATCGCAAGACCAAAACAGTTCGGCACCGCAGCAAAAATGCGGGTTAGGGAGCAGACATTGGGTTTCTTCATCGGAACGGACGTTGGAGGCACCTTCACCGATCTTTGGATATCGGCCGACGACGGCGAGACCCGGGTGTTCAAATCGCCGACGACGAACGACATTCTGGGTGGCGTCATCGACGCGATCGGGCTTGCCGCCGAGGCATATGGACTGAGCTTCGAGCAATTCTGCGCGAAGATCGAACGGTTCGGCCACGGCACCACCGTCGGGCTGAATGCGCTTCTCACCGGAAATGCAGCCCGAACGGCGATCGTGACCACACGGGGCTTCGGCGACACGCTGGTGATCGGCCGCCTCAAGCGCCAGACCTCCGGCATGAACGAGTTGGAGCGCACCGACGCCTATCTGCGCAACCGCGTACCGCCGCTGGTCCCTCGCGATCTCGTATTCGAGATCGACGAACGCATCGATGTGAAAGGCAATGTGATCAAGCCACTCGACGAGGCGCAGGCGCGCACCGAGATCCGCAAGCTGAAGGATCGTGGCATCGAGGCGGTCGCGATCTGCACATTGTGGGCAACCCACAATCCGGTGCATGAGAAGCGGCTGCGCGAGATGGTCGTCGAGGAATTGCCAGGCGTGTTCATCAGCGTGTCGCACGAGATTTCGCCCGGCGTGGGCGAATATGCGCGCATGTCGACAACGGCCGGCAATGCCGCACTTGGTCCCCTTGCCGGACGCTATCTGTCGAGTCTGGAAGCGAAATTGCACGACGCCGGCATGAAGGTGCCCGTGCTGATGATGACCTGTGCCGGCGGCGTGCTGCCAACTGCGGTGCTGAACGACCGCCCGGCCTTCGCGCTGTTTTCCGGTCCGGCCGGCGGCGTGATGGGCTCGCGCGCGACCGGCGCACAGGCCGGCTTCGACAATATCGTCACCATGGATATCGGCGGTACCAGCTTCGATGTCGGCGTGATCGTGTCGGGCAAACCGATCATGCGCTCGGAAATCTCGGTCGCCGGCGCCGACATCCGCGTGCATTCGATCGATGTGGAATCGATCGGCGCCGGCGGCGGCTCGATCGCCTATGTCGAGTTCGGCGAGTTGCGGGTCGGGCCGCGCAGCGCCGGCGCAAATCCCGGCCCCGCTTGTTATGGCCGCGGCGGCACGCGGCCGACCGCGACGGACGCCGATCTCGTGCTCGGCGTCCTCGATCCGGACAATTTCATCGGCGGCCGCATGACGCTCGATGTCGATGCCGCGAGGCGCGCCATCGAGGAGCATGTCGCAAAGCCGCTCGGCATAAGCGTGACGGAAGCGGCGTGGGCGATCCGCCAGATACTCGACAGCCGCATGGCCGATCTCCTGCGCCGCATGACCATCGAGCGCGGCTACGATCCGCGCGACTTCACCTTGCTCGCCAATGGCGGCGCGGGACCCTCGCACGCGTGGGTTCTGGGCGAGGAACTCGGGCTCGAGGGCTTTATCGTCCCGGCTGCGGCGACCGCCGAATCGGCCTATGGCACAGGCAATTCCGATCTCGGCTTCACCGCCGAGCGTCCGTCCTACGCGCGCATTTCGCCGGGAGCCGTGCCGGTCGACGCGCAGCTTGCGCATGTGACCGCGGCACTGAATTCGGCCGTCGACGAGGTGAGGACCAATCTCGCGCTGGCAGGACCGAAAGGCGACATCGGCATCGAGACCTTCATCGCGATCAAGTTCCGCGGGCAAACGAATCATCTCGACATACCGTTCACCGGTGAGAGGTTCACCATGGAAACCTTCTATGGCGTCACCGCCACCTTCGAGAAGCAATACGAGGCGCTGTTCGGCCGCGGCGCCGCGTTCTCGAATGCCGGCTACGAGTTGATCTCCGTGCGCGCGATGGGCACCGGGTCCCTGCCCCCGCCCGCGCTCGCCACCAAAGGCGAACGCTTCGAGCCGCGCGGCACGCGCCCTGTCGTCTTCCGTGACGCCAAGCAAGCGGTCGATACCGCGATCTATCGCACCTCGTTCCCGAACGAGGGAGAGAGCGCCGAAGGACCCGCCATCATCGAATTTCCCGGCCAGAGCGTGGTGGTGCCGCCCGGCGCCACCGCCCGGGCCGACCGCTTCGGCAACATCCATGTGAGGCTCGCATCATGAGCGAGATGAACGCCGTCACCTTCGAGGTGATCCGCAACCGGCTGGTCGCAATTTCCGACGAAATGCGGATCGCGCTGCAGGCTGTCTCGGGCTCGCCGACCGTGACTGAAGCATCCGATTTCTTCACCGGCATCTTCCTTCCCGACGGCGCCGTAGTATCGATGGGCTTCCAGGTCTCCTTCCAGGCGCCGGTTTGCGGCCAGGTGATCCGCCACATCATTGGCAGACCGCGGCTCAAGGTGGCAGACGGCGACATCTTCATCGGCAACGACCCCTATATCGGTGCGCTGCACCAGAACGACGTGCAGATGATCGGCCCGATCTATGCCGGCGACGAGATCATCGCCTGGGCCGGCGTCGAGGCGCACGAGACCGATGTCGGCGGCATGGATTTCGCGAGCTGGTGTCCGAAGGCCAAAGAAGTCTGGCAGGAGGGCATCCGCATTCCCTGCGTGAAGCTCGTCGACCGGGGCGAGATGCGCGAGGACGTGCTGGAGATGATCGTCACCGCGTCGCGCCTGCCCGATCAGCTCGGGCTCGACATCCGTGCCTTCATCGCGACCGTGAATGTCGCGAACCGCCGCGTCAGCGAACTGGTCGAGCGCTACGGCGCGAAGACCGTAACCGAAGTGATGCGCCGGATGATCGCCTCGTCTGAATCGCGGCTGCGTGCCCGGTTGCGCGAATTGCCGGACGGCGTCGTGCATGCGGCCGACTTCATCGAGCATGACGGTCATCAGAACGTTCTCTACAAGATCGACTGCAAGGCGACCAAGAACGGCGACAGGCTGACGCTCGATTTTTCGGGCTCCAGCAAGCAGGCGCCGGGCTTCATCAACGCGACCCGCTCGGGGCTGGTCGGCGGCTGCGCCGGCGGCGTTCTCACCACGCTGGGCTTCGATATCCAGTGGAACCAGGGCCTGCTCGATCCGGTGGAAATCGTTGCGCCGGACGGGCTGATCTGCACCGCTCAGTTTCCGGCTCCCGTGGGTTCAGCCACGGTTGAAACCATCTGGTCGGTCAGCAATGCGGTGATGGCCGCGCTCAACAAGCTGCTCGCGACCTCGCCGAAATATCGCCATCGCGCGCAATGCATCAGCGATGGCTGCATGGCGACCTTCAATCTCGGCGGCGTCAATCAATACGGCGAGCCGTTCGGGCTGCATCTGATGGATCCGCTGGCGGCGGGCTCCGGCGCCTTCGCCACGAAGGACGGCGTCGAGGCCGGCGGGCCGATCACTTCGCCGGTCTCCTGCATCGCCGATGTGGAGCGCAACGAGCAGGCGGTGCCGCTGTTCTACCTGCATCGGCGGCTGGTGTCGGATACCGGGGGCGCAGGCAAGCACAGAGGTGGATTGAGCGCGGAAGTGGCGCTGACGCTCGGCGGGATCGAGAAGGCGATGGCGCTGGTGATGACGCATGGCGCGGAGTCGCCGAATACCGCGGGCCTTGCCGGCGGCTGGCCGGGATCGACCGTGGTGCAGTCGATGGGCTGGGGCGCGATCGACGGCGGCCTGCCGAACGACAGCGGCAAATGGGAGCGCTTCGGACCGAAACCCGGCCTGATGCCGGTGACCAATCGCGACGTGTTTTCGGTGATCTGGCAGGGCGGCGGCGGCTGGGGCGATCCGCTGGAGCGCGAGGCCGAGGCAGTCGCACGCGACGTGATCTCCGGGGCGGTTTCGGCAGACACGGCTCGGGAAATCTATGGCGTTGTCGTGAGCGACGGCATTGTCGATAACGGAGCGACCGAACGCCAGCGTGAATCCATACGCAAAAGCCGCGTCGGTCATTTCGACACCGACCCCGCAAAGAAAAGCGCGGCCAAGCCGATCGCATCGCTGAGCGAAAATCTTTTCGTCGTTCAGGACGAGCGCGGCGCCCATGTCACGAGCCGCGCGGGCTATATCCTGGCGACCGACAGCACCGCCTGGCGCGAGGGCGCAACGTCGGTCACCTTCGACACGCTGCCGGAGCGCTACCGCATCGACCTGCACGAAGACCTGTGCTGCACCGTGCATTATTGTCCGGCGAGCGGCGCACAGCTCGCCGTCGACTTCCATCGCAAGGGCGAAAAGCCGGTCGACGACCTGCTGCTCGACCTCGCCTCGTTGCCGAGGCTTGCGGCATGAGCAAGGTGGCGAACCCGTTCCTGACCGCGGCCGGCGACGAATTGCCGACGCAATACGACCGGCCGCCGCAATTCGAGGGGTTCGTCGAGGAGCGCGACATCAAGGTGAAGATGCGCGACGGCGTGCATCTGTCAATCGATGTCTACCGTCCCGACACCAAGGAGAAGCTGCCCGCCCTGCTCGCCTTCGCGATCTACAACAAGGATCTGCAGGGGCCGGACATCGCCGATGCGCTGACGCCGCAACCGTCATGGTCGGCGCTGTGGACCGGCTGGCTCGAGGCCGGCGACACGCGTTTCCTCACCTCGCGCGGCTATGTCCATGTCATCGGTGCGCCGCGCGGCATCGGCAAGTCGGAAGGCGGGGGATCGCGCGAATTCGACAGCTACGACCTGATCGAATGGATCGCGAAGCAGCCGTGGTGTGACGGCAATGTCGGCATGATCGGCATTTCCGGTTTCGGCGCCGAACAATTCAATGTCGCCAAGCAGCAGCCGCCGGCGCTGAAGGCGATCTTTCCGTTCGACCCGCGCGGCGCCTATGGCACGCTTGGCAGCTTCCGCGAGGAATATCACGGCGGCGTCTTGCATCTCTTCCGCTACCTGCTGTCGATCAATCTGGTCGCACATCAGAACAAGGGCCAGCCCGGCGATCTGCCGCCGGAGCGCGAGGCGCTGTGGCGCGAGGCCATGGCCAATCCGGATTTCAAGATTTATCCGCATGTCTACAACATCCTGACCCAGAAGGGTCAGCATTTGCCGGCGATCTTCGACTTCCTGATCCATCCCTACGACAAGGAGGAGATCGTCGAGAAGGCCGAGGCGGATTTCAAGAAGATCAACATCCCCGCCTATACCGGTTCCGGCTGGTACGCCTATGGCTACAAGACGCATCTCAACGGCGCGCAGAACTGGTTCCGAAATATCGACGTGCCGAAGAAGATCGCGTTCGGCGGGCCTTCGCATCTCGAGCGGCCCTTCCGGTCCCTCCATCAGGAAATTCTTCGGTGGTACGACCACTGGCTGAAGGGCATCGACACCGGCATCATGGACGAGCCGCCGGTCAAATACTGGGTGATGGGCGAGAATGCCTGGCGCTCAGGCCAGGATTGGCCGCTCCCGGAAACGCAATGGACCAAACTTTATCTGTCGAGCTGGGGACGGCTGCGGCCGGAACCCTTCCTGCCGTCGAGCAGTGACGGACGCTCGGCACCCGACGCCTTCGTGCAGATGCCGATCACGCAGACGAACGAGGTGCAACGCCTGCGCTACATGAGCGAGCCGCTGCCGCAGGACACGCTGATTGCCGGGCCGATCGTGCTGAACCTGTTCGCTGCAATCGATCAGGACGACACCAACTGGATCGTCGTGCTAAGCGATGTCGGGCCGGATGTCTCGGTGCGAACCGCCCGCGAGGGTGAGCGCGGCATCCCGCGAGACCTGCCGGAGCGGGAAATCACGCGTGGCTGGCTGAAGGCATCGATGCGCGAACTCGATCCGAAGCGTTCCAAGCCCTGGAAGCCCTGGCACAAGCTGACGCGCGCGGCGAAAAAGCCTGTCGTCCCAGGCGAAGTAACGGAATATGCGATCGAATTGATGGCGACCGCCAACCTGTTCAAGGCAGGCCATCGCATCTGTCTCGATATCACGAGCCTCGACGTACCGACCGGCGTCGGCGGAGCCACCAATGTCGAATATATCCCCTACCACATCTGTTCGAGCCGCACCGTACTGCACAAAATTCATCACGACGAGGCGCGCCCATCGCACCTCATCCTGCCTGTGATCACCACGGACGGGCATCCGCGGACGCCGTGACTCCATCGCAACGGTGGAAGCGGCGCTGGCCGAAGAGAGCTCGTCTTCAGCGGCCATTGAGAACCGGCGACGACGCCCGCCTCGTTGCGTCAGGAGATACCCAGATACGCCTCGCGCACGCGCGGATCGTCCAGCAGTTCCGCACCTGTGCCGTCAAACGCGACTCTGCCGTTCTCGATCACATACGCGGCCTCAGCGAGCGCGAGCGTGCGCGCCGTATCCTGCTCGGCGATCAGAATGGTCACGCCCGCCTCCTGCAGCTTCGCAATCGACGCGAACAGGGTTTCCGCCATCATGGGAGCAAGCCCAAGCGTCGGCTCATCGAGCAGCAGCAGATCCGGCATCGACATCAATCCGCGGCCGAGCGCCAGCATCTGCTGTTCCCCGCCGGACAGAGTACCGCCGTTCTGCGTGCGCCGTTCCCGCAGGCGCGGAAACAGGCCGTAAATGTCCTCGCGCCGCTGCTGGCTGCGGTGCCGCGCCCGGGGAACGATGGCGCCGATCCGCAGATTTTCCTCGACGGTCATGTGCGAGAAAATCATCCGCCCTTCGGGCACCAGTGCAAGTCCACGATCCACACGATCATGCGGCGCCAGATCGCTGATGTCCTGCGACTTGAAGGTCACGGTCCCGGCATTTTGCCTGAGACTGCCGGCCAGCGCCTTCATGATGGTGGTCTTGCCGGCACCGTTTCCGCCGATCAGCGCGGTCACCGATCCCTTTTCGACGCGAAAGGATACGTCGTGCACCACCTGAACGGCGCCATAGCCGGCCTGCAGATGCGACACTTCCAGAATTGCGCTCATGACTGCGAACCCAGATAGCAGTCGAGGACGCGCTGGTCCTTGGCGATCTCCGCGGGGACATTCAACGCGATCCGCTCTCCATGGTGCAGGACGAGAATGCGATCCGAAATGCGCATCAGAGCCCGCATGACATGCTCGATGATCAGCACCGTCAGGGCATTCTCCTGCTTCAGGGTCTGCACCACGTCCAGCATCTGAGAGACCTCGGCCGGCGTCAGTCCGGCCATCACCTCATCCAACAGAAGCAGCCGCGCGCCGGTCGCAACCGCCCGCGCCACTTCCAGACGCTTCTGACCGGACAGCGTCAGATCGCCGGCCAGCTGGTCGCCTCGCGCACCAAGCCCGACAATCTCGAGGAGTTGCGAAGCGCGCTGCGATGCGGCCCGGGCTTCGAGCCGCCGGGTGCCGAAACGTGCGGCGGTGATGACGTTCTCGCTGACCGTCAAATCGGAAAACGGCCGCGCGGTCTGGAAGGTGCGGCCAACGCCGCGGCGGCATATCCTGTCAGGCGAAAGACCGACAATGGAGCTGCCATCGAGCCGGATTTCGCCGGCGCTCGGCTGCAGGTTGCCGGCAATCAACGCGAACAAGGTGGTCTTGCCGGCACCATTCGCACCCATGATACCGACCACTTCGCCGGGACTGACGATGAGGTCGACGTCATGCAACGCCCGCACCCCGCCGAAATTCCGTCCGAGATTGGAGACCTCCAGAAGTCCGCTCATGGCTGCACGGTCCTTCTCCGGAACAGACCGTAGATGCCGTTCGGCAGGATCACGACGAAGGTGACCAGCAGCAGCCCGAGCAGGATGAGATAAAGCTGCGGTGCCTTGGCCCATAGCAACTCGGACAGCAGCGTCAGGAAGGCGGCGCCGAGAATCGGTCCGCGGGCATTGTCGCTGCCGCCGATGATGCACATGGTCAGGATGGTGAAGGAAACAACCGGGTCGAAGACCTGCTGCGGCTCGAAATAGCTGGTCCGCAACGCCATCAGACCGCCGATCGCACCGGGAATGGCGGCGGACAGCCCATAGGCCAGCGTCTTGTAGCGCGTTACCGGTATCCCGATCGCCTGCGCGGCCTCTTCGTCCTCGCGAATGGCGATCAATCCCTGCCCGAAGCGGCTGTCGCGAATGAAAAACGTCAGCAGCGTCGCGGTCGCGGCCAGAAACAGCGTCAGCCAGTAGAGGCTCGTGAGATCCGGGACCCCGAGCAGCAGCCGTCCGAACTGGCCGAGATGAGCCTCGACCGCCATCACGACATATTTGACAAACTCCGCAAGGCCGAAGGTCAGGATCACGAAATACGGACCGCGCACACGCAAGACCGGGACACTGATGACAACCGCGAAGGAGAAGGTGATCAGGCTCGCCAGCGGCAGCGACAGCCAGATCGGCAGCGTCTCCCAGGTCAGGACGACGAAATAACCGCCGATGCCGAAGAACACCACATGGCCAAGCGAGATGTAGCCGGCGAACCCCGACAGGATGGTCCAGCTCTGCGTGAGCGCAATCCAGGTCAGCAGGGTAAAGCCGATCCCGATCAGATAGTCCTGCCCCGTCATCGGCACCAAACCGAAACCGATCAGTCCAAGGACAAATAGGAATGGCGTTGTCATGTTCAGCGCGCCGCCTGCCGCGCAGTGAGAATCCCTTCCGGCCGCACGATCAGCGCCAGCAGGAAGACGCCATACAGCAGGATTGATGACCAGGAAGCGGAGGTCAATGCGACGCCGTAGGTCTCGATGAAGCCCAGCAGCAGCCCGGCAAAAATGCCCCCGGTAAGATTGCCAAGCCCGCCCATGATGATGACGATGAAAGCCGCGATGGTGAACGGAAAGCCCATGAACGGGGTGATCTGATCGGTCATGCTGACCAGCGCGCCGACGATGCCTGCGGTCGCAAAGCCGGCGCATAGACTGAAAAATTCCAGTCGCGTCACGTTGACCCCGACAATCGCCGCAGCTTCCTTTCGCTGGATCAGCGCCTTGACCGCGAGGCCGGCGATCGAGAGGCGCAGAAACACCAGCGTTGCGATGCAGATTGCGACGCAGAAAACGAATGCACCGAGCCGGTTCGCACTGATCGAGATATTGCCGAAGCTCAGGACACCGCTGAGATATTGGTAGCCGCGGGGCGTCCCGGTGAAAGCGAGTGCCGCAACATTCTGCAGGATCACGGAAACTCCGACAAAGATCAGCAATGAGTTCGGCTCAATCCGCTTGCGCATGCGCGGGTTCTGCAGACACCATCTCAGCAGAACGAAATACAAGGCGACCGCCATCAGCGCCGTCAATATTCCCGCGACGATCGCGGACAGGAACGGCGAGATGCCCCATAGCGTGAAAGCCCAGAACGCGACATAGGCACCAAGCATGAGGAATTCACCATGCGCCACGTTGAGCAGACGCATGGTGCCGTAAACGAGATTCAAGCCAAGTCCGACCGTCGCATAGATGGTTCCCGTGATCAGAGCGGCCAGAAGAAGCTGCCCGGACGTCAGGACTTCGAGAAAGCTCGCCATGATGCGTCAGCCGATCCAGTAGCGCATGTTATCTACCAGCCCGTCTTGGGCTCGATCTTCGCCGTTGCGATCGAAGCCGGCCACACGATCTGGAATTTCTGATCCTGGATCTGCAGAAACGCGACCGGCGTGGTCGTGTTTTCGACGCCGTTGAATTTCACCGGACCGTTGATGGTGTCAAAGGTCTTGCTGTTGACGACGTCGCGCAATTTTGTCTTGTCGAGACCCGCTTCGGCCACGGCCTGTTCGAGCACTTCGACGCTCATATAGGCGAGCACGGTGTCGAGATAGTCCGGCTCCTCCTTGAAGCGAGCCACATAGGCATCATAGAACGGCTTGGCACGCGGCCACTTCGCCTGCGCGGGCGACCAATGCCCCATGCTCAGGATGCCATTCGCGGACGAGCCAAAGATCTTGCGATAGGCCGGGATGGTCGGGCCGATTGCAAGCCACTGAAACGGAGCCGCGATTCCCATCTCCTTTGCCTGCCTGGTGTAGAGAATCGAATCGGAGGGATACGACAGCACAAATACGCCTTCCGGCTTGGCCGCCTTGACGCGGCTGAGCAGGGCCGTCATGTCCTTGATGTCCGGCGGATATTCCTCGCTCACCACGATCTTGATGCCAGCCGCTTCGAGCGCCGGCACGAGGAACCGTTTGATCTCCTTGCCCTGCGGCAGGATGCTGCCGATGATCGCGGCATTCTTTACATTCTGGCTTTTCGCCATCTCGGTGAGCTGCAACGCAAGCTTGTCGTGGACCGATGGCGACACGAACCACATATTCTTGACCTTGAGTTCGCGAATATGCACCGACGACGCCGTGCTCCCGATCACCGGAAAGCCATAGCGCTCCAGCACCGGTACGATCGCGAAATGGCTCGGTGTGCCCCACGGCGACAGCAGCAGATCAACCTTGTCGTCGGTAATCAGCTTCTCGTAGATCTTGACCGAGTTCGCGGTATTGGACTGGTCGTCGTATTCGACGAACTCGATCTTGCGCTTGACGCCTCCGACATTCAGGCCGCCCTTCTCGTTCACCTGATCGCGCCAGAAGTGATAGGCGTTGAGCTGTGCCGGCGTCGCCGCCGCGAACAGGCCGGTTTTCGCGATCGCAAAGCCGATCCGCACAGGCGGCGGCTCCTGCGCGACGGCGCCGCCTCCCGCGATCGACAGGGCGCCCGTGATTCCCATAGCCAAGGCCAGCGTCACTCTTCGTCTGTGCAACATGAATCCCTCCTGCTACCCAACTACGATCGTGTCGAAAAACGTGTGATGAACCGCAGCGCGTCGCGCACCCAGGGTCCGTCCGCTTCACCGCCAGCGAGGCTTGCCGTGAAGTGATCCCGCTCCGGCATCAGAATGGTCTCGACTTCGCCGCCGGCCGCGGCGAGCGCGGCCGCCATCTCTTGCGCCTGAACCCGCAGATGCGGAAAATCCTTGTCGCCATAAGCGATCAGAAAGGGCGGGGTGCGCCGGATGTGCAGGATCGGGCTAGCGGCCTGATCGGTCCCCGAACCTTCATTGCCGAGAAACCGCGGACGCGCCGAGAGGCCCGAGCCCTCTCCGAAACGGTAGACTCCCGAAATCGGAAGGCAGCCCTTGATGACGTCGACCGGCAATCCGCGTGCGCCCTGCCAGTCATCGCGCACCGCGAGCAAAGCTGCATAATGTCCGCCGGCGGAATGTCCGCCGGCAAAAATACGGTCCCTGTCGTAGCCGAATTCGTCGGCCGCGTCGGACAGAAACTTCAGCGCATCGGCACAATCCTCGACGCCGGCGGGGAAGAGGAATTGCGGCGCAAGCCGGTACCCAAGGCTAGCAAAGGTGATCCCGGCCTTGCAGAATTCCGGCGCCATGAACGCCATCGTCTCCTTGTAGCCGGCGGTCCAGCCGCCGCCATGCACGAAGGCGAAAAGCGGACCGCCCTTTTTCGCGGCGGGATAGATTGCAATGCTCTGATGGGGATCGGGACCGAAGCTCCGTTCCACAAAGGGCACGCCGAACGAGCGCTCGATGCAGGCGCTGCGATAGGCGGCCGCGGCGGGTGCGCTCGGCTCCTGGGGTGGGTAGTCTTCAAATCGCATGGGCGGACTCCGCTGGCAGCGTCGCGCGCAGCACACGCTCGGGCGTCAATGGCAGCTGGCTGATGCGGCAACCGGTCGCTGCGGCGACGGCGTTTGCGATGGCGGCGGCGACGCCATTCATTCCGATCTCGCCGGCCCCCTTTGCGCCAAAGGGCCCGCCGGGCTCCTCGGCCTCGACGATCAAGGCGTGGATATCGAAGGGTGTGTCGGCACTGGTCGGCACCTTGTAATCCATCATCGATGGATTGCTCACGCGGCCACCGTCCCAGACCACCTCTTCCACCAGCGCGAAGCCCATGCCCTGAACGAAGGCCCCCTCGATCTGGCCTTCACACGCGGCAGGGTTGATCGCGCGTCCGACATCGACCGCCGACCAGGCACGCAGGACCTCGATTTTGCCGGAGGCTTCATCGACTTCGACATCGACCGCGATCGCGCCGAAGCTGAACACACCGGATCGTGCGGCGTTGCCGGTCGCGATGGCGCGCTTGGGATCGACGGTCACCTGATTGAACACCCAGCTATGGCTGCCGATGATCGGCCCGCCCGTTCCCCAATGGGAGCGCAGTCCGATCTGCCGGAACGTGACTTCCATGCCCGGCGCGCCCTTCACCCCGATACGGCCGCCCTTGCGCAGTTCGAGATCGTCGATCGCGCATTCCAGTATCTGGCTGGCATGTTCCTTGGCTTGCCGGATCACTTCATCGGCCGCACCGACCACGGATCGTCCGGTCGTGTAGGTCACCCGGCTCGCCGTGGTGCCCCAGTTGTAGGGCGAGCCATCGGTATCCGGCGACGCCACGACGATATTCTGCGGATCAACCTTCAGCGCCTCCGCGCAAATCTGCGCAAGCACGGTGTCCGATCCCTGCCCGATATCGGTCGCACCGGTGTTGAGCACGATCGATCCATCTTCCAGCATGCGCACAATTGCTCCGGTCGAGAGCAGCGCCGAGATATGGGCGGACGCGGCAAGCCCGAGACCGCGCCGCTTGCCAGGACGGGCCTTGAGACCGGCACGCTCCCGCCAGCCGCTGGCTTCCTCGACCCTCGCGAAACATTCGGACAAGCCGTTCGAGGCGACTTCCTGACCGCCGAACCAGCATTCCCCCGGCTGGAGTGCGTTTCGTCTGCGGAACTCCAAAGGATCAATCCCGAGCCGGCCCGCAATCTCGTCGATTTGCTGCTCCCCGCCGAACTGCATCTGCGGCTGTCCAAATCCACGAAACGCACCGGAGCGGAGCTTGTTGGTGTACGCGACCACGCCGGACGCCCTGGCTGCGAGGTAGCGATAGGGGCCGGTCGAGGTGCGCAAGCTGAAGGCCAGGACACCCGGACTGTCGTCGGCGAAGGCGCCGCCATCGAGCGTGGCTTCGACCTCGCGGGCAATCAGTTGCCCGTCGCGGCTCGCACCGGTCTTCATGCGAAATGAGAAGGGATGGCCGACCCGCACCATCTCGAAGTCTTCGGCACGCGTCAGAATCAGGCGTACCGGCCGCCTCGCCTTCTGCGCGAGCATCACCACGATCGGCTGAATATGCGCTTCCATCTTGTTGCCGAAGCCACCACCGACGCGTGGCGTCAGGCAGCGCAGTTTCGACATCGGCAACAGCAAGCTTTCGCAGACATTCGCCTGCACGCGAAACACGGACTGATTGGCCGACCAGAGTGTAATTCGCCCCGAGGGATCAATGTCGGCGAGCGCGCCGCACGGCTCGATCGAGAGATGCGCTTGCGCCTGGGTCTGAAATGTCTCCTCGACGATCACGTCGCATAGCGACCAGGCTGCCTCGACATCGCCTTCCTGATAGGAACTGCGGGAGCAAACATTGCCATGGCTTCCGGCATCGAAAACCTTGACATATGCCGCGACGTTCTCGTGGACCAGTGGCGCTCCCGGTGCAAGCGCCTCCTCAGGGCTCAGCACCGCCGGCAGTTCGTCGTATTCGACGTCGATGAGAAGCGCGGCTGCACGCGCCTGCTCCTCCGTATCGGCCGCCACCGCGGCGACCGGCTCTCCGACATAGCGGACCTTGGCCTTTGCGATGGCGTGCTCATCCTTGATGAGCGCCCCCATCAGCCCGTCGGGACAATCATCACCGGTTACGATGGCGTGCACGCCGGGCGCCGAAAGCGCCGCGGTCACATCGTAGCGGCGCACAATCGCGTGTGCATGCGGACTTTGCAGGACGGCTGCATGCAGCATGCCCGGCACCGAGATGTCGGCGATGTAATGGGCGCGACCGGCGGCCTTCTCCATCGCCTCGAACCGCGGCAGCCTGCGTCCGACCGACCACGCCTGCGCGTTCATGACGCAAGCTCCGCACCGGCCCTTGCAATGGCCTCGATGATCTTGCGATAGCCCGAGCAGCGGCAGATATTGCCCGACATGGCCCTGCGGATATCGTCGATGCCCGCATGCGGATCCCGCTTCAGCACCGCACGCGCGCTGATCAGGGTTCCAGGAATGCAGAAGCCGCACTGGATCGCGCCAGCTTCGACAAAGGCGCTCTGCAAGGCTTGTCCGATCCTGTCCTGCGACAGCCCCTCGATCGTCGTCACCGCCTGTCCCGCACAATTTGCCGCGAGCAGCAGGCACGACCGCATCGGCTGCTCATCGACCAGAACGGTGCAGGCGCCGCAGACCCCCTGATTGCAGCCGCGCTTTGCACCGGTCAGGTTGAGCCGATCGCGCAGCACCGAAAGCACCGTGTCGGCGAGTTCGACGGTCAACCGGTGAGTTGAATCATTGACGCGCAGCTCGCAGGTCGCGCTCATTGCAGCGCCTCCCGCCCCGACCGCAATTCGCGCATGGCCTGGACAAGAAGGCGCGGAATTACCATGCGCCGGTATTCCGCGGTCGCTCGCATGTCATCGACCGGATCAGCGAGCTCCGCGAGGCGTTCTCCCGCGGCGGCTACCGCACCGTCGTGCGCAAAGCCGCCGGACAGGGCGGCATCGACATCCTCGCTGAACACCGGTCCCGGCCCGGCGCCGCCGATCGCAACCGATACGGCGCCCGCCTCGCTGATGCAGACCGCAACCGACACGATCGCGAAATCTCCGGAAACGCGGGCCAGCTTGCGATAAAGCCCTGCGCCGGCATGCGGCGCCGGCAGCAATATGCCGGTGACAAGCTCATCCGGTTCACGGGCGGTCGCATACCAGTCGGTGAAGAATGCGCGGGCAGGAACGGTGCGAGTCCGTCCGACACGGCGCAGTTCGATTTCCGCCCGCAGCGCGGCCAACGCCGCGGGATAATCCGCGCCCGGATCGGAGAGCGAAACCGAGCCACCGATCGTGCCCATGTTACGCACCGGCATGTTGCCGATGGAGCCGGCGGCGTCGCGCAGGCACGCTCTCGTGCCGCCGAGATGTTCGGACTCCGCGCTCTGATAATGCCGCGTCATCGCACCGATGCGCAGTCCGCCATCGGCCAGCACCTGGAACCCCGCCTCCGGAATCGCTTTCAGGCTGATCAGCGCCGGGGCGCTGACGAGGCCAGCATTCATCATCGCGACCAGCGACGCTCCGCCGGCGATCGGCATCGCCTCGGGCTCCGCTGCCAGCAACGCCAGCGCCTCCTCGATGCGCTGCGGATGATGGATGACGCCCCCCCTCACGATGCCTCCGCCGTCTGCAGGGAGTCCGCAAACCGCTTGCTGAAATCGTTTGCCAGCTGATCGGCTTTCTTCCGGAACACCCCCAGTCCGAACTTTCCGAAGCGGCCGGTCAGCGAGACATTCGATGTGTAGTGCACTTCGGTCCGGGCATTGCCGGCCTCTTGCAGCGTCACGACACTGACCGCGCTGAGCATGCTGGCACGGCCACCTTCCGCGCCTCGCGTCCGCATGGAAATCTTTTCCGGCGGCGTTTCGTCCATGATATCGATGGCGAGATCGAAGGTTGCGGAGATGGGCCCGAGAGAGACCGCAATCGTCGCGCGATAGGCGTTCGGCGAAACCACCTCGACACCGCTGCAGCCGGGCACGCAGGCCGCGACGATCGCGGGATCGCGCAGCGATCTCCAGACTCTTTCGCGGGGCGCGGCCACGGCGAAGGTGCCATCGAGCGTCATCGCGTGCTCCGGCTCATCGCTTTTCCCGGGCGACCTGCATTTTCCTGTCGATGATCTTGCCGCGATCGATGACCATTTCATTGTCCAGGTAGACGCTGCATTTTCGCATCGGGACATCGTAGTGCCCCTTGGTGCGGCGATTGCCTCCACCCTCACTGTTCGGGCCGGTCGAGAACAAGAAGTTCCCCGGGAAGACGCGCGTCGCCGCCCGCGAGCGCTCCGGCGTATCCCCGTTCAGCGCCGTCCAGTACCAGCGCGCCTGCGGATTCAGTCCCCAGCCCAGATGCGATATCGCAAACGGATCACGGTCGTCGTCTCCGTCCTTGCAGTCTTCGAGCCAGTCGCGCATCAGCGCGGCATCCAGACCGCCGTCAATCCGGGTGATGAAGCCGTCTCGTATCTCCAGATGGACCGGGTCCACCACGTAACGGCAATAGGGCAGGATGACGATGTCGCCCGGCTGGATCACGACCTTGCCGTTCGCCGTGCCTTCGTTCGGAAAGGTGTGGACGTGGCCGCCACCCCAATGATCGAACCGGCCTGGCTCATCGGCATAGCCGTATTGACTCATGACGGGGTATTCCCCGCAGCTATAGGTGAAATCGGTGCCGGCCTCCGACGTCACGCGCACCTCGCGCGTCTTGGCCAGAATTTCGTCGGCATGCAGAACCGCCTCCTTCAGACCTGCCGGGGCCTGAAGCTGTTCCAGGTCATCGGGACCATCGAGCACCATGAGAATGCGGGTTCCGGCGGCGCGCACGGTCTTGACCCAGGCCGAAAATACCGGCGGGTGGAATATCATCACCAGATCGGCCGCCTTGAGGGCCTCCAGCGAGCCTTTTCCCTGCCCGATCGAAGGAATGCCCACCTTCGTGTAGGTCGGCAGATGGTTGACGCGAATTTCGTAAATGTCGGCACCCAGTGCCTGCGCCGCAGCGAAGGCGGACCGCGCATACAATTCGCGCGTACCGAGATCGGTTACCAGTACCACCGTCTCTCCGCGCTTGACCTTGCACAGCTCGAGTTGCGAGCGAAACAGCTCCGTCACCCGGCCAGGATTTATCTGTAGCGGTCGATAGACGGCCTGCATCTCGTCCACGGATCACTCTCCCGAAACCGCACGCCAAATTTTCGGCTTGCATAAAGGAACATCGTTTCGGATTGTGTGGCTGACATCGGGCAATGTCAATACGGTACAGCGTTCTGGATTGGGGATGACCCAAAGGCACTCGGATGGCTCAGATCAAGAAGGACGACCGCCGCGCAGCAATCCTGAGCGCGTCCTACCAGCTGTTCATGAAGCACGGCTATCACCGCACGACGCTGCGGCAGATCGCTGAAACGGCGGGCGTTTCACTGGCGAATGTCTATATCTATTTCCCGTCGAAATATCAGATCGTGTTCGAACTCTACGATCCCTGGATGGCGGCGCGCCTTGAGCAGCTCATGTCCGAGGCGTCGGCAATTTCCGACAAGCGCCAGCGACTGCGACACATTGTCCTGACATTGTGGCGCGACATTCCCGCCGCGCAGAATGGTTTCGCGCGCAACATCATGCAGGCGCTGTCCACGCAATCCGTCGATGACGGCTACGACCCGACGATGATTGCCTGGATCGAGAAGCAGATTACGGATCTGATCGCAGGCTGCCTGCCGTCGAGGCGCAGGCCGCTCCTGGAAGACGGGCGAATTGGCCACGTGATGATGATGGCGTTCGACGGCTTCGTCATCAATCAGGGCCTGAATCCCAACGCCGCCTGCACGGAGGATATCGCGGACTCGCTTTGCGCGTTCTTGCTCGGCCGCCCGGCCGATCAACGACCGGGGATCAAAGTGCGTACCATCAAGACTGCAGGCCGCTCACAGATTGCAAAGGTCAACCTACCGCGCAGGCCTTGACACCTGCAGACCGACATCACGGCCGGACCGAAGACGCAACAGAGGACGACGCTCATGATGAAAACGACCGCCGCGTTGCTGATCGCCGCGACAGCATCGTTCACGATGCCTGTCGCAGCGCAGGATATTTCGAGCTATCCCTCACGGACCGTCACGGTCGTCGTCCCCTTTCCCGCAGGAGGAGCGGCCGACCTGCTGGCGCGAATGGCGGGCGACGAGATAAAGGCATCGCTTGGACAATCCGTCGTGGTGGAGAACCGTTCGGGCGCCTCGGGCATGACCGGCACAGAATATGTCTCGCGAGCGGAACCTGACGGCTATACGCTGATCAGCGCGCCGATGTTCAACCTCTCGATCAGCGATCTGATCGTGCGAAACTCCAAATTCGATCCACGCAGAATGGAACCGGTCAGCGTGCTGGCGGTCTACCCAACCGTATTGTACGCGCGCGCAAATCTCCCGGTAAACACGCTGCCGGAGCTGATCGCCTATGCGAAAGCCAATCCGAACAAGCTCACCTATGCGTCGCAAGGTCTCGGCCAGATCGGACACCTGACGGTCGAGGAGCTGAAGGTGAGCGCCGATATCCAGATGGTGCATGTGCCGTATCGCGGAAGCGCACCCGCGATAACCGATCTGCTGGCGGGACAAGTCGACATTCTCGCGGACTCGGTTTCTGCCGGCCTTCAGCATGTGAAGAGCGGAAAGTTCAAGGTGCTGGCGGTCGGCAGCAAGGAACCGTTGAGCACGTTCCCGGGGGTCGCCACCATCGGTGAAACCATTCCCGGTGCGTATTCAGAGACCTGGATGGCCGTCGCTGCGCCTCCCGGCACCCCGAAGGCGATCACTGCAAAGCTTTCTTCGGCGATAACGAAGGGGTTCGCAAAGCCGGAAGTGAGAGCACGGGTCGAAGCACTGCAGCTCAATATTCAGGGCAGCACGCCGGAGCAGATGGCCGGTCTCGTCAGCACGACGCGCCAGCGCTGGCAACCGGTCATTGCGAAAGCAAAAATCGTCATCGAATAAGGTGCGGGGACGCCCCGAACGCCGGTGCGAAGGCATCGGGCTCGTCAGCCGAGCTTCGGTGCAGCGCATGACACCGGGGCGAGTCCTGCCAGGACACGCAACAAGGAGACGCTTGTGGACGCCGAAACACGTTCCATGTCCAGGTCCGGACCCGAGCAGGATGTCAGCCGCCGCGATCCCGTCGGCTGGAGAGACCTGCGGCAATGGCTTGGCGAGGTCGAGGCGGTCGGCGAACTGAAGCGAATTGCGGCACCCGTCGACCCGATTGAGGAGATCGGGGCAATCACGCTGCTTGCAAGCCGGGACGAAGACTCGCCGGCACTCCTCTTCGAGAACATGCAGGGCGATGCGACGGGCTCGCGCATTCTCACCAACATGCTGGGCTCGAGCAAGGAGCGTTACGCCCTCGCAGTGGGTCTCGATCCGTCTCTCTCGATGCGCGAGATGATCGAGGCCACACGCTCGATCATGGCCGATCCGATCAAACCGGTAACAATCGCAAAGGAAGCGGCACCGGTGAACGAGGTCGTGCTCACCGGAGACGCTATCGATGTCACGCGGTTTCCAGTGCCGCAATTCTGGCCGGGAGACGGGGGACGGTTCATCGGCACGGGCGACATCACTTTCACGGCCTCCCCCGATACGGGCCGCATCAATGTCGGCTGTTACCGCCAGATGCTGCACGGTCCGAACCGCATCGGCCTATATTGTTCGCCCGGCAAACACGGTCTGCTCGATCGCGAGGCATGGTGGGCGCGCGGTGAGCCGTGCGAGGTGGTCGCCGCCTACGGCATTGACCCTGTCCAGTTCATGCTGGCGGCGCAGACATTCGGCATCGACCAGTCGGAACTTGACGTCGCGGGCGGCATTATGGGCCGGCCGATCGAACTCACGACCGGGGAATTCGTAAAGCTGCCGATCCCGGCTCACGCGGAATTCGTGGTCGAGGGCATCCTGCACAAGGGCGACGTCCTGCCGGAAGGTCCACTCGGCGAATTTACCGGCTATTACGGGCGTGAGCGATCGCCGCAGCCGGTGATGGAAATCAAGGCGATCCATCATCGGAAATCGCCGATCTTTACCCACGCCTTGATGGCGCGGTATCCATCCTGCGAGATCGGGGCTTATTACGCGATCATGCGCTCGGCGCGCATCCTCGATGACCTTGAGCGCATCGGCGTACCGGGGGTGGTGGGCGCCTATTCGCATCCCGCGGCGGCGTCCGGCTGGGGCATGGTCGTGGTGTCCCTGCAGCAGAAATATGCCGGTCACTCGGCCCAGGTGCTGGCGCTCGCGGCGCAATGCCCGGCGGCAGCCTATTACACGAAATGGGTGATTGTGGTGGACGATGACGTCGATCCAACCGATCTCAACGATGTGCTCTGGGCCTTGTCGACGCGCTGCCACCCGTCGGAGGATATCGATATCCTTCGAAACACCTGGTCTACCGGGCTCGATCCCAGCCAGTTTCCGCCGGAAGCCCGTCCCTACGGTTCCAAGGTGCTGATCAATGCCTGCAAGCCGCATCGTCATCTGGCGCAATTCCCGCAATCGACGATGTTGCGGAAATCGGTGCATGATCGGGTGGTGACACGCTGGAACGAGCTTGGGTTTTCCGGATCGCCGCGCAGGATGACTGCATTCCATCCCGAATCGGAATGATCCGTCGACCGGCGTATTGGAGAGAGCCGTCGGTCAGGCTCCCCGATCAGGAGTGACACCGGCTCTCCGGATGGCCGGCCGCCTGTTCCCGCCACGGCTTGCTCGAAGCGGTCGGTTAACGAGCGTCCGAACCAGACCCAAATCCTGAGAGACGCATATTCGATACTTTCTATCCCGTGCTTCAGCTAAATTTATTTTAGGGCACCCCGCGCAACACGGAAGATGTAAGCTGTCTGTGCCGGAACAGAAGGAGCAGATCGCCGTGACCCGCATGTTCGCACTGTTGCTTGGATTATTCCTCATTCTGTCCCCGAACCAGCTGCTGGCGCAAGGCGCCCCGGTGGTCCTGAAACTAGGCAGTTTCGTCTCGCCGAAAAGCATCACCAATGCCGTATCGGTGCCTGCCTTCATCAAGGAAGTAGAGGCGGCATCCGAGGGTACGCTCAAGATCGAACACTACCCCGGCGGCACGCTCGGTTCCAATCCTGCGACGCAACTGAAGCTCGTCGAAGACGGCGTGCTCGACATTGCCGAAGTCGTCGCGTCGTACACGCCCGGCCGCTTCAAGGAACTCGACATGTTCGAGCTTCCCTTCCTCTTCAACAGCACGGAAGAGGCAGCGCTGACCGCCTGGGCCTTGTATCAGAAAAAGCTCCTGAGCGGCTTCGACAATCTGGTCCTGATCGGAATCGCCGAGGTGGGACCCTATACCCTCCATTCGCGCAAGGATGTGCCGACCCTTGCCAGCGTCAGCGGGCTCAAAATCCGCGCGGGCGGCCCTATCTTCGGCGAAACCATCAAGGCCATGGGTGCTGTGCCGATCGGCGGCATGCCCGCGCCGGCGATCGCCGAAAACATCACGCGCGGTGTGCTCGACGCCACGCTGATGGACGGCGGCAACCTGTTCAATTTCCGGATTGCCGATGCCGCACATTCGCATGTCACCAATGTGCAGCTGGGCAACATCGCGGTCATGTTCCCAATGAACAAGGCCAAGTACGACTCGCTGCCTCCGAAGGCCAAGGCCGCACTCGACAAGTTCGGCGGCGTCTGGTTCACCAAGGTTCTGAGCAGCAATCTCGACAAGCAGGTGCGCGGCACGTTTGAGAAGCTTGCCTCGGACCCGAAGCACAAACTCATCAAGTGGAGCGACGCCGATATCGCCACGCTCAAGCAAAAGACGGCAGCAATCAAGGACCCCTGGGACAAGACCGTCAACGGCGTGAACCTGTATCAGGAGCTTGTCCAGGCGCTGGCCAGTGTGCGCAAGGGTTCCTGAACCAGCAGCCGGGGCGTCGCCTTTCGCGACAGCCCCGGTACCGCGTCCGAGATGAGCACTCGACTGACGCAGCTGAGCGCGATGATCGCCGCCATCGGCCTATTTGCGCTGACGGCGCTCGCGATCGTGACGATGCTCGATATTGCCGGTCGGGAAATATTCGGCGCACCGATCAGCGGCTTCAGCGACATCGCGGACATGATCGTGGTGTTCGCAGCGGCCTCATGCTTCCCGATCTCGCTGGTCGAGCGCCATCACGTCTCCGTTCGATTTCTCGGCAAGCTGAACTGGCGGCTGCGGGAATCGCTCGATCTTCTCGGCCACAGCCTGATGCTCGCCGTATTCGCAGTGATGTGCTGGCAGGTCGCGCTTTACGCACTCGATGTATACCGTAGCGGTCAGACGACCTGGCTGATCCGCATTCCGGTCTGGCCGCTTTGGTTCGCGACCACATTCATGATTGCGGCATGCGTGCCCGTGCAAGCGCTGATCGTCGCGGAACAATGCAGGCGCGCATTTTCGGCGACACCATTGCGTGATCCGCAATCCGCAGAAACGGCGCTGCCGGATGCAGAAGCTGAGGGGCGGCCGTGAGTCCCATCGACGCCGGCCTGATCGGCTTTGCCTGCCTCATCATCGTGATCTTCCTTCAGGTGCCGATTGCCATCGCGATGGCCGTCACCGGAGCGGCCGGCTATCTGATCCTCACCGGCAACCTGAAGGGCATGGTCTCGCTGTTCGGCACCGAAACGGTGAACGTCCTGATCAACAAGGACTTCGCCGTCATCATGTTCTTTCTTCTCATGGGTGGATTCGCGGGTGCGGCCAACCTTTCCGCGGACATCTACCGCTTTGCCAATGCCTGGATGGGCCATATGCGCGGCGGGCTCGCGATGGCCACGATTATCGGTTGCGGTGGCTTTGGCGCGATCAGCGGGTCCTCCATTGCCACTACTGCGACAATGGCGCGCATCGCGATGCCGGAGATGGAGCGGCGCGGCTATAGCCTCGCGCTCTGCACCGGCACGCTTGCCGCCGGCGGCACGCTCGGTTCGCTGGTGCCTCCGTCGGTCATCATGGTGATCTATGCCGTGCAGGTGGAGCAGTTCATCATCGATCTGTTTATCGGCGCGATCCTTCCGAGCATCCTGTCGATTGTTCTGTTTCTGGTTGCCATACGTGTTCAGCTCTACTTCAATCCGACAATGGCCCCTCCGTCGCCGCGCGTGGCCATGAGCGAACGGCTTGCGGCCACTCGGCAGGCCTGGGGTGCGATTTCCGTCATCGTCATTGTCATGGGCGGCATCTATAGCGGCGTGTTCACCGTAAACGAAGGCGCCGTGGTCGGCCTGGTGCTGACCCTTGCCTTTGCGCTCAGCCGCAGGCTGCTTGCGGGAGAGACGTTCTGGAAAACCCTGCGCGAGCAAGCGAGTTCGATCGCACTTCTCTATCTCATACTCATCGGCGCCAATATCTTCGGCTATTTCATCACGCTTTCGCATATGCCCGAAGCGACCGTCGCCTGGATCAAGGAACTCGGCATACCGCCGATTACGGTCATTTTCGTTCTGATCCTGATGTATATCGCGCTCGGATGCGTGTTCGACGCGCTCTCCGGCATGGTGCTTACATTGCCTTTCGTCGCTCCACTGGTCGCGGGACTTGGCTACGATCTGGTCTGGTGGGGCATCGTCAATGTGATGCTGATCGAAATCGGCATGATCACCCCGCCGGTCGGGATCAACGTGTTTGTCATGCACGGACTTCGGAAAGACATCCCGCTCGTCACCATTTTCCGCGGCATCACACCATTTCTCATTGCAAATATCGTGGCGCTCGCTTTGGTGGTTGCGATTCCTGATCTCGTAACCTGGCTCCCGAAAGCGCTGAAATGAGCGATCTCTTGCGCCCTTGAGACGGCGGCGCTCCGCACCCTATAACGAGGCATGGAAACCCGACAAATCGCCTATTTCCTTGCCGCCTGCCAACAGCAGAACCACGCTCTTGCCGCCAAGGAACCTGGGATTGCACCATCGACACTCTCGCAGAATATTGCCGACCTTGAGCAGGAGCTTGGTCTTGAACTGTTTCGCCTGGGTCACGCCGGGTTCTATCCGACACTGGAAGCACGCGCGCTTTATCAGGATTTCGAGCACGCGCTCCGAGCCGCCGAGAGCGCGGTGGCTTACGCCAGATCGCCGCGTGAAGGCGGGCTGAAGGAGATCCGGGTCTCTTCGACACTGAAATTTGCGCTCGGTCGGGTCTCGAAGTCTGCGGGTCTCGCCGCACGCGCGCTCATCAGGAAATTCCCCGACACTGTCTTCGACATCGCGTTTGCCCTGCATGATCCAAGCCCGGCCATTCAACAGACGCGGCAAGGCGCCAAGCGAACCGACGACATCGTCATCGAATATGCCGGATCGCCTGAAAGCAAGAAGAGCATTCGGATCGCCACCGATTCCTGGTTTGCCGTCACCGGGCTGGCTGTGCCCAAATTCGCGAAGCCCGAGGATGCACTCGATATTCTGCGCCGCCTGCCACTGGCGCTGCCGCAATTGCCGGACCGGGTCGTTGCCGCAGCCACGTCATTCTGCCGAGATCATGGCCTGCCCGCACCGCATCACCTGAATGAAGACATCGGCGGATTGCCAAGGCTTGCGCGCAACGGCGATCCCTTCTGCCTGCTTGTGCCCCAGAGCATCCTGTCGTCACGGCTGAAACAATTACGGATTTCGGTCATACCGCTGCCCAAGGCCCTTTCGAGCCCCATCACCGCCCGCATCTATACTTCGCATCCCGCTGCACGTGAATTCGTGGATCACATGCGTGCCGCGCTGACCCGTGTGGAGGCCAACAACATCTATCGGCCGGTCATGTCGCTGAAACAGATTCGCTATTTTCAGTCCTTGCACGAGCATCGCAACATGACGCGCGCGGCAAAAGCTTTGAGCGTCGCGCAACCGGCTTTATCCTTCCTGCTGAAGAAGCTCGAAACAACTGTTGGCGCCCGACTTTTTGAGCGGCACCGAGACGGCCTTACCAGCAGCGCTGCCGCCAATCGGCTCGCCACGGTGCTGCACAGGGTCCACGGCCGGATTGACCTCGCGATCCGAAAGGCGAGCGGATTGACTGCCAGTCAGCGTCATCGTGTCACGCTCGGCATCGTGCCGCTCGCAGAGCGGCGCGGCGTTCTGGTCGAGTCGCTCACCGCCGCAGTATCCGAGTGGCAGGCCACGCACGAGGGGATCGATCTGCGGATACGGGAGGCCCCCACCGAAGCGCTGCACAAACTGATCAATTCGGGCGTCATAAACCTCGCCTTGGTTGAAACGGTCATGCCGCATTCTTCCAGGATCGACCTGCGCAGCCGCGACCCCCTCGGCCTTGTCACTTCCAGCGAAGCGCCGTTTCTGCCGAGCGGCGATGTTGCGTTCGCCAGCATTGCGGAAATTCCGTTGCTGCTGCCATCCCGCGAGTTTGGCATTCGCCGGCTGCTCGACGAGGCAGCCGGCAAGGCGGGCGTGCGACTGAGAATCCAAGCCGAAGTCAATTCGCTGATGATGGCACTGGCCATGATCGGCGATGGCCGTTGCGCGACAGTGATGCCATACGCCACGGTGAGAAAGGCCGTCTCGGAAGGTGAGATGCAGTTCCGCAAGCTCGTGGAACCCGAGGTCTGGCGCAAGCTTTCGGTGATCTACTCCGCTGAGCGGTCGCTGACGGAGATCGAGCGCAGTCTGGTACGCCTGTTCCGACGACACCTCACGCTTCATGCACAGGAGCGTTGACAGCTTCAATATTCTCCGAGGGCGCTGCGGACCTTTGCCATCACCGCCTCCGGCGGCAACGCGAATTCCGAGCGCGACCCAAACCCGCCATCGCCGGGCCGAGTGGCGGCGACCATGCCGATTTTTGTCACCAGCAGGTCCTCATGCACCGGGTCGCAGCGGTCAGCTTTCATTCCCGGGAGCACGACGAGATCGTCATGTCCGCGGAACCGCGCGGCAAGCGACCACTCGACCGCGCGCGGGTCTTCGATGTCGATATCATCCTCGACCACGAGCACCAGCTTGAAAAGGTTGACTTGTCCCATTGCCAGCAGGATGGCCCGCTTTCCCTCGCCGGGTCGCGGACGGTGCATGGAAATGATCGCGTGCAGGCGGCCCATGCCGCCGTCGGTGACGAGGACACGGCGGACGGCGGGGATCACGCGCTGCAGAGCATCGCAGACCACCGCCTCGATCGCGACCGCGCCGAGCAGGCAATGCTCCGGCGTAAATGCCGGCAATATCGACTGAAACACCGGATCGCGGCGATGGGTGACGCAACCGATCGTGCCGCCGATCCCCGGCCCGTAATCCACGTAGAAGCCGTGAAACTCGGATACCGGACCCTCCGGAACAAGATCGTCGGCGCGAAGCTCGCCCTCGAGCACGATCTCCGCTTCGGCCGGCACCTCCAGATCGACGCTCCGGCACCTGACAAGCCGCAGCGGCTCGCCCAGCAGGCCGCCAGCCACATCATATTCATCGTCGCCCAGCCCGAGATACATTTGCGACCCGAGCAATACCTGCGCGCAATTGCCGATCGCGACCGCGATCGGCAGCGAACGTCCCATCGCGCTCGCCTTTTCGGCAAGGACATTGAGGTGATGGTTTTTCGCGATCCCGGCCATGATCTTGCCGCCGCCGTCGAGCCGCAGCCGCGCGATCGAGATGTTGCGGCGACCGGTTTCGGGGTCCTTCGCGACAATGACACCGGCGGTGATATACGGCCCGCTCTCGCGCTCGAACCAGGTCGGCACCGGCAGGAGCCTGGCGAGGTCGATCGAGCCGTCATGGACGACGTCCTGAACCGGCGCCGCGCCCTCCTGCATGACCGGCGCGATCGGCCTGCGCACGGCATCCAGAATGAAGGAATGCAGCGCGGCCCGCTCCACGCCAAGCGCCCGCGCCAGCCGGTCGCGCGAATTGAAGACATTGCCGACCACTGGCATTGTGTGTTCGCTGACCGCCTCGAAAAACTGCGCAGCGCCGGCCATGCGCTCCATCAGCACCGCGGCGATTTCGAAGCGCGGATCGACTTTGCGGCGGACCCGGTGCAGACCGCCTTCCGCTTCGAGGGTGTCGAGAAAATCGCGAAGAGCCTGTGACGCCATGGCGCGATGTCCGGTCAGACCGGCATCAGGCGGAAATGCCGGACATGCTTTGCCGCGGCCTCTTCATAAGACTCGTCGTAGCCGGCATCGGCATAGCGCATGATCCCGAGTGAGGTGTCGTTGTCGAGCGAAAGCTTCAGCCGTTCGGCGGCGGCGCTGCTCCCGTCCGCGATCAGAGTCACGCCGGCACTCGTCATGTAGCCGGAATAGCCCCCGCCGCCCGAATGGATCGCGACCAGATCGGCTTTGGACGCGCAATGCGCCATCGCGTTGAGCAGCGGCCAGTCGGCGATGGCGTCGGAACCGTCCTTCAGATTCTCGGTCATGATATTGGGATGCGCCATGGCGCCCGCATCGAGATGATCGCGCGTGAAGGCCACGGGGCCGTCGAGCACGCCTTCCCGCACCATGGTATTGACGGCGAGCGCGAGCGCGGTGCGATCGCCATGCCCGAGCCAGGCGATGCGTGCCGGCAGCCCCTCGAACGGCACATACTGGCTGGCGAGCCTGATCCAGTTCGTCACGATCCTGTTGTCGGCGAAGCGCTCCACCGCGAATTCGTCGATCTTCGCGATGTCCGATGTCGAGTTGGACAGTGCGATCCAGCGGAACGGCCCGATCGCGCGCGCGAATAGCGGCCGCAGAAACGCCTCCGTGAAAATCGGGATGTCGAAGGCGTTGGCGATCCCGCCATTCTTCGCCTGGGTGCGAATGAGATTGCCGTTGTCGAACACCACCGATCCGGCCTTCTGGAAGCCCAGCATGGCTGTGACATGCTTTGCGATCGAACGCGTCGATTCCTGCATCAGCCGCTTCGGGTCGGTCTTGCGCAATTCGCGCGCCTCCTCCAGCGTCATGCTGTCGGGGACGTAGCCGTAGACGAGGTCGTGCGCGGAGGTCTGGTCCGTCACGATGTCGGGCACGATGCCGCGCGCCAGAATCTCCGGGTAGAGCGTCGCGGCGTTGCCGAGGAGCCCGACCGAGATCGGCTTTTTCTCGCGCCGCGCCTCGTCGATCATCGCCATCGCTTCGTCAAGCGAGCTGGCACGCTTGTCGAGATATCCGATCTCCAGACGCCGCGCGATCCGCTTCTCGTCCACATCGATGCACAGGATCGCGGCCTCGGCCATGCGGCCGGCAAGCGGCTGCGCACCGCCCATGCCGCCGAGGCCCGCCGTCAGGATGAAACGTCCTTTCAGATCGCCGTCGAAATGGCGCTCGGCGATCCGCATGAAGATTTCATAGGTGCCCTGAATCACTCCCTGCGAGCCGATTTATTGCCAGTCGCCGGCGGTGAGCCCGCCCCAGCAGATCAGCCCCTTCTTCTCCAGTTCGTAGAAGTTCTCCGCCTTCGCCCATTGCCCGACCATGTTGCAATTGGCCATGATCACGATCGGCGCGTCGGCGTGCGTGCGGATCAGCCCGATCGGCTTGCCGGACTGCACGATCAGGGTGTCTTCCTCGTCCATCGTACGCAGCGTTTCGACGATCTTGTCGTGCGAAGGCCAGTCGCGTGCGGCGCGGCCCAGTGCTGCATAGACGATGAGGTTTCCGGGGTCTTCACCGACCGCGAGCACGTTCTCCAGCAGGCGCAGCAGGCCCTCCTGCCGCCATCCCTTGCAACGCAGATTGCTGCCGGCGGTGACGGTGAATTCGCGCTTCATTTCCTGCCTTTTTTCGTCTTCTGTTTCTTGCCCGGTTTCTTGCGCCGCCTGTTGCCAAGCGCATAGTCCGCGATCGAGATTCCGAGTGCCTTCTCGCAGATCGGATAGACGCTCGGATCGGTCACGCTGGATGACAGCGGGATATGCTCCCTCGCCACGCGCAGGATCACCAGTTCCTGCCCTTCATGGATTTCGCCGACGCTCATCGGCACGCCGTCCGGATTGAAGGTGGTGATGACATCCGGATAGGTGGCGAGCCGCTTTCCGCCGGAATCCTCGACCGCCATGTATTCGTTCATGACATGCAGCGTGCAGGCCGATGCGCCCTTCCCGAGTGTCAGGGTGCCGACGTCGATGGATTCCTTTGTGTAAACCACCGCCTTCTTGGTCACGCGGCCGCTGCCGATGATCTCACCGGGGTTCTGCCGGCAGACCGCGTCGATGACGGCTTTGCCGCCCTTGGATTCGGCCTTGATGATCGCGGCGCCAAGGTCGAGCGCCATGGTGATGCCGCCGAGCGCGGCATGCTTCCTGACATAGGACGCCGGCACCGGGTTCCGGCAGGAGGCGATGAAGCCGCCCGACATGTCGGCGGCGGTGCGCAGGATCGGCGAAATCTTCGCCGTGGCGCCTCGCACCACAAGCTCGATATACGCGTTGTTGGCACGGTTGCCGCCGACCGCCGACTGGATCATCGGCATCGGCGAATTGGCGAGCCCGATCGAGCCCATGTCGCCGGTCGGATGCGCGCGCAGGTCGCCGACCGCATCCACCACCTTGGTGCCCAGCATCGCCGACGGCAGCCAGGCATTGAGCGTCGATGACTTGCCGTTCTGCCCGATGATGAGACCGGCAATCGGTGCGCCAAGCTCGGCTTCCACCAGACGTACGGCATTGACATAGTCCACGCCCAGCATCTGCCAGGGCGTGGTCGAGGCCGGCGCGCCGATGGCGGCCGCGGTCGCGACGAAATCGTCGGGATCGAGTTCGTCGATCGAAACAAGCTCCGGCTGGCCGGCATTGACCGCAGCGGTGCCGAGCATGCGGCCATGATCGGCCCATCCGCCACCGCCGCAGGCAAAGACCGCGCCGCCCCTGATTGCCGCCTCGATGTCCTTCTCGACCAGAATACGTCCCATAGGAAGTCCCCTTACGCCGGCGGCGCCGCCGGCTTGCGGTCGAAGCGCAGCACCGCGTCCGCAATCACCGCCGTGCCAGCGGCCAGCGCCTCCGGCTCCGCCCATTCTTCCGGTGCGTGGCTCTTCCCGTCCCGGCAGGGGATGAACAGCATGGCAGCCGGCGCAATCCGGGCGACGAAAGCCGCATCGTGGCCGGCGCCCGAGGCGATATCCGTGCTGCTGAAGCCGAGCGCGTTGGCGCTGTCGCGCAGCAATTCACGCAGAACGGGATCGCAGGCGGTCGGATTGGTGTCGGACAGGCGCGCGAAGACCGCGCGCTCGGTCCGGCTCTGCTCGGCGAATTTCGCGGTCTCGGCATCCAGTGCCGCAAGAAACTCGTCCATCAGGACGCGGTTCTCCGAACGCGCATCGATCACGATGCGGGATTCCTGCGGCACCACATTGGATGCGCCCGGCGATACCGACACGATCCCGATGGTGGCAACGAACAGCCCCTGCCTGCGCGCGACCAGTTCGCGCGCAAGGCGATCGACGAACATTGCGGTCTTGGCGGCGGGCGTGAAAGCGTCGCGGCGCAGATGCATGGGGGTCGTGCCGGCATGGTCGGCGGAGCCCCTGAAGACGACTTCGACACGAGTGATGCCCACGATCGCGGTCACGATTCCGACGTCGATCCTGCCTTCCTGGAGGACAAGGCCCTGTTCGATATGCAGTTCGAAAAAGGCGGCAATATCGCTGCGCCGCGCGCTCGCGAGAGCGGACACGTTCCCGCCGACGCGGTCGATGGCATGGGAGAGCACTTCACCCGACGGATCGGTATAGCCCAGCATCTTCTGGTCGAGCACGCCGGCCATGCCGCGACTGCCAATGCAGGACAATCCGAACTCGCTCGGCTCCTCGGCGAGGAAATCGACCACCTCGATGGCGTGCCGAAGCGCAACACCCGATTCCGCAATCGATCGCACGATCTCAAGCGCCGCGATCACCCCGCCGGCACCATCGAAGCGCCCGCCGGACGGGACGGTGTCGGAATGCGACCCGATCAGGATGGTGCCGAGCGCCGGATCGGAGCCGGCGCGGCGGCCGATAAGGTTTCCGGCTGTGTCCATGCTGGTGTCCAGCCCGGCATCCGCGAACCGGTTTCGCAGCCAGACCCGGCCCTTGTCGAACAGCGGCGAGAACGACCGGCGTGTATACGGCCTTGCGGGATCGGTGATCTCGGCAAGCCGCATCAGATCGTCCCAGAGCCGGCGACCGTCGATCGGCAAATTGCCGGCCATCACGCCTTGCCCGCGGGTGCGGGCCGCACGAATTGCCCGGCGCCCGGCGCGCCGGCATCCTTGCCGTCGAACACCATGATGCCGCGCAGAAAGGTCGCCACCGGCCGATAGGTCAGGTCCATGCCCTGATACGGGCTCCACTGCACGATGTTGTGTCCGCTCTGCGCCGCATCGTAGCGGCCCGGCCTGTGTGCCATTACCACAATGTCGGCATCCCGGCCCAGTTCCAGCGCGCCCTTGCGATGCCCGAGCCGGAACAGCCGCGCGGGATTGGCCGCCAGCAGCCGCGCCGCGAAGCTCGGACTGAGGTCGCGATCCAGCAACCCCTTCAGCAGCAACGCATAGAGCACTTCGAGGCCCGGCACGCCGGACGCATTCTTCAGCATGTCCGGGTCGGTCTTGCGCTCCTCCGACCAGCTCACATGGTCGGTCGAGACCACGGTGATGTTGCCGGCTGCGAGATGGTGCCAAAGCCTGTCGCGCTCGGCGCGGCCACGTACCGGCGGGTTGATTTTCGCCTTGCCGCCCAGCCTCCCGACGTCGTCCTCTTCGCTGAGGATCAGATAATGGATGCAGGCCTCGATCGTGGTGTCGAAACCCTGCGCCCGGTATGCCGCGCACATGTCGTAGCCACGTCCGATCGAGCAATGCACGATATGGCCGGAGCAGCCGGTGGCTGCCGCGAGTTCGTAGACCTCCGCGGTCGCCAGCGCTTCGGTGTAGGCGGGGCGCGACAGACCATGCGCGCGATAATCCGTGCGGCCCGATGCCTGCACCGCCGCGATCGCCGCGCGGACCGTTTCGTCATTCTCGTTATGAACGCCGGCGATCAGGCCTTCGCGCGCCACCGCGGCGAAGCAGTCATGCAGCAACGGCGTCGGAATCCGCGGAAATCGGTCCGGATGGGTTTCGAAGGTGGAGAACTTGAATCCGGCCGCGCCGGCGACCGCAAGCGACGGGATTGCCGATGCGCCGACCTTGGGATCGACGGTCGCGTAAAGCGCGAAATCGACGCGCGCCTGCTGCGATGCTTCGGCGGCTTTTTGCGCAAGCCGCTCCGGCGTGCAGATCAGCACCCCGTCGTCATAGGGCATGTCGACGATGGTGGTGACGCCGCCCGCAGCCGCAGCCCGGGTCGACCAGACGAAATCCTCCTGCCCCTTCTGCGAGCGCGAATGCACCTGCGCGTCGATGGCGCCGGGCATGACGTATGCCTGTCCGAAGTCATGCCGTTCGGCAGCCGCCGGCGGTTCGCCCGCGCCGATGCGCTCGATCAGACCATTGCGGATGGCGACATAACCTGCGTCGATCACAGCATCCGTAAGTACCACCCGCCCGGTCAGGACGAGGTCGAAATCCGCCATCACGTGAACTCCCGCGCGGAAGCTTCGGGACAGAAGCGCAAAACCAGAAATGCATTTTGCAGAATGGATTTATCGTATTTTTCGAATTTATGGCGCGCCGGTTCGAAGTATCCCGCGCCAGTCCTCCCCTGGCACCAGAACCTTGCCCAGATCGACCGCGTCCTCGCCGGGCACGCGAATACGCTTGAACTTCATGTCCGGCGCATCGAGCGGCTTGGTGGCATCCAGCCCCATCTTCGCACCGACGCCGTTGCGGGCCGAAGGATCGAGTCTCGAGCCCTGGCTTTCGGAGACCACCATCAGGTCGCGATCGGCCTGGAAGCGTGTCGCCACCGCCCACTCGACCTCGGCCGGATTGTGGATGTCGACATCTTCGTCCACCACGATCACCTGCTTGATATCGTAATGACCGGCAAACGCGCCCATCATGATATTCTTCGCCTCGCCTTCCTGGCGCTTGGCGATCTGCACATGGAGATGGTAGCGGCAGACGCCGCCGAGGGCGAGATGAACGTCGCGCACATTGGGGAAGCTGCGCAGCAGATGCGACAGCAAGGTCGCCTCGCGCGGAATCCCGCCCAGCAGCAGATGTTCGAGCCCGCCTCCGACGATGGTGTGAAACAGCGGATTCGTCCGGTGCGTCACGGCCGCAATCTCGATCACATGGCGCCTGGCCCGCTCGCCGTAATATTGCGGGAATTCGCCGAACGGACCTTCCGGTTCGCGCAGATGCGGCAGCAGGCGGCCTTCCAGCACGATTTCCGCATCGGCCGGCACGCGCAGCTCGCTGGTGACGCATTTCACCACGGCGAGCGGCGCTCCGTGCAACGCGCCCGCGATCGTCAGCTCGTCGAAATCGATCGGGGCGATGGCCTGCGAGGACAAGAGCGTGAGCGGATCGACGCCGACAACGATCGCGACATCGAGCGGCTGGCCGGCGGCCTCCGCGACCTCGAAGAACGTGTTGGTGTGACGCGGCAACAGCAGGGCGCCCAAGCGGTCCGGCCCGCTCACCTGCAGGCGATGGATCGAGACATTCTGGACGCCGGTCGCAGGATTGCGGGCGATCAGCAGGCCCGCGGTGATATAGGCGCCGTTGTCGTGCTCGTTGTGGACCGGGACCGGCAATTGCCGGGTCAGGTCGACGTCGCGATGCACCACCTCCTGCGCGGCCGCGTTCCCGACTTCCCTGCACGGCAGCGGATGGAGCACGGCCTCCTGAAACCGCGCCAGCACCTCATGGGGTTCCACGCCCATCGCCTCGGCGATCCATTGCCGGTCGGAGACCAGCCCGGAAACCACCGCGATCGGATGGCCGCCGGGGCGCGGAAACAAGGTCGCCTTGCGCCCGTCCAGGCGCTTGGCGACGGCAGCAATCTCAAACGACAAGGCCAGGTCCGGCCGCGCGACGGCGAGGCGTCCGCTGGCCGCGAGGTGATCGAGCCAGCCGCGCAATGTCGTGACCGGCTTTGGACGATTGCTGCCGCCGGCCTCGAACGATTGTGCATCCCGGCGATCGGTTGCTTCGGCCATCCCATCCAGTCCCATGCTTGCGGCGCCATTCGAACGTGCGCCGTTATGGGACGTTTCGCGGCACCCCGCGCGACCGCGCGTTACCGGGTCGTCTCATTTTTTCATCTTGCAGCGCAACATCAGGGTTCCGGCGCTTGCAGCGATACGGAAATTTGCGATATCCGCCGGCCTTGCACGATGCGACAATTCGGCAAGAATGGGAAAACGCGTTCGCCGTGCTAAGACGGCGCTGAAATCAAGACTGAGCATCAGGCGAGGAATGTCGAACGCGTTGCGCATCGCTCATGGTGAGTTCGGCCGGGTCGCTCTTCTCGACATGGACCGGTCGCTGGTGCGCCATGCGCACCCGCATTGCCATGTTCTGATCAAGGCCAGCGGCGCCGACACGCAATTCGCGGTCGGCGACAATCTGGTTCCCCTCACCGACACGCAGGCGGTGCTGATCAATACCTGGGAGCCGCATGCCTATGTGCATTATCAGGAGCGGCCCCGCACCATCATTCTCGCGCTTTACATCGAGCCAGACTGGCTGAAGACCTTTCGTCCGAACTGGGCGGCGAGTGGCGCTCATGGCTTTTTCGAGAAGCCCGCGGGCGAAGTGTCGCCGCGGATTCGACATCTGTCGATGGATCTGGCCGACTCGATGCTTGCCGATCCGGGCGCCGGCGTGACGCAGGAGCAATTGCTGTCCGACCTGATGATCTCGATCATCGAGCGGTTCACCCCCTGGCGTACATTGTCGCACGCTGCCCCCGACTTCCGCGCCCATCGCAATCCGATCGACTGGCGCATCCGGCGTGCCATCAACCTGATCCGGGCGAACCCGAAAGCGGTGCAGGACGTCGATTCGATGGCGAAGGAAGTGGGCCTGTCGCGCGCCCATTTCTACCGCCTGTTCGAACGCTCCACCCGCATGACACCGCATCTCTACGTCAACCTGCTGCGCATGGAGCTTGCGGTCAAAACCGTGGTCCATAGCGACGACAGCCTGGCCGTGGTCAGCGACTCCCTCGGCTTTGCCGCGCCCAGCCACTTCACGCGGTTTTTCCGCGACCATGCCGGCGTCAATCCCAGCGAATTTCGTCAGGTCGCCCGCATGGGATCGGCCCTGGGCGCCTGACCGATCCGGCAAATCTCCGAAATGAGACTTCTCGGTAAGTGATGAGACGGAACGGCATGGCCGACCGTTGAACCCTCATGACAGCGTGCCCCCGAATGCGCCGGCAAATGAGCGCGTCGGGGAACGTCGAAGCGATGGCAGGTCAGGCCACCACATGGTGCGGGCAGTCGGTCGAGCGTGTGGAAGACGCCGCGCTGCTGACCGGGCGCGGGCGCTTTATCGACGACCTCGGAGTGAGGCCCGGCACCCTGCATGCCGCCATCCTGCGTTCCCCGCATGCGCACGCCCGCATCAGGGCGATCCACACCGATGCTGCGCGGCGCGCGGAAGGCGTTGCCGCCATCCTCACCGGTGCGGAGATCACCGCCAATTCGGCGAGTCTTGTCGTCGGCGTGAAGGCCCCGATCGACTGCTGGCCGATCGCGGTCGATCGGGTGCGCTATGTCGGCGAGCCGGTTGCGGTCGCGATCGCTGAAAGCCGCTATCTCGCCGAGGACGCGCTCGATCTCGTCGAGGTCGATTACGACCCGCTGCCATGCGTGGTCGATCCGGTCGCAGCACTCGATCCGGCGCAACCGGTGCTTCATGAGGCCTTGCATACCAACCTCGTCAGCGAGCGCCGCTTCCGCTACGGCGATCCCGAGCAAGCCTTTGCGGACGCCGCGAACAAGGTTTCCGTCACCATCCGCTACCCGCGGAATTCGTGCACGCCGATCGAAACCTACGGCGTCGTCGCCGAATACGATCCCGGCGAGGACGCGTATGACGTGACCGCCAATTTCATGGGCCCGTTCAGCCTGCACGCGGTGATGGCGCGCGCGCTGAAAGTCCCGGGCAACCGCTTCCGCCTGCGCACGCCGCCGGATTCCGGCGGCAGCTTCGGCGTCAAGCAGGGCGTGTTTCCCTATGTGGTCCTCATGGCGGTCGCGGCACGGCTCTGCGCACAACCGGTGAAGTGGGTCGAAGACCGGCTGGAGCACCTCACCGCATCGGTTTCTGCGACCAACCGCGTCACGACGCTGGACGCCGCGGTCGATGCCGACGGCCGGATCCGCGCGCTGGCATTCGATCAGATCGAGGATGTCGGGGCGCATATCCGGGCGCCAGAGCCTGCCACGCTTTACCGCATGCACGGCAACCTCACCGGTGCCTACGACATCCGCCACGTGTCGGTCCGCAATCGCGTGGTCGTGACCAACAAGACACCGACCGGGCTCAATCGCGGGTTCGGCGGCCCGCAGGTCTATTTCGCGCTCGAGCGGCTGATGCAGCGCATTGCGATCGAGCTTGGCCTCGACCCCATTGACGTGATCCGCAGAAATCTGATCCCGTCGGGCGCCTTTCCCTATCGCACCGCCAGCGGCGCCCTGCTCGATTCCGGCGATTATGTGCGGGCTTTCGAACAGGCTCTCGCCGAAGGCGGCTTCGCAGACTTGCGCCAGCGTCAGAAGGAGATGCGTGCGCAGGGCCGCATCTATGGCATCGGGCTGACGGCCGCTGTGGAGCCCAGCGTCTCCAACATGGGCTACATCACCACGGTCCTGACGCCCGAGGAGCGCCGCAAGGCCGGTCCCAAGAACGGTGCGCAAGCGACCGCGACGGTCTCGCTCGATCCACTCGGCGGCGTTTCGGTCCATGTCGCATCTGTGCCCCAAGGCCAGGGGCACCGGACCGTATTGTCGCAGATCGTCGCCGATTCGCTCGGTCTCAAGCCGTCCGATGTCCGCGTGGTCACCGACTTCGACAGTGCGCGGGATGCATGGTCGATCGCATCCGGCAACTACGCGAGCCGCTTCGCCGCGGCGGTCGGCGGCGCCACGCATCTTGCGGCGGAACAGATCAAGGTCAAGCTCGCACGAAGCGCCGCCGCCCAGTTGAACGTGCCGGCCGGCGAGATCGAGTTCGCGCTGGGACGTGCACGCGCGCGCGGCAACCCGGATAACGCAATCGCCTTTTCGCGCCTCGCCGCAGCAAGTCACTGGTCACCCGGTCTGATCCCGGAGGCTGACCAGGCGTTACGCGAAACCGCGTTCTGGACTCCGCCGGAACTGACCCCGCCGAACGAGGCCGACGAAATCAACTCGTCGCTGTGCCACGGCTTCATCTTTGATTTCTGTGGTGTCGAGATCGATCCGGTCACCGGCGCGGTGCGGATCGACAAATACGTCACGATGCACGACTGCGGACGCATTCTTCATCCGGGGATGGTCGCAGGCCAGGTGACGGGGGGCTTCGCGCATGCGGTCGGCGCGGCGCTCTACGAGGAATTTTCCTACGGACCGGACGGCGCCTTCCTGACCGGCACCTTCGCCGACTACCTCGTGCCGACCGCGATGGAAGTGCCGGCGCCCGTCATTCTGCATGTGGAGACGCCCTCCCCGTTCACGCCGCTCGGTACCAAGGGCGTCGGCGAAGGCAATTGCATGAGTACGCCGGTCTGCCTTGCCAATGCGGTGGCTGACGCCCTCCGGGTCGCACAGATCGACCTGCCGATGACACCAGTGAAGATCGCGGGCTATCTTCATGGTGCCGAAACGTCCACGCGGCGCGCGCGCCCCCGCGACAACGCGCCCGCGGGCGCAGGCCGTGCGCTGCATGGTTCGGGCGAAGCAAGGATCGCCGTCGCACCCGAGGCCGCCTGGGACATGTTGCTCGACCCAAATACGCTCGCCACAATCATTCCCGGCTGTCACGGCGTCGAGCGGCTTTCCGACACGCATTTCCGTGCCGATGTGACGCTGGGCGTCGGCCCCGTCACCGGCCGCTACAAGGCCGATATCCGGCTCAGCGATCTGGTGCGTCCGCAATCGGTGACGCTCTCCGGTATCGTCGTTGGTGCACTCGGCGATGCGCGCGGAACCGGCCGCATCCGTCTCGCGCCGACGCCGGATGACGGCACGATGCTGACCTACGATTATGACGCGGAAATCGGCGGCAAGGTCGCGTCCATAGGGGGCCGCCTGCTCGATGGCGCTGCGAGGATCGTGATCCAGAAATTCTTCGCAGCACTCGCCCGCAAATGCGGCGGCGGCGAAAAGCGCAGCCTGCTCGCACGCCTGTTCGGAGGCCGCGCATGAAGCCGGCCCGCTTCGACTATCTGCGCGCGCAGTCGCTGTCCGAAGTGCATGCGGCGCTGGCGCAAGACGGCAACGATGCGCGCGTCATGGCCGGCGGTCAGACTCTCCTGCCGATGCTGTCGATGCGACTGGCCAGACCGAAAGTGCTGATCGACATCATGCATCTGCCCGAATTGCGGCAGGTTGCGGACCACGGCGATGCCATCCGGGTCGGAGCGGCGGTGCGTCAGGCCGAACTGCTTGAACGGCCGGACCTCGCACGCACGGCGCCGCTGCTCGCAGCCGCGCTCCCCTTCGTCGGGCACGCCCAGACCCGCAGCCGCGGAACCGTCTGCGGATCGGTCGCGCATGCCGATCCGAGCGCCGAAATTCCGCTGATCCTCGTCGCGCTGGACGGAAGCATCGAACTCTCCACGCGCCGCAAGCGGCGCCATGTGAAGGCTGCGGATTTCTTTACCGGCATGATGTCGACCGGGCGCGACGACGACGAACTGATTGAAGCCGTATCGTTTCCGAAAGCGCAGGGCAGCCACGGCTACGCTTTCGGCGAATTCGGGCGCCGTCATGGTGACTTTGCCATCGTCGCCTGTGCCACGGTCGCCTCCGCCAGCGGGACCCGGCTTGCCGTCGGCGGCGTCGCCGATCGCCCGACCGCGCGGGATTTCGGCACGCTCGAGGGTGGCGCACTCGACGATGCGCTGGACGACTTCGCCTTTGATCTTGACGCGCGAGACGATCTGCACGGGACCGCGCGCTATCGCCGCGAACTGGTGCGACGCATGGGACGCCAATCCATCGAGGAGGCTCGCCGATGCCTCGCCTGAGCGCCGACAGGCGCCATCGCATTCGCCTCCGCGTCAATGGACGCCCGCGCGAGGCCGAGGCAGAGCCGCGAATGCTGCTGACCGATCTGTTGCGTCACGAACTCGGCCTTACCGGCACCCATGTCGGTTGCGAGCATGGCGTCTGCGGCGCCTGCACCATCCAGATCGACGGTGTACCGGCGCGCGCCTGCCTGACCCTCGCGGTGCAGGCCGACGGCGCAGACATCCGCACCGTGGAATCGCTCGAGCCCGCGCCCGGCCGCCTGTCCGTGCTGCAGGACGCATTCCGCCGGCACCACGCGTTGCAATGCGGCTTCTGTACTGCGGGCATCCTGATGTCGCTTGACCACCTGTTGCGCCGTGATCCCGATCCGTCGGAAGACGACCTGCGCGAATTTCTTGGCGGCCATCTCTGTCGCTGCACCGGCTATGTCCCGATCATTGCCGCTGCATTGGATGCGGCAAAGGGACTGCGGGAGGAACAACCCGATGCTTGACCTCGGAACCAGCTTTCTCGCGAGCGTCGAACGCAAGCCCGATGCGCTTGCGCTGGTCGATGGCCCGGTCCGCCTGACCTACGCGCAGACCTACGAGCGGATATCGGCGATCGTGGACGGCTTCGACGAACTCGGCCTGATGCCGGGCGATCATCTCGTGACCGTGCTGCAGAACCGGGTCGAGGCGGCACTGATCCATTGGGCCTGCCAGTTCGCGGGCATCGTCATCACGCCGCTGAACTGGCGCGCGAAGGCCGACGAGATCGATTACGGGGTCGAGAATTCCGAGGCCAAGGCCATCGTTTTCGAGGATGTTTCGGCGGCCGAAACCCGTTCGTCGCACCAGGCACAGTTGCGCCGGCGGATCGCGATCGACACGGCGCGGCAGGGCGAGGTCGCCTTCGACTCGCTTGCGAACCGCAAGGCCAAGGCCGCCGATCCCCGGGTGTCGGCGGATGCCTGGTCGGTCATGCTCTATACGTCGGGCACCACCGCGCGACCGAAAGGCGTGCCCCGCCGTCAGCGCGCCGAACGAGCCGCCGCCATCGCCCATGTCGCTCAGAATCTTTACGCCTCCGGAGAATGCACGCTCGGCGTGATGCCGCTCTATCACACCATGGGGGTTCGCTCCCTGCTCGCCATGTCGATGATCAACGGCGCATTCGTGTGCCTGCCGAGATTTGACGTTGCACAGGCCTTGCGGCTGATCGAGGCCGAGAAGGTGACCAATCTCTATCTGGTTCCGACGCTCTATCATGATCTCATCCACAATGAGGGATTTGCCCGCGCCGACGTTTCCTCGGTGCGCAAGCTTGGTTTTGCCGGCGCACCGATGACCGATGGCCTCCTGAAGGAACTGAGTGCGGCGTTCAAGCCTGACCTGTTCGTCAACCATTACGGATCGTCGGAGGTCTACACCTTCACCATCGATCAGAATGCGCCGGCCAAGCCGGGCTCCGCCGGGCGCGCCGGCATCAACCAGCGCATCCGCGTCGTGAAGCTCGGTGCCGGCTCGCCCGAACATCTCGCCGAGCCCCATGAGGAAGGCGAGATCATCGCGCATCTGCTGGGCGATGAATCGTTCGAGGGTTATTGGCGGCGGCCGGACGCGGACATCAAGGCGCTGCGAAAGGGCTGGTATTTCACCGGCGACACCGGGTTTTTCGATCACGAGGGCGACCTGTTCGTCACCGGCCGCGTCGACGACATGATCATCACCGGTGGCGAGAATGTCTCGCCGGTCGAGATCGAGAGCTGCCTGTCGCTGCACCCGGCGGTATCCGAAGTCGCGGTCGCGGGCCTTCCCGACGAACGCTGGGGGCAGATCGTCGCGGCCTTCATCAAGCGCCGCTCCGCCGTGCAGGACGCAGAACTCGATCAGCTCTGCCGGACCTCCGGACTTGCCAATTTCAAGCGCCCGCGCCGCTACATCTTCGTCAACGAGATTCCAAAATCGCCGGTCGGAAAGCTCCTGCGCCGCAAGCTGATCGCGGGCGAGTTCGAGACCGAAGGCGGAACTCCGGCAAAAGGCAATGCAGCATGACGGTCCTGACGTTTTCCGACCCGCGTCTTTCGGCGCTGAACGGCTTCCGGGTTGAATTGACGCCCGAGAAGCAGCGCGCCGACGTGATCCTGCACCGGCCGCCGCTCAACGTCATCGAAATGCCGCAGCGCGACCAGTTGCGGCTGGTTTTCGAGGCGCTCGATGAGGACGAGCGGGTGCGGGTGATCGTGCTGCGCGCGATCGGCGAACACTTTTCCAGCGGCGGCAACATCAAGGGCTTCATGGAAGCCTCACCCGAGCATGTCTCGAAGCTCGCCTGGAATATCGCCGCGCCCGCGCGCTGCTCGAAACCGGTGATCGTGGCCAATCGCGGCTATTGCTTCGGGGTCGGGTTCGAAATCTCGCTGGCCTGCGATTTCCGCCTGGTGTCGGAGACCTGTCTCTACGCGCTCCCGGAACAGAAGCTCGGTCAGATTCCCGGCTCCGGCGGCTCGGCACGGCTGCAGAAGATCGTCGGCATCACGCGCACCAAGGACATCGTGATGCGTTCGAAGCGCATCCCCGGCCGTCAGGCACTCGACTGGGGAATCGCAACCGAATGCGTGCCGGACGACAGGCTCGAAGCGGCCACGGACGCGCTGGTCGACGAACTTCTTTCGTTCTCGCCGATCGCCCAGCGGACGGCCAAGAAACTGCTCAACGATACCGAAGACTCGACGCTGTCCATCGCGATCGAGCTGGAAGGCCATTGCTACAGCCGCCTGCGGCAATCCGACGACTTCAAGGAGGGCGTCGAGGCGTTTCACGGCAAGCGCGCTGCGCAATTCAGGGGAAACTGACGCGGGCAAACCGCCAACCAAGGAGGAATGAAATGACCAGATTAATGACGCTGAGCATCGCGGCCCTGTTGTCCACCACCGCGCTATGTGCCGCGCAGGGCAAGGACCCGATCAAGATCGGGGTGGTAACGCCGCTGAGCGGCACCTATGCCGGCATCGGTCAGCAGGTGAAATGGGGTCTCGAGCTTGCAACCCAGGAGGTCAACGCCGGCGGCGGCATCATGGGCCGGCCGATCGAACTGATCTTCGAGGACGAGGAGGCCAACCCGGCCGTCGCGGTCCAGAAGGCGGACAAGCTGTTCCAGGTCAACAAGGTCGACTTTCTCACCGGCACCGTGAATTCCGGCTCGACGCTGGCGGTCGGCCAGGTTGCCGAACGCGCCGGCAAGCTGATGGCCACCACCGTCTCCTTCGCCGACTCGATCACCGGTGATCGCTGCTCACCCAACGTCTATCGCGTCAACGCCCGCGCCGGTCAGCAATCGGCAGCGCTCGCGGTGTGGCTGTCGAAGGACAAGCCGAAGGCGAAGGTGTTCTATCTCGGACCCGACTACGAGATGGGCCGCTCAACCGTCGCAGCCTTCAAGTCCAGCGCGGAGAAGGTCGGCGCCGAGACCGGCGGCGAGGTATTCGCGCCGCTCGACTCCAAGGACTACACCCAGTATTTCGGCCAGCTCCGGGCCGCCCGCCCGCAGGTGCTCTATACCTCGGTCGCAGGCAACGACACCGTTCGCCTGTTCACCCAGCTCGCCGAATTCGGCCTGCTCAACAACCTGACCGTGGTCGGCGCGTCCGGGACGGTCACGGCACAGAATATCGGCGCGATCGGAAAGGCCGCCGAAGGCTTCGTCACCGGCGTCGGCTACTCGGCCGAGATCGACACTCCGGAAAACAAGAAATTCGTGGCCGCGTTCCGTGCCGCCAACAAGACCGACCCCGACCTCTACGGTGCCGATTCCTACGGGCTGATCTATGCCTACAAGGCCGCGGTCGAGAAAGCCAAGTCCACCGACACCGACAAGGTGCGCGCGGCCTTCAGCGACCTGAAATGGTCGACGCCGCAAGGCGAGAAGACCTTGCGCGCCGGCGATCATCAGGCGGTGCAGACGATGTATGTCGTGCGCGTCACGAACGGCAAATTCCAGATCACCGGTCAGGTGAAGGGTGAAGATGCCGTCGGCCCCGACAATTGCAAGCGCTTCTGAACGATACAGGACACGCACGCGCGAGGACCGGTGATGGCTGGGGTGATGGACTATTTTCAGTTCGTTCTGGCTCCCCAGATCGTCATCGGCCTCGTGCTCGGCGTCGCCGTGATCCTGGTTGCGCTCGGCCTGACGATTATTTTCGGGCTGCTCGATGTGATCAACATGTCGCACGGCGAGTTCTATGCGCTCGGTGCGTTTATCGGTGTTTCGCTGGCATCGCTCGGGGTGCCGTTCTGGCTGCTCCTGATTCTGGTGCCGGCCCTGATGCTGCCCATCGGCTATCTGGTCGAACGTGTGCTGATACAGCGCGTGTTTCACAGTCCGGACCGCCATGTCGCGACGTTGCTCCTGACGTTCGGCTTTGCGCTGGTGCTCGAAGACGTATTCCGGCTGATCTGGGGTCCCAATCCGCTGCGTCCCGAAACGCCGATCCGCGGCGCGATCGAACTGGGCGGAATTTTTCTGCCGCTCTATCGCGTATTCATGATCGTGGTCGGCGCCTTGATCATCATCGGTACGGCGCTCGTGGTCTATCGTACGCGCATCGGTGCGATGGTGCGGGCGGCGGCCTTCGATCGCGACATGGCGGCTTCGCTCGGGGTGCCGGTGCAGTGGGTCTATGCCGGCGCCTTCGCGTTCGGCGTTTCGCTCGCAGCCCTCGCCGGTGTGCTGCTGGCGCCGATCTATTCGGTCTTCCCGACCATGGGGCGCGATTTCATTCTCATGGCCTTCACCGTGGTGATCGTCGGAGGCATGGGCTCGATCGCCGGCGCGGTCGTCGCCGGCCTGTTCCTGACACAGGTCCAGGCCATCGCCTCGCTCTATATCTCGCCGGTCTGGACCGATCCGATCGTGTTCGGGATCATGGTCATCATGCTGATGGTGCGGCCGCAGGGTCTGTTTGGGCGGCTCGGGCATGCGTGATGCGCTCACCACCTCGATGCGCGCGAGCCACCTGCTCGCGTTCGCGCTGGTTGTCTTCGCACTGGTCGCCGCCGCGATCGGGGTTGCGATGGACGACACGTTCTATCTGCGCCTTGGCACCGAAGCGCTGATCTTTGCCGGCCTCGCGCTCTCCGTCGACATCCTGCTCGGCTATACGGGACTTCTCTCGCTGGGGCAGGCACTCTATTTCGGCCTTGGCGCGTATATCTCGGCGCTGGTCCTGATGCAGATGCCCTCGTTCTGGGCCGCGATCGGTGTCGCGATCACGGCCGGCGCGTTTCTCGGCCTGCTAGGCGGCCTTATCGCCATTCGCGTGCGCGGCGTCTATTTCGCGCTCATCACCTTTGGCATGGCTCAGGTCATTGCCAAGGTGATCTACAATACCCGCGCCATCGGGGCCTCCGACGGCATGACCGGCGTGCCGGTGATCGAGATCAATCTCGGCATCGCCTCGGTTTCGAGTGCCTCGCCCGCCGGCTTTTTCCTGGTCGTGCTCACGGTCACGATGCTGCTCTATGCCGCCGCGGCCTATCTGCTCGATACGCCGTTCGGCCGCCTGCTGATCGCCATCAAGACCAATGACCGCCGCGTACCGTTCCTCGGCTTTCGGACCGCTTCGCTGCGGCTCAGCTCGTATGTGCTCGCCGCTACGATCGCGACCGTATCCGGGGCGCTGTATCCGATGCTGCGCGGCTTCGTGTCCCCGGAATTGCTGTTCTTTTCGACCTCGGGCAATGCCGTCATCACCGTCATCCTTGGCGGCGTCGGCACCCTGGTCGGCGCGCTCTATGGCAGCGTTCTGCTGACCGTGCTGAAATCCGTGATCGGAAGCTGGACCGAGCACCACCTGATCGTGATCGGCATCCTGTTCATGTGTGCGGTGATCTTCCTGCCGCAGGGCCTGATGGGGGTAATTCGGCCCTTCATCGCGAAGCGGCTCGGACGCGGCGGCCCGCCATGACGACGCCGATCCTCGAGACACGAAACCTGTCGATCGCGTTTGGTGGACTGCGCGCGGTCGACGACGTGAGCTTTTCGGTCGAGCGCAACCGGATCACCACGATCATCGGACCCAACGGCGCCGGCAAGTCAACGCTGTTCAACCTGATATCGGGCGCGTTGCGGCCGCGCTCGGGACATGTGCTGATCGAAGGCGTGGACCATACGGCGGAGCCGCCCTACCGGATGCAGGCCGCCGGCCTCGCGCGCTCGTTCCAGATCACCAACCTGTTTTTCGACCTTCCGGTCGCAGAAAACCTGCGGCTCGCGGCGCAGGTGCTGGAGCCGTGGTCGCTCGCCCTTCGTCCGGTTTCGGCCAGCCGGAAGGCATTGCAGCGGGTGGATGAATTGCTGGAGCGCTTTGCACTCGCGGAAAAGGCCGACTACAAGGCCGGCGCTCTGTCACATGGCGAGCAGCGCCGTCTTGAAGTCGCGGTCGCGCTCGCCTGCAAACCCAAGGTGCTGCTGCTGGACGAGCCGACCCAGGGCATGAGCCACGGCGACACCCAGGATACCGCCGCGCTGATCAAGTCCCTGACCCGCGACGCGACCGTGCTGCTGATCGAGCACGATATCGGACTGGTGATGAATCTGTCGGACCACGTCATCGTCCTGCATCAGGGCCAGAAGCTCGCGGAGGGGCCGCCCGCTGAAATCCGCAACAATCCGGCCGTGCAGGCCGCCTATCTCGGGCATGTCTGACCATGCTCGCGATCCGCAACCTGCATACGCATTACGGGCCCAGCCACATTATCCAGGGCATCGACCTATCGGTGCGGGCCGGCGAGGTCCTCGGCATATTCGGACGCAATGGCGTCGGCAAGACCACCCTGCTCAAGACCATCGCCGGCTGGATCAAGCCGACACAGGGCGAGATCGAGTTTGACGGCGCCCGCATCGACGGCGTCAGCGCCGACCGCATCGCCCATCGCGGCGTCGGATTCGTGCCGGAAGACCGGCGCATCTTTCCGGGGCTGACGGTGGAGGAAAATCTGACGCTTGGCTTCCTGCAGGTGCCGGGCCGGTCCAGGGCCGACAACGCTGCCGCGCTTGACCGCATCTATCAGCGCTTTCCCCGGCTGCTGGAGCGTCGCTACCAGCACGGCACGACGTTGTCCGGCGGAGAACAGCAAATGCTGGCAATGGCGCGCGTGATGGTCGGCAAGCCGCGCCTTCTGCTGGTCGATGAGCCGAGCGAAGGACTGGCGCCAATGATCGTCGCGGAACTGTATGCGATCATTGGCGAGATGAAAGCGGCGGGATGCGCCGTGCTGCTGGTCGAACAAAACGTGCATCAGGCACTCACCCTGTCCGATCGCTTTATCGCCATAGAGCGCGGACAGGTCACCTTCAGCGGCGATGCTGCAAGCAAGACCGATTGCGAGCGGCTGCTGGAGGTCATCGCGGTCTAAGATCGGTCAACGACAAGGAAGCAGGAGGAAATACGGAATGCCCGGAATTTTCAAGAAGGTCGTGCTGGCATTGCTGGCCGGCGCCATGACAGGCGCACCGGCGGCGGCACAAACCGATAACTATCCGAACCGCCCGATTCAGGTTATCATTCCGTTTGCCGGTGGCAGCGCGAGCGACGTGATCAGCCGCATCATGCTCAACCGCATGAGCGAGACTCTGGGCCAGCAATTCATCGTCGAGAACCGGCCCGGCGCCGGCGGCAATACCGGCACGGCGGCAGCCGCGAAACTCACGCCGGACGGCTACAATCTCGTCATCACGGCATCCGGGCCGCTGGCTGCGAACCGGACGCTGTTCAAATCGCTTGGCTACGATCCGGAGAAGGATTTCGATCCGATCTCGCTGTTCGCCGTTCTTCCGAACGTGATCGTGGTGAATTCCAAATTGCCCCCGAAGACACTCAAGGAATTCATCGCCTATGCCAAGGAGCGGCCCAAGCAGCTGAACTACGGCACCGTCGGCGTCGGCTCGTCACAGCATATCGCAGGCGCCTTTTTCGACCAGGTAGCCGGCGTTGAACTCGTGCATGTGCCGTACCGCAATATCGCGCAATATCCGCCGGATTTCATCGCCGGGCAGGTGCCGGTCGGCTTCCAGCTGCTGCCGAACATTCTGGCGCTGGTGCAGAAGGGCGACGCGCGGCCGCTCGCGGTGACGGCCGAAAAGCGGATGGCGGCGCTGCCGGACGTTCCCACCACCGCAGAGGCCGGCATGCCGGGATATGTCACCGGTGCCTGGTTTGCGATGCTGGCGCCGGCGGGTACGCCCAAGCCTGCGATCGACAAGCTCTACGCGGCGCTTGCGGAAGCGATCAAGGACCCGAAAGTGCGGCAACGCTTCACCGAGCAGGGCGCCGAGCCGGTCGCACCCGGCCCTGAGGAACTGCGCAAGTTCATCGGCTCTGAAACCAGGAAGATCGGAGACATCATTCGCAAGGCCGGCGTTCAGCCGATGTAGCGCTTTCGCCCGGCGCCGGAAGGGAGATCGCGGCTCTTCGCGAGAGCAGCTTCGCCTGATCTGGCGCCGGGCCTGTCAGCAGAACCGGTCGGTCAGATCAGCCTCCAGTCAGGGCCAGCCTCCAGTCACGCCAGCCAATGCGCGAGGCGGATCAGGCCAAGGCTGAGACCGACGATCAGAATTGTCGAGACGGCTCCCAGCGCCAGCGGCCGCAATCCCTTCGCGGTGAGCTTTCGGAAGCTCGTCTGCAAGCCGAGCGCAGCCAGCGCCACCGACATCAGGAATGAGGTCACCACCATCAGGTTCGCCCGCATGTCGGCCGGCAACGGCATCAAGCTGTTCAGGACAACCGCGCCAACAAATCCGAGGACAAAAATCGGGAATGCCGGCGGCGTCGTGCCGTCCGCCGCGGCGCGCCTTCGACGCAACCACAGGCCGCAGATCGCGATCAACGGCGCGAGCATGAGAACGCGCGTCAGCTTGACGACGACCGCGCTCTCCCCGGCTTCGGGACTGAACTGAAAGGCAGCGCCCGTCACCTGCGCGATCTCGTGGATCGACGCGCCGGCCCAGACGCCAAAATCCAGGGCGCCAAGCCCAAGCCCATACGCCAGCACCGGCAGCAGAAACATCAGCAGGGTTCCGAACAGCGTCACCGAACCGACCGCATAGATCACATCCTCCTCCGTGCTCTCGGTCACGCTGTTCATCGCGACCACCGCCGAGGCCCCGCAGACAGAGGTTCCCGCGGCAATCAACTGGGAGAGCTTGGCGTCCACGCCGAGAAGCGATCCGAGCCAGCCGGTGGCGATGAAGACGATCGCAACCACCGCGATGACAATGATGGCCCCGTCCATGCCGAAGGCTGCGATCTGCGTGGCGCTAAGCTGGAAACCAAGCAGCACGATCGCAAATCGCAGCACATGGCGCGCTGCAAAACCGACACCCGGGTTCATCCGGGCCGGCAAGACCAGACCGTTGCCGATGGCCATTCCGATCAGCACGGCGACGGACAGCGGGGTGAGGACCGACAGGCTGGGGAGCTGACGCACCGAGAATGCCGCGATCGCGATCACGACCGCGAGCGAAACGCCGGGCCACAATTGCCGCAAGCCATCCCGGATCGCGAGTCCCTGCGCTGCAGCCATGGCTTGCATTCCCGTCCTTCATCGGGAAATAGCGACTGGTCTTCGAACGGTCCAACCGATAAATATGCTAATAATGATCTGTTTTATCGATCAAAAACGATTGGAGCGAAAAGGCATGACGCTGGACCAGTTGCGCATCTTCGTGAGCGTTGCCGAATGCGAGCACATGACCCGGGCAGCCGCCTCGCTCCGCCTGACACAGTCCGCGGTCAGCGGCGCCATCCGTTCTCTTGAGACCCGGCACGGCGTCATGCTGTTCCACAGGGTCGGCCGCCAGATCGAGCTTACGCATGACGGCCGATCGTTCCTGGAAGACGCGCGCGCCGTGCTGCTTTCGGCCGCATCGGCAGCCCAGGCCCTGCGCGAATTGCAGGGCGTGAGGCGCGGCATCATCCACATCCATGCGAGCCAGACCACGGCGAGCTACTGGCTGCCGGAGCGGCTCGCGCGCTTCAAGGCGAAATATCCGGCCATCGCGCTCCATGTGACGATCGGAAACACCACGCAGGTCGCCTCGGCCGTCGTCAGCGGCGAAGCCGAGATCGGTTTCGTCGAGGACACGGTCATGGAGCCGAAGCTCAACGCCCAGCTCATCCACACCGACCATCTGACCGTCGTGGTTCATCCCAAACACCCCTTTGCAAGGCTGCGGCGCCTGACGCCACAGCACATCGGCGAGGCACAATGGGTCTTGCGCGAGCGAGGTTCAGGAACCCGTGCGGTATTCGAACAGGCAATCCGCCGGCATCGCATCCGGCCCGAGCAGCTTTCCGTGTGCCTCGAGCTTCCTTCAAACGAGGCCGTGCGGGCCGCGGTCGAAGCCGGCGCCGGGGCCACTGCCATTTCGCATGCGGTCGTCAAATCGGCGCTGACGTCGAAACAGTTGCGAGCCGTGCCGTTCGAAAGGATGGAACGCCCCTTCCTGGCGCTCACGCACAGCGAGCGCCGTCCGAACCGGGCTTTGAAGGCATTCATCGAGGAGTTCGATCAGTAATGCGATCCGGACGCATTTCCCGCGTCCAGGTGCGTCACCGGCTCGCAACGTGATCTGTTGCTGTCACGGAAAACCGGTCGCGAAGCAGCTGCTTGCTGACCTTTCCGGTGCCGGTACGCGGCAATTGGTCCAGAAACCGAACGCATTGCGGCAGCTTTTTCGCATCGAGTTGCGCCGCCAGAGCGCCCAGAATCTCCTGCTCGGTGATGGTCTGGCCCGGCCTTCTGACCACGATCGCCAGAACCGCGGCGCTGGTCTGCGATTTTCGCACATTGATCACCGCGGCCTCGAGAACCCCCGGATGGTTGTCGATCACCCGCTCGATCTCGCGCGGATCGACCAGTTCGCCGCCGCAGACCACGAGATCGCCCGCGCGCGCGACGATTTCGAGATAGCCATCTTCATGCAGCCGGCCGATGTCGCCAGTGATGAAATAACCATCGGAGCGAAACACGCGAGCGGTTGCGGTGTCGTCATCCAGATAGCCGGCAAACACATTCGGGCCCCTGATCTCGACCGAACCCAGGCGGCCGCGCGGCAATGCCTCGCCGGAAGCGGGATCGACGATGCGCAGATCGATACCGGGCAGCGCAAGCCCGACCGTCCCCGCGCGACGCTCGCCATGCAGCGGATTGGAGACCGATACGCTCGCCTCGGTCATGCCGTGCCGTTCGAGTATGTCGTGTCCGTAACGCCGCTTGAACTCCTGCAGCAAGGTCAGGCCAAGCGGCGAGCCGCCGGAAATGAAAAGTCGGACGCCGGCGGCCATGTGCCGCGTCAGCAGATCTGACCCGGCGAGGTCTGCATAAAGCCTCGGCGTACCCATGATCACCGTGGATTTTGCAATCCCCTCGATCACGGGTGTGGCCGCGTCTGTCGTCAGAAAGCGGATCGCCGAACCTGCGGCAAGCGCGGCATTCGTCGAAATCGCGAGGCCATGGGTGTGATAGATCGGAAGCGCGTGGAATACCACGTCGCGCTCCGTCATGCCCCATGCTCCGGCAAGAGCTTGCGCATTGCTCACGAGGTTGCCGTGCGTGAGGATGCAGGCCTTGGGCTTGCCGGTGGTGCCGGAGGTCAGCAAGACGACGGCGGTGTCGCCGGGACCGCGTATGCAATCGTCAAAATTTCCATCCTGCCGCGTGGCAAGTTCGGCAAGCGATGCAACATTCCGCGCGTCCAGGATGCGTATCGCTCCGCAGCTTCGCGCCAGCGCAATAAGCTCGGTCTCGGCGAGCGCCGGGCTCGCCGGAACGAGGACCATGCCGGACCGAATGCATGCAAAATGCAGCGCAAGGTTGAGCGGGGACTTCGAAAAACGCGCGAGCAAGCGATCGCCCGCGCCCATGCCTTGTACCTTGAGCGCCTGCGCGAGCCTTCCGGTCAGTTCGATGAATTCTGCGTAGGTTACGGTCCGTCGATCATCCAGCAGCAGGAACGGGGTGTTCCGGTTGCGATGGGGAGCGAGCAGCACGTCCGCAAAGTGATTTCCGGTCATGTCGTATCGGTCGCAAATGCAAGAAGCTCCCGCAAATGCTCGCCATAGCGCTCGCGTGCCAGTTTCCACTCCAGAATGCGGCAGGACCGATGGCCGCTCTGGAAGTAAGGATCCTGCCCGATCAGCGTTTCCACCGCTTCCCTGCTGTCCGCTTCCACGATCCAGAGTGCGGCACTTGGCTGGGATTCATCTTCTCCCAACAATGCGCCGGCCAAGAGGATCATCTCGCGGTGCCGGTCGAGAAAGGCATGATGATCGGCGCGCCGTTCCCGCCGCGCAGCGAGCATTTTTTCGGTATCGTGGAACAGGCAAGCCCAGACCGCCATGGCGCTATCCTGCATCCTGACGTCCGGTGCCGGCGAACAAAGTCGACGCCGGCACGATGCGCTGCCGCAATCCGCTACATCGCGGCATGCGCGACCGTCAGCGCAGGGCGGACTTCCACGTCTTGTTTGTAGGCCGCGTAGCCTTTCTCGTATTCCATGACGTAGGCCACCTCCTCGATCTCCTCGTCGCTGAAGCCCGCCTTGCCAAGCAAATAGAAACCAAGCTCCATGCCCGACGCGATACCGCCAGCGGTAATGAAGCGTCCGCTGTCGACGATGCGCGCTCTGCTGATCCGGCACGTCGGCGCGATCTCCGCCAGGCGATCAATCGGGAGCTTTCCAATTCCCCGCTTTTCCAGCCGGTCGGGATTCTTGCGATTGGTGGCGGCTTCGCCGTCGAGCAGGCCCATCTGGCCGTAGACCCAGGAGCCGGTGCAGACGCTGGTCAAGTAGCATTCCGTGGGCAATTCGCGGATGAAGCGATGCAGCCGCTTGTTGTGCTGCTCGGGACGCAGTCCGGGCCCACCGGGAATCAGGAACGCGTCGAGTTCGGGTTCATCGGCAAAAGCCGCATTGGGCAGCACGGTGAATCCGGACATGGTCTGCACCGGCCGCATGGTCTCGGCGACCAGAATTACGTCGATCTCCGGATTGAGGCGGCGCGCGACCGAGAAGACGCCGTAAGGGGATGCAAAATCGACCACCTCGGCCTCCTTGCAGACATACACTCCCAGCCTGAATCCCTGCTTGTTAATTGTCACTGCTGACATCCTTTCGCTTGGTGTTCGTACCGTCCTTGAAGAAGCGATGCAGTTCGGCCTCCAGAGAGGCATCGGCCGCCTCGGAAGCCTGCACGCGACGCTGGCGCGGATGCGCCGTGTCGATCCGGATCTGCCTGACGATGCTGGCGGGCTGTCCGCCGAGCAACAAGATGCGGTCGGCGAGATAGGTGGCCTCGTCCATGTCATGGGTGACGAAGACGATAGCGGTCCTGGACTTGGCCTTGATCGCCAGCAATTCGTCCTGCAACCCGTGACGGGTAGCCGGGTCGAGCGCCGAAAACGGCTCGTCCATCAAGAGCAGTGCCGGATGCAGCGCCAGCGCCCGGGCGAGTCCGATCCGTTGCTTCTGCCCGCCCGACAACTGATAGGGCCAATTACGGGCCTTGTCCCGAAGCCCGACCAGTTCAAGCGCCTGCATGGCGCGTTCGCGCCGCTCGGCCTTCGAGCGGAGCAACCCTTCGAGGCCGTATTCGACATTGGCGACGACGCGCCGCCAGGGCAGCAAGCGCGGATCCTGGAACACGAAGCCGAAATCGCGCGCGCCGTCCTGCGGAAATGTCTCCAGCACGACATTGCCGCGATCCGGTCTGGCGAGACCGGCAATGGCCCGCAAGGCCGTGGATTTCCCGACGCCGGACGGGCCGACGAGGCACAACAGTTCGCCGGGATAAACATCGAAGCTGACGCCATCGAGCACGAGCGTACTGATGCCTTCGCGGCGGAAGCTGAAACTCAGATCCTCGACACGCAGGATCGCCCGCGGCCGTGTGTTGACCCGCTTTACTCCTGCCATTGCAGGACACTTTTGCTGATGAATGTGATGGTGATATCGCAAAGCGAGTAGAGCGCGGCAATGGTCACCATATACAGCACGACCACATCGGTCGCGAGCAAGCCTCCCGCTTCCATCATGCGCTGACCGATGCCGGGGATACCGAAAAGCTCGGCGGCCAGCACAGTGACCCAGCCCATTCCGAGGCCGGCGCGAAGGCCCGAAAAGATGCCGGGTGCCGCGCCCGGAAGGATGATCTTGGTGAGGCGGTTGAAGAATCCGCCCTGCGAGAACGCGTTGGCCAGTTCGATATAGGATTTGTCGACGCCTTTGACCGCGGTATACGAAGCGAAATAGTTGAACCAGAAGACGCCGATGCCGATGATGAAGGCGGCCGCCGCCTCGGTAACGCCAAACCAGATGATCGCGAACGGAATCCAGGCGATCGGGGGAATCGGACGCAGCAGCCGCGCGACGCCCTCCTGCGACTTCTGAACGATCGGCCAAAATCCGCTCGCGACGCCAAGCGATATGCCGAGCACGCTGCCGATCATGACGCCCAGCGCATAATGCCGCAGACTCGCGATGACATTCTGCGACCACATTCCGTGCGACTGCTCGCGCAGGAAGGTCGGAACAACGCTGCTTGGCGGCGGCACGAGGACCTGAGGGAGCAGCCCGGTGCGGACCGCTGCCTCCCAGATGCCGAGAAATACGATCAGCGAAATCAGGGAGCCGAACTGACCGACATTCAAGCCCGTGAACAGCCCGCGCAGCCGCTCGCCGGCAGGCCGTCCGACATTACTTGACGAAGCGGAAATCGAATAGCTCATCTGCCGAAACCTTTCGTGCCTGCACTCCAAGCTTGAGCTGGAAGTCCTGCATCGCATCCGTTCCCTTCACCAGAATGCGAGGGTCCGAATTCACCGGGTTGTAGGGAGACGACAATGCTGCAACCATGAGATTCTGATCGAGCAGTCCGCGCCCGATATAGTTCAGCACACTCTTTGAGGCGCGCGTCGCATCCTTCTTGATCAGATCGGTCGCGCGAACATTCATCTCGACGATTTTTCGGACCGCCTCCGGGTTCTTCGCAATGAACTTCTCGCGCACCGCAATCACGAATCCGGGGTGGCCAGGCATGAGGGTCGCGCCGGAGGCCAGCACCTTGGTGCCGCTGATTTTCGTCTTGATGATTTCCATCAACGGCTCGGCGAGCGACACGGCATCAACCGCACCCGCCAGCATCGATTGCAGAACCTGCTCGTCGCCCTGGCTCAGGATCTGGAAATGCTCGGGCGCCACCTTGTGATGCGCGAGATAGAAGCGGATCGCGGTGTCCGGCAGCGTACCCTTGGGGAGAGCTGCGATCTTGACCGGACGTCCATTGTCCTTGACGAACTGCGCGAAGGCCGCAGCAGGCGTCCCCGCCTTCGCATAGGCGCCCGCCAGTTGTGGCGTCCCGATAAAGGCATGCGAATCGATGTCGTGCATCGCCGCGACTACCTTGAGATCGATACCGGCCGCGCGCGCGACGATCACCGGCGACATCGCCATGATGGCAATGTCGAACTTCCCGGACGCAAGGGCCTGGACGATCGCAGTCCCGGAATTGAAGCGGGTCATCTTGAAATCGAGACCGGCATCCTTTGCCCAGCCTTCGCTTTCCATCACGAAGACCTGCGACGATCCGAGCAGCGGGAGATAGGCAAGTTCGACGGTGACGGGCTGGGCGTGCGATTCAACCGATGAAGCAAGCACCGAGAACGCAATCGCCGCTCCGCCGAGCAAGGCACGGAAACGCATCTGATGTCCCTCTCTGCGTTAGCGCAACTATCGCTTTTTGGCCCGGCCTGTGAATAAGGCCCTGTAAATCCTCATTTCGCTAGTGCAATATTCTTTTCCTGAGGGTTAGAGGAACTGGCTCTGATGTGGAACCGTCGCAACACGCCGCTGGACTCGCTCCCGGTGTTCGAGGCTGCCATGCGCCACATGAGCTTCGCGGCCGCAGCCAATGAGCTGAATGTCACGGCATCCGCCGTCAGCCAGAGGATCAAGTCGCTCGAGGACATGCTCGGGGTCATGCTGTTCGAGCGCCTGCCGCATGGGCTTCGGTCGACGGAAGCGGCACGGCTCTATCTTCTGGAGATCCGGCCTGCCCTGGAGCGGCTGCATGCGGCATCGGCACGCATCTCAGCGCAAACCGCGCGTCGGCCGGACGGCCGCGGCCGACGGTTGTCGGTCGACATGCTGCCGGCTCTGGCCTCCACCCGCTTCGCTCCGATTTTCCGGCGGTTTCGCAATCAGTTTCCGGACGTCGATCTGCAGCTCACGACATCCCCTGCGGTCGCCGATCCCGGTCGGGACGGGTTCGATTGCTGTATCCGGTACGGACCCGGCGGCTGGAACGGCGTGCAGTCGACTAGGCTGGCAGGCGAACATGTCTTTCCGGTCGCCTCCCCGAGCTTTGCCGCGGATGCCGCTTCCATCACCGAATTGGCGCATCTGCTGGATGTTCCATTGATCGACGATCTGATGCCGCTCGGCTGGGTCGAATGGCTCTCGGCTTTCGGCGTCGAACTCAATCGCCTGAAGTCCGAGCTTGTCTTTTCCGACTCTTCGCTGGCGCAACAGGCTGCGGCTCAGGGTCTGGGCGTCTATCTCGGCCGATCGGTGCTGGTTTCAAACGATCTTCACAACGGGCGGCTGGTAAGAATTCTCGACAAGGAATTGCTGTCTCCGTTTTCCTATTGGCTGGTACGTCCCCTGGGGAAGCACGACGCACTGGTCGACCTGTTCGCCGAGTGGCTGGTCGAGGAAGCCTTGACCCAGATCGATCTCGGCGCCAGCACCGGCAAGATTTCCAGACTGCCGACGGTGCGAGGTTCTCTCGGCTGAATCAGCTCGTACCAACCGCGGTGAAACCGTGCGCTGCGAGGCCGAACGTCGCAAGGATCAGATAGGCGAAGCCGATGATGGCGCCGCCGACGAGGTAACCGGCAAGAATGAAAGCCCCCAGGGCACGCCAGGTCGCAAGATACGGAAACTCGCAGAGATCGTCGAAGCACTTCCGCAGATAGGATTGCATCGGTCGTTCGCCTCATCAAGCCGGCAGGGAGCACCGTTCGGACAAAAGCAAGAACCACTCCAGAACCGCGCGGCGCGCGAGAATGCCTGGATACAAGGCTAAATCACCTCGCGATCACTCAGCTCGCGAAGCTCGGCCGGCGAAAGCCCGAGGCGTCCGCACAAGATTTCCTCATTGTGTGCACCGAGATTGGGCCCAAGCGTATCCACGTGACCGGGCGTATCGCTCAGCCTGATCACAACGTTCGGCACGGTGACCGGCCCGAGCCGGTCGTCATCAACCCGCGCCAGCGTACCGCGTGCAGCATATTGCGGGTCCTCAAAAATCTCATCGATCCCGAAGATCGGCCCGCACGGTACGTCAGCCTTCACGCATGCCGCGAGCACCTCGTCGCGGGTGTGACGGGCGACCCATTCCGATACGATCTGTTCCAGGGTTTCCCTCCTGTCCAGTCGCGTGGCATACGTCGCATATCCAGGATCGCGGGCGAGGTCGGCTCGGTCCATCGCCTGCGCAAACCGGGTCCAGAGCTTGTCGCTTGTGCATGCGACGCCGATCCAGCGGTCGTCTTTCGTACGGTAATGATTGTGCGGAATGGCATGCGGCGCAGCCGCACCGTGCCGCATGCGCACCTTTCCGGTCTGCTCATAGACCGCTGCCATTTCATCGGTAAGCCGGAATATGGTCTCGTACATTCCGATATCGACCACCTGCCCGCGGCCGGTCGCCTCGCGCGCGCGCAGTGCGAACATGATGCCGAGCGCCGCATTGATGCCGGAGGTGTAGTCGGCGAGCATGGGCGAACCCGGATTTGCCGGGCTCCGGTCGGGTTCGCCGGTCAGAAAACTGATGCCGCCGAAGCCGTTGGCGATACGGCCGATGCTGGCGCGGTGGCGATACGGTCCGTCCTGCCCGAAGCCGGATATCCGCGCCAGGATGGCCCTCGGATTCCTGCGCTGGATTGCGTCCCAGCCGACTCCCCATTTTTCCAGGGTGCCAACCTGAAAATTCTCGATCACGACATCCGCCTGCTCGACCAGAGCGAGAAACAGCGCGGCCCCTTTTGGCTTGCGCAGATCGAGGGTGACGGACTTCTTGTTGCGCTGCTCGCTGAGAAAGGCGAACGAGACCCCCAGGCTGGAAAGGTGGCCGACACGCCGGAACGGATCGCCGGTTTTCGGCAGCTCGATCTTGATGACATCGGCACCCTGCTCCGCCAGCAGCGAGCCGCAAAACGGCCCCGCAACGAATGTCGACACTTCCACGACGGTAATTCCGTCAAGGGCACGCGCGGGCCGGGAGCTTTTGGTGCCGGATGTGTCAGCCATGTGCGCGTCTTTGCGACAATTCGGCGAGCGGAGTAGCGGCCGGCCCCGCCTTGATCTGCGCGGCCGGCAGGGTCCGCTTCAGCGTGTCGTAGCGGGTCGCAGCCATGGACGGACGCTTCTCGAAATCGGCATGCCAGGCTGCAAGACGCGGATGGTTCTTGCGCCAGGGGTCCTCGGGAAAGGCGATCAGCGACCACCCGAGCGCGCACCCGATGGCAACCTGCCCGATCGTGAGCGGGGCCAGCCCGATTTCCGTGATCCTCGCATCGAGCCAGGCATAGCCTGCGTCCACGCCGCGCCTCCGATGCTCGACAAGATCTTGCCTCTGCTCCGCTGTCGGACGTGCGAGTTCGTCGCGCCGCGCGATGTTGGTATCGACGATGCCGTCGCCAAGCGCCTGCAGCCGTAACGCGAACCAGCGCTCGACGCCGGTCGGCGGAAACAGCTTCGGGCCCGAATGGAGACTGTCGAGATATTCGCAAATAACCGGCGAATCGAACAACACGTCGCCGTCATCCAGCACCAGCGTTGGAATGCGGCAGAGCGGATTGTCTTCACGCAGATACTCGTCGATGTGTGGATTGGTCGCGATGCGCTCGATGCGCCCGCTCAGTCCGGTCTCGTGCGCGACAACCCACACCTTGCGTGCGAAAGCCGACGTTATCGTCGAATGCAGCTTCATGTTTCAGCGCGCATCCGCTCCATCAAACTTCCTGCCAGATTTACGCGTGCTGCGCATCGGACAGATCATGCGTCAAACGGTCTGCGCCGCCAGTGTTTTGTAATTAGCCTGAGACACAGCGCGCCTTGCCCTTGTCGACGCCTGCCCACTTCAGCAGCAGCGCGTCAGAGTTCTCAACCACCAAGCAGAAAATCTCATTCTCAGGAAAAGAATTAGTCGTGCTGTCCAGCGACCGGCCCGAGCCGTGCGGCATATCGCTTGCATTTTCGGCTGTGACACGTGGCATCTTGTGGAGAACGATAATGCGACCCTCCGATGAAATTCCCTGTGAAAAAGCGGTACCGGCATTCGCGACGCCGATCAAACCCGGTGTGAATGTCGAAGCAAGGCAGTATCGCGCATCGTCACTCACTTCGCTGTTCGCTGCGCTTGCAATCGCGGCTGCATCGATTCCGGTCGGGGCAGAGCCCGCCAAGCCGATCCGAATCATCGTGCCGCAGGCGCCGGGCGGAGCCGCGGATACGGTGGCGCGGCTGTTCGGCGATCAGTTGAGCGCAAGCCAGAAATGGTCGGTCGTCGTCGAGAACCGCACCGGCGCCGGTGGCATGATAGCGACCGAGGCGGTGGCGCGGGGAGAAGCCGACAGCAACCTGCTCCTGATCAACGCGCCGGATATGCTGGTCAGTTCGCACGCGCGAAAGGCAAGCTTCGATGCCATCGCGGGCCTGGAACCGGTCTGCTATCTGGTCAGTTCCCCGGGTATCCTCGTGGTGAACAGCGCCTCGCCTTATAAGACGCTGAGCGATCTGCTCAATGACGCGCGCGCCAATCCCGGTCGCGTGACAGTCGGAGGCGCAGGCGCCGCAACCGCCAAGCATGTCGGCGTCGAAATGCTGGCGCAGGCTTCCGATGCAAAATTGACTTATGTGCCCTTCAATGGCGGTGCGCCGGCGCTCAATTCCCTGCTCGGCTCGCACATCTCGTCAGTCTATACAGAATTTGCGGCAGTCGCCGGGCATCTGAAGCAGGGAACGCTCCGCGCGCTCGCCACCACATCCAGATCGCGCATCGCCCAGGCCCCGGATGTACCCACGGCGGCGGAAGCGGGACTTCCCAATTTCGAAGTCGATCTCTGGTGGGGAGCCTTCATGCCGATCAAATCCCCGAAACCGCTGGTGGCCGAAGTCGGGACGTCATTCATCGCTGCGATGCAAACGCCGGCTCTCAAGGATAAGCTTGCCGCTCTCGGCTTTTCTCCCGTGGGATTGTGTGGCTCGAAATTCGGCACACTCCTGCAGGAGCAGCACGGCAATTACGGCCGCATCGTGCGAGACACCAAGATTGGCGCCAAATAGCTTGATTTCGCGGCGGATGCGACGTCGGAGATCGCCTAGGCTTTCGTCAAGCGGGTGTCCGCGAGGATCAGATCACGCAAGGCCGCGTAATAGCGCACATAGCCGGTGCAGCGGCAGAGGTGTCCGTCGAGCGCGCTTGCCACCGCCGCCTCGACGCCGGATCGTGCGACCGGCGCCCTCGCCAGCGTTTCCAGCAGCACCTGCGCTGCGGCAACGAAGCCAGGCGTGCAGTAACCGCACTGAAACGCGAAGGCATCGAGAAACGCCGACTGCAGCTTTGTCGGAACGCCATTTTGCGCGTGACCCTCGATGGTGCGCACCGACTGGCCGTCGAACGACTGCGCGGCGTTGATGCAGGTATGCGCGGTCACGGACGTGCCATCCGCCCTGTCATGGATGATCACGCAGGCGCTGCACAGGCCGATGCCACAGCCGAACTTGGTGCCCGTGAGATTGAGATATTCACGCAGAAAATCGTTCATCGACAGACCAGCGGGGATTTTGTGCGGTCCTGTCGGCTTGCCGTTCACCGTAACCGATATCGTGGTCATCTGCATCAGAGCGCTGCCTTGATCGTATCGGCGGTCACTGGAAGTGTCGCGAAGCGCTTGCCGGTCGCATCGCTGATCGCGTTGAGGATCGCGGCCGGCACCGGACACATCACCAGTTCGGCGATCCCCTTGGGCGCATCGGCCGGTGCAAGCGGCGGCAGCACCTCCGTCGTGTAGGACCACACCGGCAGATCCGAGGCGCGGGCGATGGTGTATTGATCGAGATTCCACTGGCCGTTGCCGGGGCCGTCCTCGTAGAGCGGGAGATTTTCAAGAAGCGCGTAGCCGACGCCCATCGCGAAGCCGCCCTCCGCCTGCCCCTCCACGAGTTCGGGGACGATGGCCCGGCCGCATTCCAGAACGGTGACGCCGTCGAGGATGGTGACGGCCCCGCTCGCCTTATCGATCTCGAGCGCGACGATGGTGCCCGCGGCGCCGGCATAGCCGACATCGATCCGCTCCAGCGCGACCGGCGGGAAGCTGACCGACGTCCGGTCGAGACGGTGGAAGCCGTCCGTTGACATCAGCGCCTTGCGGTCGGCGCCGGCACCTTTCCCGTATTTCACCGCGAGCGCGTCGATAGCGCCCTCGTAGCGCCCGCCCGGCAGATCGAATACGGCCGTCGCCCAGGACCACCGATTGTAGCTGTGAACCATGGCCGCGGTGACAAGCCCCAGTTCATGCGCTTTCGCCGCGAGGTCGGGCAGCGCGAGCGGCGCGCGGCCGGGCGCAACGAGCTTTCCATCGGCAAAGCGGATATCCTCCAAGCGCACGTCGACACTGCTTGCCCCGGCGCCGCGCGCCGACCACAGCGCCAAAGCAGCCGGAAACAGTCCGTAGCGCAGAATGATATTCGCGGCTTCGGACGCAGCTTCGGTGTGAACATGCGCGCCGTTACAGGCGGTTGTGTCCTGTCCGACATCGAGCACCCAGCGTGGATTCTTCGCACCCTCCTCCTGGTGTTCGGCGGTGATCGAGAACGGATCGTCGGGCGCAACCAGGCCCAGCACATCCCAGCGATCGAGATCGCCGAGCTTGACACTGTCGGCTGCCCTGCCGAGCTTGTCGGCGACGCGGACCGCGAGCGCTGTGGCGATGCCGTTGCCGATCTCCACCGCCTGCGAGGCGAGGCTGATCCGGCCCGACGCGTCCAGTTCGACCAGCGCATAGGCGGGGTCGGAGCCGCTGCCATATTCCATCATCAGGCAGGACAGGCCGACGCCATAGAGTTTGTCCGGCGAGGCTGCGGCGCGACGCGCCTTTTCGGCGGCGCGGTTGGCCCAGAGCGGTTTGGCAGCAAGCCGATCCAGCACCTCGGCGCAGCGGACATGGCCGGTCACGGCGTTCCCGAGCATGGTCTTGCGACCGTCTTGAAGGATATTGCGCCGGCGGAATTCGACCGGGTCGAGCGCCAGCGTGGCGGCGGTCTCGTCGATCAGAACCTCCAGCGCCGTCATGGTCTGGAAGGCGCCGAAGCCGCGCATCGATCCCGCGGTGACCGCGCGGCTATGCCGCGCAACCGACATCACGTCGACCTTGGGCACGTCGTACATGCCGATGGTCGCCGCCGCGCCGACCAGCGCGACGGCTGCGGAAAGATTGGCAAGGCCGCCGCCATCAAGTTCCTGATCGGAGGCGAAGGCGGTCATTCGCCCGCTCGCCTTGTCGACCGCAATCCGGCTGCGAATGTTGAAGGCGTGGCGCTTCAGCCCGAACTGAAACTGATCGTAGCGGTTGTTGGCCAGCCGAACCGGCCGGCCCGGCGAAAACAACGCAGCGATTGCCGCATAGAGCGGGAATATCGAATAGTCACGTCCGCCGAAGCCGCCGCCGACATAGGCGCAATGCGCGACGATATCCTTCACCGCCAGGTCGTGCTCATTATTCGCGACCAGCGATGCGACGTTGGTCGCGATCCAGTGCGGGCTCTGCACGCCGACGACGAATTCCAGATTGCGCCGGCTTGCGTCGTACCAGGCCAGCGCGCTTTCCGGCTCGAGGAAGACCGGATCGATCGACTGCGTCCGGAACGTGCGATCGAGGACGAGCGTGTCGGTGCCTGCCGCCTTGAACCCGGCCCTGATCCGGTCACCATAGAATGTCGCCTCGGCATCGGCCGAGCCGGACTGCGCGGGAGCCGCCCATTGCGGCTCATCCTCGATGTAGCGGGTCGGCCGCGCCCATCCGGCCTTGAGCGCGGAATAGACGTCGTCGCTCTCCGGTGTCGGACCGGCGACGCGCACGAAGTGATAGGAGCCGTAGGGCTCCTGCGCGACCGGTCCGGTTCTGGCGCCGGTCTTCACGAACCCGGTCAGGGCGGCAATGGCACTCCGCGCCGCGAAAAAACGGGCAAAGTCGTTCCAGATCAGCAGCGCCAGCGGCTGGCCGAGATAGAGCGGCGTCTGGCCGAACGGGCACAGCAGGTCGCCCTTATAGAAGCCCGGCACCGTGATCTTCGCCGCAGCCAGATCGGCCGCCATCACCACGCGGTCGGGCCGCAGAGCGACCGAAAGCAGATCGGTGTCGAGGCCCTCGAACACGTGGCTCGCATCGGTCGCCTTGACGAGAAGCGCGTGCGCGGTCTCGTTTGGCCATCCCGGCATGTCGCGCGCGCGGAAATCAGCCGCATAGATTTTGGCGCCGCTGACCTTGGCAAAGCCCTCGATCCGCTGTCGGGCCATTCCCGGCGCGCCCTGCCAGACCGGACCCGCGACCGGCTGCGATCCGGCGTCTCCGGAGAAGGCCTGCGCGAGCGCATGAAAGGGCCGGATGGCAATCGCAACGCCGCCCACGGCTGCCAGGCGCAGGAATGCTCGCCGGTCGATCCCGCGCTGTGCCGATCCAGGCAATGTCCCGACTCTCCTTCAGGACCAGGCTGTATAATGCCGAAGTCTTTCGTGATCCTCAAATTCGTCCACCAAATTGAATTGGCCGCGGCCGAACCCCGCACCGAAAATGACCTTGGCGTTCGGACTGAAGCAGCGAAGCGCAGCATGCCGAATGCCGCCCCGCCTGTTTCGTATCGATCGTTGTGATGAAGCCTGCAACGACGAGTTGCAATATGACCGGTGCCACCGATCGCCGCGCTCGCAGCTTCCGCCATTTTCAAGTGCTGGCGAACGACCGCGGCTCGTCCCGAGCGAAGGCAGTCCTGTCATGGCGGCGGGTGGAGCCGAAACGGCTCGGTTGACACGCCCTGACCATGCGGGGAGACTTTCCCGCCGGTCGTCAATGCGGCCGCCGGAAGCGGGCTCGATCTCGCTTTTGAACAAGCGCGCCAGAACGCTGTTTGGGGAGGATTGACATGAACAAGCTTCTGCTTGTTGCCGCCTTCGTGTTCTCGATCGGATCGGGTGCTGCCAATGCGCAGACCACGACGGTGCTGTTCAATGTCTTCACGCCGCTTGGGTCGCCCACCTATACCAAGGTGCTCGGCCCGTGGTTCGAGGATATCGAAAAGGCCACACAGGGCCGTGTGAAGATCAATCGTCCGCCCCAGAGTCTCGCTCCGCCGCCCGAGCAACTGAACATGGTTGTGTCAGGGGTTGCGGACGGAGCCTTTCAGTTCAATGCATTCCTGCAGAAATCGCACCCGCTCCTGCAGATCGGCTTCCTTCCGGGCACGATGACGTCCGGCAAGGCCGATGCCATCGCGCTGTGGCGCACGTATCAGAAGTATTTCGCGGAAAAGAACCCGTTCAAGGACGTGGTCCTGCTCGGTTTCTTCGCCTCACCGCCAGGCCACATCTACAACATCGACAAGAAGCCGATCCAGTCGCTCGCCGAATTGCAAGGCAAGAAGTCGTGGTCGCTGCCCGGCATGACTGCACAAGCCATGGGCCGCACCGGGGTATCGGTCGTACCCGGACCGGCGGTGCGCATGCATGAGATCGTGTCGAAGGGCGTCGTCGACGTATTCTGCTGCATCGAATACGGCGATCTCAATGCCTTCAAGGTTCTGCAATATCTCGGTGCGGTAACGGAAGTCGATGGCGCGGTGTTCTCGCCGAAATTCTCGGTCTTTATCTCCGCCGCCAAGTGGAAACAGATTTCGCCCCAGGATCAGGAGGCGATCCTGAAGCTTTCCGGAGAAGCGCTGGCGCGTCGTTCGGCGCTGATCGATGAGCAGAATGCCGAATTGAAGAAGAAATACCTTGCCGGCGGCGGCGTCATCGCTGCTGCCACGCCGGCGTTCAATGCCGAACTGAAGAAGGCCTGGGAGCCGCTGATCGAAGAATGGATCGCGTCAGCCAAGGCACTCGGCGTGGACGGACGCGAGGCGCTGAACTTCTATCTGGCCGAAGCCAAGAAGGCGGCGAAGGAATAGCGCGGGCTAGAGGCCGTGGCCGCGCCCAAAGACATGCAAGCGCCGCTCGTCCCCATCGCGCGCCATGTCGAACATGCGATGAACGCCATCATGGCAATCCTGCTTTTTGCCATGATGGCCGTCACGGCGATCGACGTGGTCGGGCGCTATCTTCTCAACACACCGGTGCCCGGCGGTTTTGAAATTGTGCAATATCTCATGGCGGTCGTGATATTCGCCTCGCTGCCACTCACGACCGGCGCCGAACGCCACCTTTCCGTTTCCATTCTGGAGAACCGTCTGCGGGGTACGACGCGGCGCGTCTATCGCGCCGTCATCTTGCTGGTCTCCCTTGCGGCGCTTGCCGTCATCGCCTGGCGCATGGGCGTGCAGGCGAGCGTGCTCGGCCGGTCCCAGCAGGTCTCCGGATTTCTGCAATTGCCGCTGGCGCCAATTGCCTGGATCATGACCGCGCTCGCGACGCTCGCCGCGCTGGTGGCTTTGGTCAAGCTTCTGGCCGATCTCTGCGGCCGCGATGCCTTCGGGCATCCACCGTCGGCGCAAACCGGAATCGATTGATGTTTCCGGCCATCATCGGTTTCGCAATCGTCCTCGCACTCGCGCTTGCTGGCATTCCACTTGGCTTTGCGTTGATCCTCGTTGGCATCGTGGGTTTCGCCGCCATGCGTTCGGGCATGGTGGGCAATTCTCTGGTCCAGTTCGACGGTGCCGGTCTTTCCATCGACTGGACCTCCCTGTCGGCCGGCATGGCAATGGCCGGCCAGCAGATGTTCGACATCTCGACAAATTACGGCCTGACCGTCATTCCGCTATTCGTGCTGATGGGCGCCTTCATTCATCGGGCCGACCTGTCCACCGAGCTTTACGACAGCGCCAACGCATTCCTCGGCCATCGCCGCGGCGGACTCGCGATGAGCACGATTGCCGCCTGCGGGGGATTTGCCGCCGTATGCGGCTCCTCCATCGCGACCGCGGCGACGATGGCGCGAGTGGCCATGCCTTCGATGCGTCGCTACGGTTACGCTGACAGCCTCTCGACAGGCTCAATCGCCGCGGGCGGAACGCTCGGGATTCTGATCCCTCCCAGCGTGCCGATGGTGATTTACGGGATTCTGGCAGAAGCCGACATCGGCAAGCTGTTCATCGCGGGCATCGTTCCGGGCCTGCTGCTGGCCGGCCTGTTCATGGCGGCGATTGCAGCGCAGACCGCAATCGACCCCGCGATCGGACCGGCGGGCGCACGGGTGGCATGGGCCGCTCGCCTGCACGCGCTGTCGCGCATCTGGGGGATCGTGCTGCTCTTCGTCATCATCATCGGCGGCATCTACCTTGGCGTCTTCACGCCGACGGAAGCCGCCGGAGTGGGCGCGGCAGGCGCGTTCTTCTTTGCGCTGGTGCGAGGCAGTCTGGGATGGCGCGGGACCTACGACGCATTGGTGGAGACCGGGATCACAACAGGCATGATCTTCGTCGTCACATTCGGCGCGCTGGTCTTCTCCAATTTCATCACCGTGGCCGGAATGACCGCGGAGATTTCAGCCTGGATCGAGGGCTTGAACGCCTCTCCAACCGGAGTGGTGCTCGCGATGTGTCTGGTCTATGTCGTTCTCGGCTGCGTGTTCGACAGTCTTGCGATGCTGATCCTGACGGTTCCGGTGTTCGCCGCCATCATCGGCCCGATGGGCGTCGACCTGATCTGGTTCGGCATTGTCGTCATCATCGTCGTTGAACTCGGTCTGATCACCCCGCCGATCGGGATGAATGTCTTTGTGGTGAACTCCATGATCCCGGACGTATCGATCTGGACCATATTCAGAGGCGTATGGCCATTTGTCGTCGCGATGATTTTGGGCCTCGCGCTCATCATCGCCGTTCCTTCGGTCGCAACCTTCCTACCGGGCTATATGAGCCGCTGAAATCGCCGAATGGTCGTCAGGGAGAATCCAGGCATGAGCCACACGGAATCAAAGCCGGTCCGCAACGTGTTGTGGATCATGGCGGACCAGCTTCGCTGGGACTACCTTTCGTGTTACGGCCACCCGACCCTGAAGACGCCCCATATCGACGCCCTTGCCGCCAGGGGCGTGCGCTTCAATCGCGCGTATGTGCAGTCCCCGATCTGCGGCGCCTCCCGCATGAGCTATTATACTGGGCGCTATTGCCGCTCGCACGGGGCAACCTGGAATGGAATCCCGTTGCGCGTCGGCGAGCCCACGCTGGGGGACCATTTGCGACCACTCGGCGTGCGACCGGTCATCGTCGGGAAAACCCATATGATCCCGGACCGCGAGGGCATGGAATGGCTTGCCATCGACCCGCATTCGTGGATCGGCGTGACCATCGCAGAATGCGGCTTCGAACCGTATGAACGCGACGACGGCCTGCACCCCTATGGACCCTTCGATCCCGATCCGCGTTACGACACCTATTTGCGCCAGCACGGGTTCGACGCACGCAACCCATGGGAGGACTGGGCGAATTCGGGCGAAGGCGACGACGGCGAATTGCTGTCGGGATGGTTGCTTCGCTACAGCAACCTGGCCGCACGCGTGCCGAATGAGCACGCGGAAACTCCCTACATCACATCCCGGGCGATGGACTTCATCCAGGAGGCCGGTGACAGGCCGTGGCTGTGCCACCTGTCCTACATCAAGCCGCACTGGCCCTATATCGTGTCGGAGCCGTATCATAATATGTATGGCGCCGAAGACCTTGTTCCGGTGGTCCGATCCGACGCGGAACGCGAGACCGATCATCCGGTGTTCTGCGCCTATCAGAACACGCGCATCTGCAGGGCGTTCTCGCGGGAGGGCGTGCGCGAACGCGTGATCCCGGCCTATATGGGTCTCGTCAAGCAGATCGACGATCAGATGGGCCGGCTGTTCGCATGGCTGGAGGAACGCGGCCTGTTCGAGAACACCATGATCGTTTTCAGTTCCGACCATGGCGACTATCTCGGCGACCACTGGATGGGCGAGAAGGACCTGTTCCATGATGCATCCGTCCGCGTTCCGCTGATCATCTACGATCCGCGCAGACAGGCGGACGCGACCCGCGGGACCGTGTCCGAGGATCTGGTCGAAGGCATCGATCTGGCGCCGACTTTTGTCGAATATTTCGGTGGAGTGCCGAAGCCGCATATTCTGGAAGGCCGGTCGCTTTCACCGCTTCTGCACAGGACCGGCACCACGCCCTGGCGCCAATATGCGATTTCCGAATACGATTACGGCACGCGCTATGCGCGCGTCGCAATCGGCATCCCTGAGGAAAACGCGCGACTGATCATGATCTGCGACAAGCGCTGGAAGTATTGGCATGCGGAAGGCTTCCGGCCGATGCTTTTCGACCTGCAGAACGATCCGCAGGAACTGAACGACCTCGGCGCCGATCCGGATTACGAGGGGGTGCGAAGCCGGATGCACGAAGCGATCTTCGAATGGGCGCGGCGGCATCACAACCGGATCACCCGTTCACCCGAGCAGATCGAAAAAATGTCCAACCGGGAGCCGCCTGGCATCCTGATCGGCGTCTGGGACGAAGGGGATTACGAACAGCATTTCGGCAAGAAATTCAGCGACCGACCCTGATGAACGGCCTTGATCTTCCCCGCGGTCACGGCGCGCGATCACCTGGAAGGCAAGGCAGCGCTATCGCGTCCGGAGCAGGAAAAGCGCGCAATTTCCGGGAACGCTTCCGGAAGTCCGCAGGGCGGGCATGGCTTTAGCCCCGAAGTTCAGTTCATAATTGGGCGGAGGCGGAGTGTTGGGAATGCCCGGCTGCGGGTTCAAGTCTCAAGGTGTCCTGGAAGCTTTACTCAAATGGAGTTCTTCAGATGAGCAAGAAAGACAAATCCGGCGCGTATCGGCAGGGTATGACCCGCCGCGGTGTGATGGCCACCGCAAGTTTCGCGGCGATGAGCCTTGCAATGCCCGCCGTGCTGCGGGCACAGGGCCAGCCGGTGAAAATCGGCGTGCTGCATCCCGTCACCGGCCCGCTGGCCTATGAGGGCGAGCAATGCCGCAGGGGCGCGCTGCTCGCGATCGAGGAAATCAATGCCGCGGGCGGCATCAAGTCGATGGGCGGCGCCAAGATCGACGCCATGCTCGCGGATGCCCAATCCAAGCCCGAAGTCGGCGCCGCCGAGATCGACCGGCTGGCGGAAGCGGGCGTCGTTGCAGTCCAGGGACCCTATGCGTCCGGTATCGCGCTTGCAACCACACAGGCCGCGGCCAAGCACAACCTTCCGCATCTGGTCGATGTCGGCGTGGTCGATGCCATCGTTACGCGCGGACTGCCGACCACGTTCCGCTTTGCGCCAGGCTTCGGCAAGGTCACTTCGTTCGCGCTCGATGCGCTGCAGAAGATCAATTCAGCCGCCGGCAATCCGGCGAAGACGGTTGTGATCGTGCACGAGGATGGCGCGTTCGGATCGGGAATGGCGAAGCTTCTCGGCGCGAAGCTGCCCGAACTCGGGCTTCAGGTCCTGCAGGCTCTCAGCCACCCGACCCCGCAGCGCGACTTCACCAATATCGCCCTGCAGATCCGGCAGGCCAATCCCGACCTGATCATCCCATCGAACTACAAGAACGACTTCATCCTGATGTCACGCACCCTGCAGCAGCAGCGCGTCAAGCCAAAGGTCGCGGTCTACGCGATGCTCGGCGGGGCAGCCTCCAATATCGGCTTTGCAAAGCAATATCCGGAAGCGGCGGAATACATCATGGACTGCAATCACTGGTACAACCCGACCAAGCCGCTTTCGCAGGCTTTCGCCAAGAAGGTCGCAGCGAAGGGCTGGGATCTGACCTACGAGGTCATGCTCAATTATTCCTGCATGCGTGTTCTGGCAGACGCGCTGGAGCGCGCCGGCGCGCCTGATCGCGCCAAGATCAACGAGGCGCTCGCCTCCTCCACCTACAATGATCACATCATGCCTTACGGGCCGACCAGGTTCGTGAAAGGACAGAACGAGGGGGCGCAACCCGCCAATACGCAGATCCTCAAAAGCAATGTCGAGGTGATCTATCCGCAGGAATTCGCTTCCGCCAAAGCGGTGTTCCCGATCCCTTGAACTCCGCGCGCATACTGAAAACAGCAGCGTCGCCACTGACATGCTCAATTTCGGGCTGCTGCTTCCCGCGGTGCTGAACGGTGTGACGATGGGGGCGGTCTACGCCCTCATCGCGCTCGGACTGACGCTGATCTACGGGGTGCTCCACATCATCAATTTCGCGCATGGCAGCCTGCTGATGCTGGCGCTGTATGCCGCCTTCTTTCTTTATGCGCTTGGCGGCATCGACCCCTATATTGCCATTTTCATCCTGATGCCCGCCTTCTTCGCGCTTGGCTATGCGCTGCAGCGTTTTGTCATTCAGCCGGCGAGCCATGGACGCGACGAGAATATCCTGCTCGTCACGCTTGGACTTGCCATCATCATCGACAATCTGGCGCTGTGGTTGTGGACATCAACCACCCGTACGATCGACACGAAATATTCCTTCGAAGTCGTGGACCTCGGTGTGGCGCTGATCCCCCTGCCCAAGGTCATCGCCTTTTTCGCCGCGATGGTTCTTGCCGCGATCCTGTGGTGGCTGATCGCATGGACCGATCTCGGCAAAGCGATCCGTGCGGTGGCGCGAGAGCGTGAGGGCGCGCGCCTTGTCGGCATCCGGGTCGGGCACATCTACGCAATGACCTTCGGCCTCGGTACCGCGGCGGTCGCGGCGGCGGCCTGCCTGCTCCTTCCCGCCTTCTATGTCACGCCGCAAGTCGGCTACGCGTTCGTGCTTGTGGCCTTCACCACGGTGGTGCTGGGCGGCATGGGAAGCTTCGCCGGTGCGCTCGTGGCCGGCTTGCTGCTTGGCGTCGTCGAAGCGGTATGCGGATTGTATCTCGGCGAGAGCCTCGGCCAGATCGGAATTTTTGTCATCTTCATCCTGGTTCTGCTGTTCCGCCCCACCGGCCTGTTCGGTGCCCGCGCATGAGCGCCCGCACGGCCGGAATCATCCTGCTCGCGCTTCTGCTTTGCGTGCCTTTCACGGTACGCTCCGAGTTCTGGCTGTCGTTCTGGCTGCTGGTCCTCATGTTCACGTTTCTTGGCCAGTCCTGGAACGTGCTCGGCGGCTATGGCGGGCAGTTCTCGTTCGGCCACGCGCTGTTTTTCGGCATCGGTGCATACGGCACTGCCGTGCTTCAGGTGCGGCATGGCGTAAACGCGTATGTCGCGGGTGCGAGTGCAATCGCGCTCGGCGCGCTGGTCGGCGGCGCCATCGGCCTCCTGGTGTTCCGCTATCGCCTGCGCGGCGCCTATTTCGCGCTGGTGACGCTCGCTTTCGCCGAGGTCGCGCGGGTTCTGGTCTCCTCGTTTCACTATACCGGCAGCGGCTTCGGCATGCTGATCCCGCTGTCGCGCAGCATCGAGAATTTCCAGTTTGCGGACCGACGCGTGTTCTACCTGATCGCCTGGGTGCTGGTCGTGATCGGATGCCTGATCGCGGTGTGGCTGGAAAATTCCCGGTTCGGCGCGCAGCTCATGGCCGTACGCGAGAACGAGGATGCGGCACAGGCCCTCGGTATCGACCTCGTTCGTACCAAGGTGCTTGCGATCACGCTGTCCGGCGGAATGGCGGCGACGGTCGGCGTGTTCTACGTGCAGAATTATCTTTTTGTCGACAGCCACATCGCGTTCGGACCCGCCATGTCGATCGAGGCGCTGCTGGTCTGCATCGTAGGCGGACTTGGCACTGTCTTCGGCCCTCTGTTCGGCGCCGTGATCCTCCACGCAATGGGAGAGGCGGCGAAGCAGACCACCGGCAATGCGCCGGGACTCAATCTTGTGCTTTATGGCATCGTCCTGATCGTTGCGCTGCGATTCCTGCCCTATGGCGTGGCCGGGCTGTTCGCTCGCAAGGTCCGCCGCAAGCCGGACGTCGCCGATGCTTGAAGTCCGCGACCTCAACAAGCGCTTCGGCGGCATCAAGGCGGTGGATGGCGCTTCCCTCGATGTCGCACAGGGCGAGATCGTCGCACTGATCGGACCGAACGGGGCCGGCAAGACGACGCTCTTCGCGGCCATTACCGGCTTCACACCGCCCGACACAGGCCGTATCCGATTTCTGGGAGAGACGATCACCGGCCTGCCCCCGCACCTCATTTGCGCGCGCGGCATGGTGCGTACCTTTCAGATCGTTCAGCCTTTCGGGGCATTGACCGTGCGCGAAAATATCGCGGTTGGCGCGCATCTGCATCGGCGCCACCGCCGCGATGCGCTCGCAAAGGCTGACGACGTTGCTGCGCGCGTCGGCCTCGACCGGCGCCTCGACCAGCCAGCCGCGACGTTGACGGTCGCCGGCCGCAAGCGCCTCGAACTGGCGCGCGCGCTGGCAACCGATCCAAAGCTGCTTCTGCTCGACGAGGTCATGGCCGGGCTGAACCCGGCGGAGATTGCCGAGATCGTGCCGATCATACGCTCGATCCGCGACGGCGGCGTCACCGTCATGCTCATAGAACATGTGATGCAGGCGGTGGTCAGCCTCTCCGAGCGCGCCTACGTCCTCAATAATGGGCGCATTATCGCGTCCGGCAGCACCGCGCAGGTGGCGAACGATCCGCAGGTGATCGAGGCCTATCTCGGGCACGGCGCTGCCGAGCGGGTGAAAAGTCAGTTGCAGGCACCCCATGCTTCTTGACGTGAAGAGCCTGGATGCGGGCTACGGCGTGGTTCCTGTCCTGCGCAGCGTCGACATGCATGTGCGCGAAGGCGAGGTTATCGCGGTGCTCGGCTCGAACGGCGCCGGCAAGTCGACCCTGAATCGCGTCTTGAGCGGATTGATGCCGCCCTGGTCGGGGACCGTGCATTTCCAGGAGACTGACATGACCGGCCGGGATGCCGCTGCGATGGTCGCCGCCGGGCTCATCCTTGTGCCGGAGGGGCGCCGCGTATTCCCCAATCTCAGCGTACGGGAGAATCTCGAACTGGGCAGCTACCGGAGGGGACGGGGGAACCGTGCCCGCAATCTTGACCGTGCCGTGGAAATCTTTCCGCGCCTCGGGGAGCGCCTGGCCCAGACCGCCGGGACGCTTTCGGGCGGCGAGCAGCAGATTCTCGCGATCGGGCGTGGGCTGATGGCGGAACCGAAGCTGCTCATTCTCGACGAGCCGTCACTCGGACTGTCGCCGCTGCTGGTCGAGGAAATGTTCGGCCTGATCGAGCGCATCCGTGCAGACGGACCTGGCATTCTGCTGGTGGAGCAAAATGTCATACAGTCTCTCGCCATCGCCTCCCGCGCCTATATGCTGGAAAATGGCAGCGTAACCCTTCAAGGGCCTGCCGCCGCCCTGCGCGACGATCCGCAACTGAAAAAGGCGTATCTCGGATTGTAACATGATCAGCCTGCGCGCGCGCCTGAACACACCCGGCCTGGTCATCGCACCCGGCTGCTACGATGCCTTGTCGGCGCTGTTGATCGAGCGCGCCGGTTTCGAGGCTGCTTATGTGTCGGGGGCCTCGATCGCCTACACCCGTCTCGGGCGGCCGGATATCGGGCTCGTCTCGCTCAGCGAACTTGTCGATATCGTCACGGCAATCCACCAGCGGGTCACGATCCCGCTGATCGTCGACATCGACACCGGATTCGGCAACGCACTGAATGTGCAGCGAAGCGTGAAGCTGCTGGCTCAGGCCGGCGCCGCGGCGCTGCAGCTGGAAGACCAGGTGACGCCGAAGCGCTGCGGCCATCTGGCGGGCAAGGAGCTTGTCCCGCAATCCGAGATGGTCGGAAAGATCAGCGCCGCGCTCGATGCGAGGCCGGATGATAATGTGCTTCTGATTGCGCGCACCGATGCCATCGCGGTCGAGGGCTTCGACGCCGCGCTCGAACGCGCCGAAGCCTATCGATCCGCCGGAGCGGACGTTCTGTTCATCGAAGCGCCGCAATCGGCCGAACAGCTTGCGGCAATCGGCAAGCGCTTCGGTGGTGTAGTGCCGATTCTCGCGAACATGGTGGAAGGCGGCCAGACGCCGCTCAGCGATGCCGGTGAACTTGAGCGGCTGGGATTTTCGATCGCGATCTTTCCGGGCGGCACGGTGCGGGCGCTGGCCCATCACCTCAATGACTATTTCTCAAGCCTGAAGGCGCACGGCGCCACCGCGCCCTTCCGCGACCGCATGCTCGACTTCAAGGGCATCAACGATATCGTCGGTACGGATGACATGCTCAAGCTCGGTCGACGCTATGAGTAGCCTCGACCCGGTCACGCTGGCGGTCCTGAAAGGTCGCCTCGAACAGATCGCCGATGAAATGGACGCGACCCTGTTCCGCGCCGCCTTCAATCCGATCATCGCGGAGGCGCGCGACGCCAGCCACGGGCTCTATCATGCGCAGACCGGCGAAACCCTCGTTCAGGGCAAGGCCGGCTTGCCGATCTTCGTCGGCGCCATGGCCTTTGCGGTCAAGGCGGTGATCGAGAAGTCGGGCCGTCAGCCCGACCTCGCCGATGGCGATGTCTATATCTTCAACGATCCCTATGACGGCGGCACGCACCTGTCCGACTTCAAGCTGGTGCGGCCATTCTTCCGAGAGGGCCGCGTGTTCTGCTGGCTGGCATCGGTCGGCCACTGGCACGATGTCGGCGGCAATGTGCCCGGCAATTACAATCCGGTGGCGACCGAATGCTTCCAGGAAGGGATGCTGATCCCGCCGGTCAAACTGTTCGAAAAGGGCAAGTTGCGGACCGACGTGGTGGATATCGTGACAGCGAATTCACGCCTGCCCAACAGCGTCTACGGCGACCTCAACGGTCAGATCAACGCGCTCGATCTCGGCGCGCGCCGCCTTACCGCACTGCTTGACGAGTTCGGCGACGAAACGGTCTCTGCAGCGATGGCTGAATTGCGCGACCGGGCCGCCCGGTTGATGCGCATGAACATCGCCGAGCTGAAAGACGGCACCTATTCCGCCGAGGATCATCTCGATAACGACGGCATCCGCGACGAGCCGCTGACGATCGCCCTCGACCTGCATGTCGACGGCGATGCGATGACGCTCGATTTCTCGCGTTGTTCGAAGGCCTGCGCGGGTCCGGTCAATATCTCGCGCTCGACCGCTCTTGCAGCCTGCTATGTCGCGCTCAAGCATATCTTTCACGATGTGCCCGCCAATGCGGGGGTGCTCGACCCGATCCGTTTCGTGATCCCTGAAGGCTCAATTCTGGCGGCGAAATGGCCGAAGCCGGTCGGAGGCTATACCGAAACCATCCTGCGCATGATCGATACGGTGTTCGTCGCGCTGTCGCGAGCATGTCCGGATCGCGTCAATGGCTGCGCCTACGGCACGATCAACGCATTATCGCTGGCGGGTCACCGCAGGGACGGACGGCGCTGGGTGATGTTCTCGTTCTTCGGCGGCGGCCATGGCGGACACCCCGAAGGGGACGGGCTCAATCACGGCAATGCGCCGATCTCGACCGCGACCATTCCCCCGGTGGAAATCCTGGAAGCCGCCTATCCGGTGATGTTCACGCGCTGGGCCCTGCGTCCCGATAGCGGTGGCCCTGGCCGGCATCGTGGCGGTCTCGGTGCGGTCTATGAAATTGAGCTGCTCGAAGAGCAGGCCGATGTCTTCCTGTTCGGGGAGCGTGGACGCTTCTCTCCGCCTGGGGTGCTCGGTGGCGGTCCCGGCGCGCTCAACGCCTTCAGTGTGATCCGAAGCAATGGAGTCAGGGAAACGCCGCCGATGGCGTCGAAATGGGTTGGCATCAAGCTCGCGAAGGGTGAGCGGGTACGGCTCGAAACCCCGGGTGGTGGAGGTTACGGCCCCGTTGGCGACCGCACCAAGGCTTCCATAGCCAATGACATCCGCAACGGCTACGTGAGCAGCGAGGCAGCGGCGCGCGTCTACGGCAAGACGGGAACGGCATGAGCGGTGTTGTCATCGGCGTGGATGTCGGCGGAACATTTACCGACCTGTTCTGTCTTGACGAGAAGACCGGAACGTCCTGGATTGCCAAGGTGCCGTCCACGCGCGGACGCGAAGCTGCGGGTTTTCTCGCCGGCATCCGGCAGGGCACGGACGACATTTCGGCGGTCACCACCATCGTGCACGGTACAACCGTCGGCACCAACGCACTGCTTGAGCGCAAGGGCGGCACGGCCGGCGTGATCGCAACCGAAGGCTTCAGCGATGTGCTGGAGATGCGCCGCCGCGACCGGCCGCAGACCTGGGGCCTGTGGGGCCGGTTCGAGCCTGTCGTACCACGCGAGCGCCGCGTTGAGGTGCGCGAGCGCGTGCTGGCGGACGGAACCCTGCGCGCCGCGGTCGATCCCGCCGAAGTGCGGGAACGAGCGCGCGAATTGCTCGCCCGAGGTGCGGAGGCCGTGGCGATAACCTTCATCAATTCCTACGCCAATGCCGAAAACGAACAGGTCGCAGCCGAGGCGATCCGCTCCGTCTGGCCGAATGCCTATGTGAATATCTCGAGCGAAATACTTCCCGAAATCCGCGAGTTCGAGCGCAGCTCGACCACCGTGCTCAATGCCTATCTTCAGCCGGTCGTGGCCGATTATCTGGACCGGATCGAGTCCGAACTCCGCGCACAGGCATTCGCAGGGCAACTGCTGATCGTGCAGTCGAACGGCGGCGTCATGACGGTCGACACCGCGAAGGCGATGCCGGTGCGAACCGCCCTTTCCGGCCCCGCGGCCGGCGTCATCGCCGCGGCGCATATCGCACAAACCGCGGGCTTCCCGAATGTCGTAACCGGTGACGTCGGCGGAACCAGCTTCGACGTCTCGCTGATCGCGCACGGCGAGACTGCACTCGCGGCGCAGACCGCGATCGATTTCGGTCTGGTCATCCGCACGCCGATGATCGAGATCACCACCATCGGCGCGGGCGGAGGCTCGATCGCCCATGTCGATCGCGGCGGCCTTCTGCAGGTCGGCCCGGAATCCGCGGGCGCAGTGCCCGGGCCGGTCTGCTATGGCCACGGCAACGAACGCCCCACGCTGACGGACGCCAATCTGGTGCTCGGGCGCATCAATCCGGACCGCCCTATCGGCGGCGGTCTGACCCGGCTCGATGTGGCAGCAGCGAAGGCGGCCATCCGGAAGCAGGTCGGCGATCCGCTCGGCCTCGATCCGACCGCAGCCGCCGACGCCATCGTGCGGATCGCAAACAGCCGCATGGCCGGCGCCATTCGCCTGGTCTCCATCGAGCGCGGGCACAATCCGCGCGACTTTGTGCTGATGCCGTTCGGCGGCGGCGGCGCGTTGCATGCCGGCGCGCTGATGAAGGAAGTCGGGCTCAAGGCCGCGCTGGTGCCGCCCTATCCGGGCGTGACCTCGGCGCTCGGCTGCGTGATCGCCGACATGCGTCATGACTTCGTGCATACCGTGAACCGCACCACCGACGAGATGCATTTCGACACCTTCAATGCCGAGATTGCCGACAGGGCCGAGCGCGGCAAGCGTTTGCTTGATCGATCCGGAGTTGCCTTCGAGCGGCGAGAGGTGCTGGTCTCGTGCGACATGCTCTATGTCGGTCAGACCCATACCGTTGCCGTACCGCTCGACTGGAGCGCCGACCGCGGGTTTGACCGAACGTTGCTGCAGGACGCCTTCGAGCGGCGTTACCGGCAGGTCTATGGCCGGCTGCTGGAGGGGATTGCGGCGAGAGTACTGAACCTGCATGTTGCGGCGGTCGGCCGCCGCCCCAAGCTCGACCTCGCCAGGCTTGCCCCGACCGGTGGCAGTCTGGCCGACGCCAGGCAGGCCGAGAGGCCAGTCTATGTCGACGGGCGCTGGCAATCCGCCGCGGTCTATGCCCGTCGCGCGCTGCCTGTCGATGCCGTGATTGCAGGTCCTGCCGTCCTCGAACAGGACGACGCCACCATTTTCATCGAACCTGATCTTCGGGGCCGCGTTGATCGCTTCGGCAATGTCATCATCGAACGGCTTTCGTCATGACCGGTCTTTCCGCGCCTGAAACCGTCGGTCTCCTGATCGTGGATATGCAGAACGACTTCCTGCATCCGCAGGGCGCTTACGCCCGCGGCGGGGCGACCTCTGCCGCCATTGCTGCGCTGCCATCGCGTGTGCGGCCGGTCGCGGATGCGGTTCGCGCGGCCGGCGGCTGGATCATCTCGACCCACTTCACCCTGGTTCCCGGCAGACAAGGCGAGCCCTTCATCTCGCCGCATCTGAAGGCATTGCGCCCGTTCCTGCGCAAGGGCGATTTCGCTCCCGGGAGTTTCGGGCACGCGCTCGTGGACATGTTGCAGCCGGCCGATCTTTCGGTGGAGAAGGTCGCCTATTCGGCCTTCTACATGAGCCGGCTGGAATGGGTTCTCCGCAGGGCGGGCATCGAAACGCTCGCATTCTGCGGCATCGTCACCAATGGCGGCGTGGCGTCGACGCTGCGCGATGCGCATGTGCGCGACCTGCACTGTATTCTGCTGGAGGACGGATGCGCCGCGTTCTCGGACGAAGTGCACGAAGCCAATGTGACCGCGCTGCGTTCGGTCGCCGAGGTGATGACATGCGCGGATTTCATGGCGGCGATGAAGAGGCAATGATCAGGCCCGCCGCGTAAACCGCTTTTCAAGATGCGCAACGAGGCCGCCATCCGCCAGCATCTCGAGGAGGAAGGCCGGCAAAGGCTCGCTTTGCAGCGTACGGCCGGAGGTCTCGTTGATGACGTGGCCGCGTGCGAGGTCGATGCCGAGCCGGTCTCCCGGATTTATCGCATCACTACCGGCACAAACGACAACCGGCAAACCGAGATTGAGCGCGTTGCGATAGAAGATGCCGCCGAACGACTTGGCGACAACCGCCGACACGCCCAGCACCTTCAGCGCCTGCGCCGCCTGTTCGCGCGACGAGCCCATCCCGAAATTGCGGCCCGCGACAACGAAATCGCCCGGCCGGACGTTCCTGGCGAAGTCCGGGTCGACGGCTTCCAGGCAATGTTGCGCAAGCCCTTCAATCGGACCTTTCATGTAGCGGCCGGGCGCCAGCACGTCCGTGTCGATATCGTCGCCGAAGACGAAAGCGCGGCCGCTCACGCCCGCCCCGCTTGCAGATAAGGCCGAGGATCGGCGATCTGACCCTCGATCGCGGACGCCGCCGTCGTGTATGGCGAGCCGAGATAGACCTTCGAGCTCGCAGCCCCCATCCGGCCCTTGAAATTCCGGGCCGTCGACGACATCGCCACGATATTCTCGCCGAGGCGGTCGTCGCCATATCCCGCGCAGATGCCGCAGGCATTCGGCAGGAGGCGCGCGCCAGCGTCGAGAATGGCGGCGAGCGTTCCCTCGCCGCGCGCGATCTCCTGATCCCGCAACGAGGCCGGCGCGCAGACCAGATCGACATGCTTCGCGGCCTTGCGGCCGCGCAGCACCTCGGCTGCCATCCGCAGGTCTGCCAGCTTGGCCCCCGTACAGGCGCCGATATAGGCGACGTCGATTTTCGTGCCGGCGTGTTCCACAACCGGCGCCGCGTTGGCTGGACTATGCGGAGCGGCGACCTGCGGCGCAAGCGCGCTCGCGTCAAACACATGATGTTCGGAGACCTTGCTGCCGGTATCGCTGCGCCATTGTGAAATCTGTTCGGCAGCAACACCGGCCGCACCGAGACAGGCCGCTGTCGTCTCGTCCGCCTCGATCAGGCCCGCCTGGGCGCCGAGCTCGGCCGCCATGTTGGACAAGGTCATGCGTTCCTGCATCGGCAGCGCACGGACGCCCTCGCCGGTATATTCCACCGCCTGGTAGCGGCCCCCATCCATTCCAAGCCGTGCACAAAGGTGCAGCATCATGTCCTTTGCCGAAACGCCGCGTCCGATCCGGCCCGTCCATTCGATGCGGATTGTTTCCGGCACCCGAAGCCAGATTTCGCCGGTGGCGAGAACGCCGGCCATCTCGGTTGCGCCGACCCCGAACATGTAGGCGGCAAACGCACCGCCGGTCGGAGAATGGCTGTCGCCGCCAACCACGAACATGCCTGGCCTGAGATGCCCTCGCTCGGGCAGCACCACATGGCATATGCCTTGCCGATCGTAGAAGTTCACGATGCGCTGATCGGCCGCGAATTGCCGCGTGATCTCCTGGATGCGCCGGCTTTCGTCATCCGTCGCCGGCACATAGTGATCGGTGATCAGCACGACCTTGGCGGGATCCCACACACCGCTGCCGAGGCGCCGCAAAATCGGCTCGACCCGGCGCGGCCCGCCGGAATCGTGGATCATTGCAAGATCGACCGCACAGGTCACGATTTCACCAGGAGAGACGAAACTGCGACCGGCCGCTCTGGCGACAATCTTTTCTGAAAGCGTCATCCCCATGGCGCGGGAACCGTCCTTTGATTGTCTCAATGTAGCGACTGGACCCTCCGCATCCAAGATCGGCCGCAAGCGCCGGATTTTGCATATCCGCTCTCGAGGAGTTGCGCGGCACAGCCGATCTGACGGCAGCGAGAGCGCGCAGGGCGGGGTCTGCTCAGTGCCTGGCCCCCGAAAAATCGCGTGGCAAGGTGCATTTCGCAACACGAACCTTGCGAGTCGTCGCGGGCGTGTTCCGGCTTCGGCCGACGAAGCGCGGCTCGCCGCCGGCGACGACTGCGCCAATCGCTGCGATATCGCCATGGCGAATGGCAGAGAGCGCGTCGGCCTGCGTGCCGCCATCCGGCGCGTCGATCAGAACGATATCGGCGAGACCGCCCTCGGACAGCAGGCCCGATTCCAGGCGATATACCCGTGCATTGCTCCCGGTCGCGGCGGCAATCGCCACTTCCGGCGCGATCCCGGCAAGGCTCGACAGATGCGCGATCGTGTAGAGCATGCCGAGCGGCATGACACCGCTTCCGGTCGGGGTATCGGTGGCGATGATGAGGCGCGCGAACGCATCCGCTTCCCAGGCGAGCCTTGCACACAGCAGGGTCGTGCGGAGATTGCCGGCGGTACAGATCTGCAGGGCGACGTCGCTTTCGTGAATCAGCCGTGCGAAATCCTTGTCCGGCATCGCCGTTGGCCCGCCGTTGACGTGGAACGACACATGCGGCTTCAGCGCCAGCAGGTGATCGCCCGTGATCGCCCCCGAGCCGGGAATGGACGAGCCGCCGGTATGGACGGTTGTAATCATGTTGTGGGCGCGGGCGGCCGCGATCAGCGGTGCATAATCATAGGCGCTGGCAAAGGCGCCAAAGCCGGCCTTTGCGAGCCACACGCCCTTGCCGGCGATCTCGCCGAGATCATCGTCGCTCAGTCCGGGCTCCAGGATGACGGAGCCGGCATGCACGGTCATGCCTTCGGGACGATAGCTTTCGAAGCACTTGTGCGCGGCAACTGCGAGTGCCTTGACGCCTTCCGGATCGCGCGGACGGCCCGGCACATGGACTTCGGAGGCACTGATCGCCGTGGTCACGCCGCCATGCACATAGCTTTCGAGATAGCCGACGGTCTGCTGCCGTGGCGTGTAGTCGCCGAACGTGATGTGAACGTGGGAATCGATCAGGCCCGGAATCGCGGTCGCACCGCCGGCATCGATGACGATATCGCAGGATTCGACCTCCTCCGCCGCAGCGGTACCGACGCGCGAAATCCGCCCGTCTTCCGTCAAGATCGTGTCTCCCCGCAGGATCGGACGGGCCCAGTCTCCGGACACGATCGTGCCGATATTGACGATGGCTGTCCGCATCGACGTCAATGCTTGGCACTGTTCAGGGAGTCGGCTAGGTCGAAGCTCGACATCAATTGCTCGAGCAGCTTGGTGGACCCATCCCAGCCAAAGGTGCGGAAGGAATGACCGGCCGTCACGAATTGTGCGCCGGCATAGAACATCTCATATTGCGTGTGCCGCGATCCGAATTCCGATCCCACCGCATCCCACGCAGCCTTGAGGAACTTCACCTTCGCTTCGGGCGCGAGTGCCGCCGAGCGCTGGGTCTTGCGGATGATGGGCTCAATCTCGGGATTGGCAAAATCCAGCACCGATGACGGCAGCATGATGAAGGCACCACCCGCAAGCTCGCGGATGGTGTTGATCATCTTCGGATAGAGGTCCTGCGTCACGACCTGCGCGGAATAGACCTGGTGCTTGTTCGGCACCCAGTAATCGCCCTGCTGGCTACCCGCGGCCTCGATGCCCCACATCATCGATTCCACCATGCCGGCTTGCGCCGCGAGGCGTCCGAGTTGCTCGCGAACGGGAGGCATGTTGACCGTGCCGATGCTCTCCGTCAGCCGCCGTGCCAGCGCGACCAGGAATTTCAGTTTGACCACCAGACGAATCTGCGACTGATAATTCTGATAGATATGTCCAGGAGTATCGTGGAATTGCGCGCGGCACATGTCCACGTCGCGATACACGAATACCCGGTCCCACGGCACCTTGACGTCGTCGAAATGGATAATGGCGTCGTTCTCGTCAAAGCGCGACGAGATCGGATTATCATAGACCGAGATCGCGTGTGCCTCGTAGGATTTGCGCGAAAGCACGCGCAGGCCCCTTGCGTTCATCGGCAGCGCGCACGAGAAGGCGAGATCCTCCTCGCCCGGCCTGAGCGGCTGGAGATTTGCGACCAGCACTTCGTTCGCCATGATCGAGCTGGTGCCCAGCATCTTGGCGCCGCGGATGGTGATGCCGCCGGAATCCTCGTCGACCACGCGCGCCACCAGGTCCTCGTCCTGTTCGCCCCAATCCTTGGAGCGGTCGGCTTGCGGATTGATGATGACGTAGGTGAGGAACAGGTCGCTGCGCGTTGCGAAATCGAAATAGTCCTCAAAGGCCCTGGCGCGTGCCGGATTGCTCCGCTCGAAAGCATGAAGGCCCATCCGCTGTCCAACCAGGGCCGATGCGAGATGGTCCGGCGACCGGCCCATGAAGCCGTAGCTCAATTCCGCCCAGGCGGTCAGCGCCTTGCGCCGTTCGACGGTCTCTGCATAGGACCGCGGCATCTGCCAGCCGCGATTGGCGCGCCGGTTGGCGCCATCGAACGCGAAAGTCATCAATTCGATATTTTCCGCCGCCGCCTGAAAATCGTAGAGCGATGCGGCGGATGCCACCGAATTGCGGAAGGCATGATGCGTCGTGACATCCGCTACGCCCTGCCCGTCGATGAATACCTTGCGCCCGTCCTGCAAAGACTTGATATGCTCGGCTCCGGTCTTGCAAACAGCCATTCGGCGCTCTCCCGTTCATTCATTCCGGTCAGATCAGGCCGTCCAGGCCCTGGATCCGGTCCTTCGAAAGGCCGCCGACCCGCGCGTTCAGCCGTCCGCGATTGACATAGACGCAGATTACGGCGATCTCGTCCGGCAGCGGCGCGTCCGGCAGCGTGATGGTGATGCCGTCATAGTGCGAGCGGACATAGAGCGCGTCCTTGTGCGCGACCGGCACGTCGATCGTGGCCCCCGGAGACGCGCGCTTGGTCATCGAGGAAATCCAGGCCTTGCCGCCGCCAGCGGTGTCGCGGATCACATTGCCGAACACGGTGGTAAGCAGCGCCACCCCGTGCTCCTGCTCGCCGGCAAGGCCAATCACGGCGCCCTTGCCATAGCTCTCTACCGGGAATGGTTTGAGCAGATTCAGCGCGATCTCCGAAAGCTCCCTGCCAATCGCGGCACTGGCGTCCACCAGCGAGGACAGGTCCTCCTGATACTTGCCGGCAAAGGGATTCTGCACCACCGCGACACTCGCAACCTTGCGGAGCGGCGGCTCCGCCCCGTGACCGGCCTCGCTGCGGGCCTCATCGACGAAAGTCAGGATCTTCCTGATTTGCATGGCGCTTCCGGAGCTGAAGACTGCTCCGCTATTACCTTACTACAAAAGCTTTTTCAAGAAGCTTATTGGCAGCCATGCGCCTTCCTGCGCATGGCTGCCGGGCGTTTTCGGGCTAGGAGCCGCTCAGAACATTGCCGAATCGAACCCAGCTCTTGCCGTCGAACTTGATCATTTGCTGCTGGGTGATCGGGAAGTAGTTCTGCGGCCCGGTATTGAGCCTGATGCCGGGCAGCAGCAGCGGCAGCTCGAGATCCTTCAGACTCGCCGCCTGCTTGCGGATGTTCTCGCGGGTCAGGTTGTCGCCGGCCTGCTTCAGCATCTGCACCGTGGTCTGCGCGATCGACACGCCGATCTGATTTTGCGGGTCGTTAACATCGCCATCGGGATAGTACTTTTTCATGAAGTCGCGGTACCACTTGATGCCCTCGTCATTGGCAAATTGCGGATCGTTCGGGTCCTTCAGATAGGCGGTGGAGATGATGCCGGTCGACTTGTCGAGGCCGGCCGGCGTGAGCACCGTCGCGATCGAGGACGCGTTGTTGACGAGGAACTGGATCGGCTTCCAGTCGATGTCGTAGGCCTTGCGGATCGCCTGTGCCGCGAACTTGTTGGTGGTGGCACTGAAGAACACGTTCGCGCCAGAGCCCTTCAGCGTCACGATTTGCGAGTCGACTGTCGGATCGGAGGTCTCGTAGGTCACCTCCTTGACGATCATGGTCTTCGCCTTGTCGCCCAGACCGGCTTTCAGGCCGTTGACGAAATCCTTTCCGTAATCATCGTTCTGATAGAGAACTCCGATCTTCGCATCCTTGATGTTCTCCAGAATGTATTTGCCATAGATGATGCCCTCCGTGCGGTAGGTCGGATACCATCCCATGGTCCACGGATTTTCCGCCGGATTGCCCCATTTCGACGCGCCGGTCGCGAGGAAGATGTGCGGCACCTTCTTGGCATTCATGTATTTGACGATTGCCGAATTGGTCGGCGTTCCCATGGTGCCGATGATGGCCAGCACCTTGTCGTCCTCCACCATCTTGCGGTGCTGTTCGACCGTGCGCGGCGGCGAATAGCCGTCATCAAGGGTGATCAGCTTGATCTTGCGGCCATTCACCCCGCCCTGCTCGTTGATCATCCTGTAATAGGCGTCCTGCACGCGGCCCTGTGTCGCGTAGGAAGAAAGCGCCCCGCTATAGGGATTGGTCTGGCCGATCAGAATTTCGGTATCGGACGCGCCGGGATCGTACTTCTTCTGCGCCAAGGCAGGCGCGGCGGCGAGCGACAAGGCAAGCAACGAGCTGGCAAGCAACGTGCTGGCAACCAACACTCCGGCCGAGCCGGCAGAGATCGACTTCATGATAACACTCCCCTGTTTGAGTTGCAGAGAGAACGACCCCGACAAGCCTTCTGCCTACACCGACGTCACGACCTGATCCCTCGGAATGCCCCGCTCGGCGGCGATCTTGCGTTCGAGCGCGAGCCGCGCGTGAACCCGGGCAACGTCCGAAGCGATATTGATCAGCGGCCGTCCGCCGAGCCGCTTCAGCATGGCGTGCTGCGCTTCAAGGACGATCTCATCTTCCTTGAAGGCGTCCTCCATCATGGCGAACAGCGTCTCGGTAGCTTCCGGCTCGTTCTGCCGATAGCCGTTCGCCGCCGACCAGAAAAACCAGCAGGTATCCTCGGTCTCCGGCGTGATGCCGTAGAAAATTCGGAGACCAAAGCCGCCGTCGCGCACGCCCTTGTCATAGGCGCCCTTGCCGATATCGAGAGCCCCGGTGAATTGCAGGATGCAGGACGGCGCCACGTATTCGAATTCCTGCCAGCGGTCGACGCGCCCCTCGAACTTCACCGCGCTCGCATAGATGCCCGGTGGAATCGAATTCAGCATCCAGCGCGTGAACCTCACTCCGTCCGGGGTGGGATCGGTCTGCATCTCCGCACGCGCATAGTCATCCGGCGCGGCGGCGAGCGTGGACTTGTGGACATAGGCGCCGTGCGTCTGATCGAGCAGGTTGTCGGAGGCAAGCAGATAGTTGCATTTCAGCACCTCGCTTTTCGCCTTGTATGGCCAGCGTCCATGCCACGGCCATGGCGTGATAAGCGCGGGGTCGGCCTTCGTCGGGTCACCCATCCAGATCCAGACCAGATCGTCGCGCTCCTCGATCGGGAAGCTGCGGACCCTTGCGCTTTGCGGAATGATCTCCTGCCCGGGGATGTTCACGCAGCGGCCGGAGCCTTCGAACATCATGCCGTGATATTCGCATCGGATGTTGTTGTCGAAGACCTCGCCGTGCGAGAGCGGCATCCCGCGATGACAGCATCGATCTTCCAGCGCGACCAGCCCGCCGTCTTTGCCGCGATACATGACGACCGGCTCATCCAGAAGCGTGCGTCCAATCGGCTTTGACGTCATTTCGTTGGACCAACCGGCCACATACCAGGCGTTCAGCAGATACATCGAGGCTCTCCGAAACCGTCACACCAGCAGGCTGCTTCCTCTTTCCCCACAAGGGTACAACACATTTGTCTAATTACAATAGCTTTCTTCGAAAGCTAGTATCGGAATCGACAATGCGGGACAGCATCACAGGCCACTTCCGCTTCTGTGCGCGAAAGCGTTCCTTGCCGCATCGGGCTGCGGCTGGCTGGCGCCGGCTGTGACGGCGGCCTATTGGTGGCGCTTGAATCGCGCCGAAACCCTCTCGGCGATGCCTCGGATCGCGCCCGCCACCCCGGACGGCATCGCGTACATGAACGCAAGCAGGAAAAATCCGTAAATCGCCCACGGCGCGGACTTGGAAATATTGTCCGCGACATTGGGAACGAACTGGATGAACAGCGCGCCGTAAATCGCGCCCGAGATCGAGGCCAGACCGCCGACAACCAGACCTACGAGGAAGGAGATCGAAAGAAAGAATCCGAAGCTGTCAGGCGCCACGAACTGGACCGCGATCGCACCCAGCGCGCCGCCGACGCCCGTATAGAGTGCGCTGACGCCGAACGTGACCGATTTGTAGAGCGAGATGTTGATGCCCATGGCGGAAGCCGCGGTCGGATGATCGCGGATCGCAATCAGGGCGCGGCCGATGCGCCCGCGAATGAGGCGCACACCGGCGATGAACATGACGACCGTGATTGCCAGCGTGAACAGATAGAGCCATCGATCGGCGCTGAGCGGCAGACCAAACGGCGCATCCGGCTTGATGATGACGATGCCCTGCACGCCACCGGTCCATTCCTCGATGCCCTTGTATTTGAGTATCTGCGGGGTCACGACCGCGAGTGCGAACGTCGCCAGCGCCAAATACAACCCCTCCAGCCGCAGCGCCGGCAGCCCGAACAGAAAGCCCGCGGCCAGGCAGACCACGCCCGCGACCGGGATTGTCGACCAGTAAGGCAACCCCCAGCGGTCCATCATGATCGCGGCGACATAGGCGCCGATGGCAAAGAATGCGCCATGGCCGAGCGAGATCTGCCCGCTATAGCCGGTAAGGATATTCAGGCCCAGCAAGGCGATCGCATAAGCGAGGGTGAGCGTGAGCTGGAACGTCCGATAGTCGCTCAGAAAAAACGGCAATGCGGCGGCGCCCGCGATCAACAGCGTCAGAGCGAGCCTGCGCCAGACCGGCGCGGTCAGATCGATCTGCGATCTCGTGGCAAGATAGGCGTCTTGAGTCTCAGACGACATGATCAGACCCGCGTAACGATGGATTTTCCGAACAGGCCCGACGGCCGCACCGTCAGCACTGCGACAATCACCACCAGGGCAACGGTCAGCTTCAGGTCGGTCCCGATCACATAGGCGCCAAGGATGTTTTCCATGACGCCGACGATAAAGCCGCCGATGACGGCGCCGACCGGATTGTCGATGCCACCGAGCAGGGCGCCGGCAAAGCCGTAGAGCAAAATGCCCATCATCATGTTGGGATCGAGATAGACCACATGCGCGATCATCATGCCGGCAACGGCGCCGATCGCAGCCGCAAAGCCCCAGCCGAGCGCCAGCATCAGATCGACCCGGACGCCGAGGAGGCGACTGGATTCCGGATTATACGCAGCCGCCCGCATGGCGAGGCCAAGCGACGTATGGCGAAAGAAGACATAGAGCAGCGCCAGCTCCGTCAGGGTGATGATCGCTGCGCCAATTTCGTGACTCGTGAGGTATTTGCTGCCGGGCAACCCGTCGAACGGAGACGGAAACGTCTTGAGGGTATGCGTCCACATCCAGCCGGCGAGGCTGTTGAAGATCAGCAGCAGCCCGATGAAGACCACCACAACCACCAGATCGGACTTTCCGGCGGCAGGCCGGATGACGACGCGCTCCAGAAGAACGCCCGCTGCAAACGAGATCGCCAGCACCAGGAAGAACGCCGACCAATAGGGAAATCCCATCTCGATCAGCGTCCAGGCGACGTAGGTCGAGAACATCGCCATCTCGCCTTGAGCGAAATTCACCAGGTGCGTCGCCTGATAGATCATCACCAGGCTGAGCGCGACACTCGCATAGATTCCGCCGGTGGCAAGTCCGGACAAAAGCTGGTGTACGAACGCTTCCATTCTAATATCCGAGATAGGACCGTCGCACGGACGGATTTTGCTGAATGTCACGCGAGGTGCCGGACACGACCACGTTCCCCGTTTCGAGGAGATAGGCGTGGTCAGCGAGATCGAGGGCCAGACTCGCATTCTGCTCGACCAGAAGCATGCTGACGCCCTGCTGCTTGTTGATCGAGCGCATGATGGAGAAGATTTCCTGGACGACGAGAGGCGCCAGCCCGAAGCTTGGCTCGTCCAGCAGCAGCAGTTTCGGGCGCATCATCAGCGCGCGGCTGATGGCGAGCATCTGCTGCTCGCCGCCCGACAGCGTTCCCGCCTGCTGTCCCTGGCGCTCCTTCAGACGCGGAAAATAGCCAAAGACCAGTTCGAAGTCCTGCGCAACGCCCCTCTTGTCGCTTCGGGTATACGCACCGAGCTTCAGGTTCTCGTGGACGGTGAGCTGCATGATCGTGCCGCGCCCATTCGGCACATGGGCGATGCCGCGCCGCGCGACGTCCTCGGTCTTGCGGCCATCGATGCGCGCCCCTTCAAACCGGATCGCGCCTTCGGTGCGGACCATGCCGGAGATTGCGCGCAACGCGGTTGTCTTGCCGGCTCCGTTGGCGCCGAGAATGGTGGTGATGCCGCCCGGCTGAAGCACAAAATCGATGCCGTGCAGAACGCGGGTGTTGCCGTAGAATGCCCGCAGGTTCTGCGTCTGCATGAGCGCGGCCGTCATTGCGCGGTCCCGAGATAGGCGCGAATGACCTCCGGATCGCGCTGCACTTCTGCCGGCGTTCCCTCGGCGATCTTGCGACCGAAATTCAGCGCGACGACGCTGTCCGATACCGTCATCACGAGGTTCATATGATGTTCGACGAGCAGCACGGTGATGCCGAGTTGATCGCGCACCCGGAAGATGAGATCGCGCAGCGATCCCATCTCCTCGTGGTTCAGACCGGCGGCCGGCTCGTCGAGCAGCAGCAGCTTGGGCTTGCTCGCAAGCGCGCGGGCAAGTTCGACGCGCTTTTGAAAGCCGAACGGCAAGTCAGCGACGGCGCGGGCCGCGACCGATTGCAGACTGACGAACTCAACGAATTCCTTTGCACGGCCGCGCAACTCTTCCTCTTCGCGCCGCACCACGGGAAGGCCGACGGCATTCGCGGCGAACCCGTTGTTCGCGGTGCTGTGGCCGCCGATCATCACATTTTCCAGGACGCTGAGCGAACGAAACAAGGCCAGATTCTGAAACGTCCGCCCGACCCCGAGCGAGGCCATGAGGTGCACGGGCGCACGGCTGATGTCGTTGCCGTCAAAGACGATCCGGCCACGATCGAAAGGATAGAGCCGCGACAGGCAGTTGAACAAGGTGGTCTTTCCGGCCCCGTTCGGTCCGATCAGCCCGCAGATATCGCCCCTTCGCACGTCGAACGTCACCGCATCCAGCGCAACGACACCACCGAACCGGACGGTTACATCATCGATTGCAAGCATCGCCCCGTCTGAAGGACGCGCGCGCAACTGCGTGTCACCGGCGTGCCGCGGCACGGTTCTCGCGGCAGGGCCGGAGCTGTTCGTGACAGAGGGCATAACCCCACTCCGTTCGGGAATGCGACACCCGGATGCGCAACATAAGCTGATAACGATAGCTAATTTTGTAAGCTATTCAAGCAAAAATTTGTTGCAACGCCCCGCCGCGGCTGGCTGCGGTCCTCGCAGAGGAAAGCCTTCGCAAATCAGCATTGCCTGCAAGCAATTTTGAGAATCGGAGCAAATGCGCTAGGCAAAGAAATGAGCACGATTGCCGAAAAGCGCGGCGCGCGAAGCCGGATGATGCGTCGTTCCGCCGCGTTGCCGGCCAAGGCACCGCTGACGATTTCACGGCCCGAAATGCTGGTCGATGGGTCGGACCGTCAATTCAGGCAATTGGTGCATAATCTCTTCGGATTGCTGGCCCGCCACGAATCGGTGCGCGCCGGGCACGGTGCGCGCATCGGTCTGGTCGGTATCGAATACACGGTATTGATTTCGATCCGGCATCTGTCGGCCGAAGAAGGCGACGTCAGCGTCAACCGCGTTGCCGACCACCTGCATCTCAGCGGCGCTTTCGTCACGACCATCACCAACAGGCTTCTCAAGCGCGGGCTCATTCACAAGACCACCGACCCGGCCGACCGGCGACGTGTGCGTCTTGAGGTGTCGGCAAAGGGCAGCGAATTGCTCGCCCGGCTCGCGCCGGTGCAGCGCCGCGTCAACGATCTGCAATTCGGCTGCCTGACCGCAAAGGAGTTCCGGTTTCTTCTTGATATCACAGAGCGCCTGATCGAGAGCAGCGAGCGGGCGGTCAAGCTGCAGGCCTTTCTCTCCGACCAGCCCGATTCCGCCGCCGAGAATGTTGCCTTCTATGATCAGGCATCCGGCGCGGAAAAGCCGGCCCGGGTGAAATCGCGCTGACTGGAGCGATATCTGACTTGGGCGAGAGCTGACTGGGGCGAGATTTGCGCGTCTGACTGCCGGGCCTGCCAGACATTCGACAGCGGACAGTTGCGGGCGGATCGGAAGGGCGCTGCCGTCTCCCCGATCCTCGATCGGCCAGCCTCCCGGTCAGTCCCTCATGCGCGCCATCTCTGCCGCGCGGGCTTGAACGGTTCAGACCGCCTGCGTGATTGCAGCCGCGTCCGCAATTCCCGCTAAACCTGAGGCGCGATCTCCACGGCCTCGAAGCCGCGTGGCATATGCCAGCGGCCGCAGCAGGACGGCAGCAGACAGCGGATGGCGAGATGGCCGGCCGGCAGCGACTCCAGCGTCCTGCGCGCAATGCGCTGCGGGACATCGCCCTGTCGTGATACGCGATCGCGATGCACGCTGGTGAGGTCACGACGTTGCCGCTCGGTGGCCACAGCGTCAATCTCAAGCGTATCGGGATCCAGCACGACGCCGTAATAATCCTTCGCCGCGTCGAGCGATACATAGCCCTGCCGCACATCATGCTGAACCTGTCCGGCCGGCCGCTCCAGCGGCGATCCAAAGCCGCCGCCGCCGCCGGATCGCAGAATGAAGGCATCACCTGCCTTGACCCTGGCGCGGAACAGCTTGGCATTCGGCACGTCATCCTCCACGATGCCGTCACGCCGCATCAGCATGTCGTTGCCGGTGCCTTCGAGACCGCCTTCAAGGCCCCATGGCAGACACACCGCACGCTCGATCTGGGCATTGACGTTGAAGTCGGAGATCGCCTGCACGACGGTCTCGACGCCCAATCCGCCGCGGTAAAGTCCGGGTCCGCCGGAATCCTGGATCAGCGAAAGGCTCTCAACCATCACCGGATACTTGGCTTCGAACTGCTCGTTCGGGCTGTTATGGGTGTCGCCGTCATTGATGCAGACGGTGGCAGAGACGCCGTCCTCGCCACGTTTGGCGCCCCAGCCGCCGCCGAGCGGACCGAAACTCGTAATGAACAGCTTGCCGGTATCGGCATCGTTGCCGTCCAGCAAGGCGACGCAGAGATCGGCATGGTGACCGGCAATCACCTGATCCGGTATCGCCTTGGACAGCGCCTTGAAGATGGTATCCACCACCGTCATGGGAAAACTCATCCACCAGCGCATCGGCGCCGGGCGCACGGCACTCACGATGCGACCTGGAGGCAAAATCACTTTCAGATTTCGAAAAGAGCCATCGTTGACGGGATAGTCGGTCGGCGACGTGACGCATTTGAACGCCACCTGCGCGCAGGCAATGCCGGTCGTGGGGCCGGAATTGTAGAAGCCCCTCACCTGCTTTGCGACATCGGTCAGATCCACGGTCACCTCGTCGCCCGCGACGATGACCTTGACACGGATCGGAACACGTTGCGCGACATCCACCGCGTCGTCGTCCATGAAGCTCTCGGCTTCGTAGACGCCATCCGGAATGGCACGGGTGCGCTCGCGCGCCGCGATTTCAGACTGGTCCATCAGCACCGCAATGCAATCCAGAACCGGCTGCTGACCGTAGCGGTCCAGCAATTCGAGAAACCGGCGTTCGCCGGTCTTGATCGCGGTCACCTGCGCGCGAAGATCGCCCATCGCGCGTTCGGGCAGGCGGACGTTGATACGGATGATGTCGTGGATGTCCTGATTGACCACGCCCGCGCGGGCATATTTGACGATCGGAATCTGCAGGCCCTCGGAAAAGATGTCGGTCGTGACGCCGCCAAGCGTGCCGCCAACATCCGGCCAATGCGCCATGCAGCAGGAAAATCCGATCAGTTCGCCCTGGTGGAAGACCGGCATCGTGAAGGTGAGATGGTTGAGATGACTTCCGGTGATATAGGCGTCGTTGGTGAGCAGGATGTCGCCCGGCTGGACGCCTTCCTTCTCGAAATGCCGGATTTTCGCCTTCACCGTTTCCGACATGCCGCGGATGAACATCGGCAGCCCGAGGCCGATGGATACGGTATCGCCGGTCTTCGTGAAGATGCCGACGGTGAAATCCAGCGCCTCGTAGATGATCATGTTGTAGGCAGTGCGCATGAGATTGGTCTTCATCTCCTCCGTCACCGCCATCACGCCGTTGCGGACGATCTCGACCAGGATCGGATCGGCAGCCAGCTTGCGTTCCGTCCCCATCATTGCCGCCCTCCCGAAATGCTGATCACCAGATTCCCGATCGTATCGACCTCGATCTCATCGCCCGGCAACGCCACGGTCGTCGATGCATGTTCTTCGATCAATGCCGGCCCCTGAATGCGATTGCCGGCGAGCAGTTTTTCGCGCGCGAATGTTGGCGTGTCCGCAAATCCGGTCTCCTGGAAGTAAGCCTTGCGGTTGCCGGTATGGGCATCCGCAGGCGGCGTTGCGTCGCCTCGTGCGATTTGCTCGATCCCGGGTTTCTCGACGATCCCTGTCACCGTGGTGCGCAGGCTCGCGATTTCGGCAGGTTCCGCGGGGGCCGAGGTGCCATAACGCTGCGCATGCACGGCATCGAACAGCGATTTGATCGCCTTGCGGTCACGGCGGTCAAAATGCTCCTGTGGGATTTCCACCGTGACCGTGTGCTCCTGACCGACATAGCGCATGTCGAGCGCGCGCTGCACGGCGATCTGGTTGGGCGCGATCGCGGACGCGGCAATGGCCTCGCGACCCTCGGTTTCCAGTTCCCGGTACACGGTCTCGAAGCGGTCGAAGTCAAGCGCCTCCAGCGCCACGAACCAGGTGCGGACAAAATCGTAGCGAAGATCCGAGAACAGCATGCCGAAGGCCGAGAAGTGGCCGGGCGCACGGGGAATGATCACTTTCCGGATACCGATCTCCCGCGCCACGGCCGTCGCATGCAAGGGACCCGCGCCGCCATAGGCAACGAGCGCGAAGCTGCCTGCATCGAGGCCGCGCTCCGTTGTCACGCCCTTGACCGCATAGGACATCTTCGTGGCGGCAATCCGCAGAATGCCGCTCGCTGCTTCCGTGGTCGTAAGGCCGAGCGGCTGCGCGACCTTGTCACGCATCGCTCGTTCGGCGGCATCCGCGTTGAGATGCATTTCTCCACCGAGAAAACGATCGGCGCCCAGCCGGCCAAGGATGAGATTGGCGTCGGTGATCGTCGGCTCCGTGCCGCCGCGATCATAGCAGGCGGGGCCGGGCTCGGCGCCGGCACTACGCGGGCCGACATGCAGCGCGCCGCCATGTTCGACGCGGGCGATCGAGCCGCCGCCGGTTCCGACCTCGAAAATGTCGATGGTAGGAACCTGAATCGGAAGCGCGCGGTCATAGCTTCCAATCAGCGCATGGCCGGTCGTCAGCGCACGTCCGTTCTGGATCACGCCGGCCTTGGCGGTTGTACCGCCCATGTCGAAGGCGATGGCATTGTCCATGCCTAGCGCATGACAAAGCGCCTGCGTTCCGATTACGCCCGAGGCCGGCCCGGATTCCAGGATGCGGATGCATTCGCGGCGCGCCTTGTCGAGCTCGAACAGGCCGCCGGTCGATTGCACGACGAGAAAGGTGCCACGGAAGCCTTCGGTGGTAATGCGCTCCCCGATCTCGGTCAGATAATGCTGCACGCGCGGACCGACGAAGGCGTTGGCGACGACGGTCGAGCAGCGCTCGAATTCCCGATATTCCTGCGACAGCTCATGCGATGCCGAGACAAACGCCTTCGGGAGACGTTGCTGCAACAGTTCCTTGGCGCGCAATTCATGCGCGGGATTGCGATAGCAATGCAGGAACAGGATTGCGACCGCCTCGATCCCCTCGCGCTCCAGCTGATCGGCGACTGACAGCAATTCGGACTCATCCAGCGGCTTGTGAACGCGACCGTCTGCATAGAGCCGTTCCGTCACTTCATAGCAATGCGCGCGCGGAACCAGCGGGACATGCTTCTGAAAAAACAGATTGTAGGCATCGGGCCGGTTGATCCGGCCAATCTCGTAGACGTCGCGAAAGCCGCGGGTCGTGACCAGCGCGGTCTTTGCACCCGTCCGCTCCAGCATCGTGTTGATGACGACCGTCGAACCGTGAAGGAACAGTCCCGCTTCAGAGAACGCCGTTCCGGCCTTGGCCACACCCGACTCGATGCCCTCCACCATCGCGCGCGGCGTGGACAGGCTCTTGCCGAGCAGCAGCCTGCGCGAGCTTTCGTCGAAGGCTGCGACATCGGTGAATGTGCCGCCGATATCGGCAGCCAGACGCAGACGTTGCGGGCGAGATGGGGCAGTCGTTGCAGGCGGCATCTGCGGCATTGGCTCCCGGACATTCGCAGCCTGTTGAGACCGGCCGCTTCGCTGCTGGGCCGTCGAGACGGCTCGTTTCTCATTGACAAATTCCTTGCCTAATAGCAAATGGCGCCTGCATGGCCGCTCAGCGAAAGGGCATTCAGTCCGTCGAGCAGGGAGTGAAACTCCTGGAAATCCTGATTGCCGCGCGTCAGGCCTTGCCGCTGCGAACGCTGGCTCAGTCGTCCGGCATGTCGCCAAGCATGGCGCACCGGTATCTGGCGAGCTTCATCCGCGCTGACCTCGTATGCCAGGATGCGGCCAGTGGATATTACGATCTCGGCACGCTTGCGTTGCGGCTCGGAATGGCGGCGCTGAACCGCGCCGACCTTGTCCAGATCGCCGACGACGAATTTCGACAATTGGTGGCGCGCGTGAATGTCGATGGCCACCTCTCGGTGTGGGGCGATTACGGCGTCACGATTGTCCGCATTCATGACAGCCACGTCCCGATCCTTTCGAACCTGCGGCTCGGAGCCGTTCTGCCGCTCTACGACTCAGCGGCAGGACGGATCTTTCTTGCGTTCCAGTCGCAACCGACCATCAAGTCGGTCCTGCGCTCGGAACTGGCGCAGCGTGAAGAAAGGCGGCCCTCATCGAAGGAGGTCGCCGCCGCAGCGCATCAAGTCCGCTGCGAAGGTTTTGCCTGGATCGACGGTCAGGTGTTTCACGGCATTCGCGCCATCGCCGCTCCGATCTTCGATCCGCAGGGCAGTCTGCGCGCTGCCATGTCGCTGGTGAGCAACCAACCCAGTCTCGTCGACTTTCCGAACCCGATCATGGACGACCTGCGCGACACGGCAAAACGCGTTTCTCACAGGCTCGGATGGCAGGGCGCATGATGGAGCGAATATCGCCCAATGACGAGAGCGGCGACACTCGGCGATAACGGGCCGACATCAAAGACAATCCGGCGCCGTTATGCTCAAATGCCGGAAATCACAAAAGTCCGACTGGAGGAAAAATGATGACGATCAACCAAGGCTTTGAACCCCGCCGCGCAGGCCGGCCGACCGGTGGACGCTTCGTCGGCGCCTCGCTTCTGGCGGGGGCGCTCGCGGTTGCGCTTCCGATCCTGACCGCGCAAGCGCTCAGGGCGGAAACCGTGCTCAAATTTGCCGCGACGGTTCCGCTCGAGAACGCAACCGCGACGCGAGTCTTCAAGCCATGGGCTGACAAGATCAATGAAGAGGCCAAAGGCGAGTTCAGGATCCAGGTTTACGGGCTCGAACTCGCCAACAGCCGGAATGTCTGGGAAAGAACCCTCAGCGGCGTAGTGGATATCGGATGGGCGCTGCATGGGACGGTCGGCCTTCCTTTTCCCAAGACATCGGTGATTACGCTGCCGTCGCTGGTTGAGGACAAGCAGGCCGGCGCGGCGTCCGTCGCGCTTTGGAAACTCTATGAGAGCGGACTGCTCGCCGACGAGTACAAGGGCGTAAAGGTCATGGGCCTGGTGGCGCTGCCCGTTCAGGGCCTGGCGTCCAAGTCCAAGGTCGCCAAGTTCGAGGACATCAAGGGTCAGAAAATCAGATCTGCCGACAAGCTCTCCGGCGATATCGCGACAGCCCTGGGTGGCTCGCCGATCTCCCTGTCTGCCACCGAGGTCTACCAGGCGCTCAGCCGCGGCGTTGTCGATTCGGCAATCGCAAACTGGATCATGATGGGCGCCTTCCGCCTTACCGAAGTGACCAACGATTACGTCACCGGCGTCTCGCTCGGATCCCCTTCCGGATTCATCATCATGAATCCGAAGGCTTATGAGAAGCTGTCGGACAAGGGCAGGAAGATACTGGAAAAGCATGTCGGCGCCGGCACGTCGCGTGAAATCGGCTCCGGCCTCGAGAAGCTGTCTCATGGCCTGCGCGACTCCATCATCAAGGGTAATGCGAAATACAATGTCGTCGAGCTGAGCGCCGACGAGAAGGAGCGCTGGAACAAGGCCCTCAAGGCGACCCAGGACCGCTGGATTGCGGAGACCCCGGATGGCAAGAAGGTTCTGGATCAGTTCAAGGCCGAGTTCGACAAGGCGAAGACCGCGAACTAGCAAGCGCAAGACCTGCGTCTGATGCAAGGCCGTTTGCTGGCTCGCATTGAAGCCAAGACCAATGCGATAAGCCGCATTGCCGCGTTTGTCGGGGTGGTGGGGATGCTCATTATCGGCATCCTCACCGCCTTTGACGTTATCGTACTGCGTTCAATATTCAATGCACCGATCGCCGGTTCGAATGAGTTCCTGAGCACGATTTTCGCCGTTGCGATCGCGGCAGTGCTGGTAAGCGGTCTCGCGCAACGCGCAAGTCTGGAGATCGATTTTCTCAAGGCCTTCGTCAACGACCGGGTGGCCGCATGGATGCGCGTGTTCGGTCACACCCTGTTTCTGGCGATCCTCTGCCTGACGAGCTGGCAGGTGGTGGTCTACAGCCTCAATGCGATCGAAATCGGAAAAATCACCATTGTCCTCCAGTGGCCGCTGTGGCCGTTCCTGCTGGGCGTTTCGTTGTTTTTCTCGCTGTGCGTGCCGGTTCAGCTGGTTGTCGTCCTGTCGATGATCGCGGAGGAACTGTCGCCGCAGCCTGCCGAAGGCGGCGACCGCCCGGGCTACAGCGGCGCTCGGGTCGCCACCATCTTCGCGATCATGTTTGCCGGCGCGGTGCTGTTGTCGGCGGCCGTCTATGCCGGCAGCAATGCCCTGCGGCCCGTGCTGACGGATGCGAGCACGGCATTCTCGATATCGGTATTCTTTCTGCTGTGGCTGCTGATCCTGCTTTTCGTTCCCATCGCGGCAGCGCTGATCATTTGCGCGGTGATCGGAACCGGCGTTCTGATGGGCTATCCAACCGCCCTGAACATTCTGGGCTCCGAGACGGTCGGGCTGATCACCAACGAGGAACTGGCCGTTCTTCCGCTGTTCATGATCATGGGCGCATTCGCGGGCGTGGCCGGCCTGTCATCGGACATCTACCGCCTGGCCCACGCCACGTTCGGACCATTCCGCGGTGGACTGGCGCTCGCAAGCGTTGGCGGATGTGCCGGCTTCGGCGCCCTGACCGGCTCATCCCTCGCAACCGTGGCGACCATCGGCACCGTTGCGATACCGGAGATGAAGCAGCGCGGTTATTCGATGCAATTGTCGACCGGCAGCATCGCCGCGGGAGGAACGCTGGGCCAGCTGGTGCCGCCGTCGACGGCGATCGTGCTGTATGCGATCCTTGTGGAGCAATCGATCGGTCGGCTTTATATCGCGGTTCTCATCCCGGCAGCGCTCACCGTCCTGCTATACACCGCCGCCATCGTCATCTGGGTATCCCTCGATCCAAAGTCGGCGCCGGGACGCACGCCTTTCAACGGCAGAGAATTCCTGCATGCATTGCATCGCTGCAAGAGTGTGTTTCTCATGTTCGGCATCGTCGTTGGCGGCATCTACACCGGCTTTTTCACCGCGACCGAAGCGGCGGCCGTCGGGGCCACGATCGCGTTCATGATCGCGCTGTTCAGGGGCAAGCTCAATTTCACGGCTCTGGGTCACGTCGTCGGCGAGGCAACCCGGTCTACGTCGATGCTCTACTTCGTCATCATCGGCGCGATGGTGATCTCCTTTTTCTTCGGCACATCGGGGCTGCCTCAGACGCTGCTCAATTCGCTCACCGGACTGGGACTTTCCAACCTGGCGGTCATTGTCATCCTGATCGGGATATTCATCGTGCTCGGCACGATCATGGATGCTTTTGCAATCATGATCGTCACCGCCGGTCTGGCCTCTGCGATCGTTCAGAGCCTCGGCTACGATCCAATCTGGTGGGGCATCATGATGGTCATCCTGGTCGAACTCGGCGTCCTGACACCGCCGTTCGGCATGAACCTCTTCGTCATGAAAGCATTGGTTCCAGACGAGCGCATGAGCACGATTTTTCGGGGCGTCATGCCCTTTGTCGCCGCCGACATTGTCAAGATTGCGCTCCTGATCGCATTTCCCGCATTGATCTTGTGGCTGCCCGCGCTGGCGTTCAGCCGCTAGGTCTTCTGACCCTTCGCAGCCGAAAGCTGCTGGCCGACGCATCTTGCCGATATTGCAACAACGCGCCGCAAACGGCCAGTTCCGGTGCCCGTACCGAACATGTCGGCTCACAACACCCGCTGCGTTGCTCCCGTGAATCCGGATTGGCCTTTCGCCCATGATGGCTGTTATGTCCCGTTGATCGCTGCAACGGCCGCCGCATGATCGCGCGCTGAAAAACCTGGAAGGCAATGCTCATGGACGCGTTCATCTGCACGACCTGCGGCACCCAATATGCCGAAAGCGAGAAGCCTCCGGCAGAATGCCTCATTTGCGAGGAAGAACGCCAGTTCGTGCTGCCGACCGGACAATCGTGGACCACACTCGCGAGGCTGCGCAGGACCCACATGGCCACCTTTCGCGACGACGGCGGGCTGATCGGGATCGGCACATCGCCGAATTTCGGAATCGGGCAACGCGCATTGTTGCTGCGAACCGCAACCGGCAACATTCTCTGGGATTGCATCAGTCTGATCGACGGCACGATGGTCGATATCATCAACGGGCTCGGCGGCCTGACGGCGATCGCAATCTCGCACCCGCATTATTACACCACGATGATCGAATGGAGCCGCGCATTCGGGAATGTTCCGGTCTATCTGCACAAGGCTGACGCGTCATGGATCATGCGATCCGGCCCCTGCCTGTCGCTCTGGGAGGGCGACACCAGGACGATCGCGGAAGGCGTGACGCTGATCCGCACCGGCGGTCATTTCGAAGGCGGCACCGTCCTGCATTGGGAGCAAGGCGCCGGCGGCAAGGGCGCAATCCTGAGCGGCGACCTGTTGCAGGTCGTCGCCGATCGCAAGTTTCTGGGCTTCATGCGAAGCTATCCCAATTTCATCCCGCTCGGCGAACAGGCAGTCCGCGCCGTGGCAGCGACGGTGGAGTCGTATGAATATGACGCGATTTACGGCGCGTTCTGGGATCGCGTGATTCCTGAAAACGCGAGGCAGGCGATGCATGATTCCGTCGAACGGCATATTCATTGGCTGACCTGCGGCCCACTCTGACTGAAACAGCAGCCATGGCGGTCCGTCTCGCCACTTTCGGTGTCGCCTTCGGCGTGCCAACGCCGTGTTTCGCGACGGCAAAGGGCCGACAGAGCCAGACCGGGTTCAAAATAAACCGTGAATGGGGCATCGTTTCCGCCCTTGTTCTTGTATTGAAGAAGACTGACAGTTTACGGCCTCATCAGGAGGTCCGCCGATGGGGGGAAAGCCATGAGCGCCGACGCTACTCTGCAGGACAATTACAAGGGGGTTTGGGACACACGGATCGGATTTGGCACTGCACCGGCCTTGATCGTCATCGATTTCATGAAAGGCTACACCACCGAAGGATCGCCGCTATTTGCGCCGGGTGTCGTTGCTGCGGTTCGCGAAAGCAGGTCGCTGCTTGACAGCGCGCGTCACGCCGGAATTCCCGTGATCCACACCATCGTCCGTTATCAGCCGGTCCATTTCACGGATGGCGGAATCTGGTTGAAAAAGGCGCCCGTTCTGAAATGCCTGGTCGAAGGCAATCCGCTGTCGGAAGCCTGCGACGAAGTGAAGCCTCGGGATGGCGAACTGGTGATCACCAAGCAATATGCCAGCGCCTTTTTCGGCACCTGCCTTGCAGCAACGCTGACCGCGGCGCGCATCGACACCGCCATTCTCATCGGCTGCTCCACAAGCGGATGCATCCGCGCATCCGCCATTGACTCGGTGCAGCATGGTTTTCGTACCATCGTGGTCGGTGATTGCGTCGGCGACCGTCATCCGGGGCCACACGAAGCCAATCTCTTCGACATCAACAGCAAGTACGGCGACGTGGTCTCAAGCGCCGAGGTCGCGGCCTATTTCCAGCAATTGCATCGCGGGTAGGACAGCGGCGGCGCGTTCACGCGCCAGGAGGACCACTCAAAACCGCGCCCGGGCTGCCGGCGGGTTTTTTCATACCGCTTTCGTTAACCAATCCCGCGGTTTGCCCGAAGCGGCCATGTTTTTGTCGTCTACATTCCATCCTCGCGCCTTTACCCGGGTTTAACCACGCTCGGCCAAGGTGAATGGGGGAATTCTCGTTGGGTTGTGTGGGGGACTTGCGTTCCATGGCGCGTGCGACCTCTGGCCGGCGCGTCCGGATGCGCGCGCGGCAGGCAGGACCGTTTCAGGCAGGCCGGTTTCTGGGCCGAATCGCCGGCTCGCTGGGCCGTGGCGTTGCTGCTGTCCTGGTGGCGTTCGCGATCGTGACGGGCACGCTGGCGGCGGCCGGGTGGGTCTTCTCGGTCGCCAGCGACGCGCGGACCGATCGCCGATCCACCATCGGGCTTCCAAAACAGAGCCGTCTCGCCTGGTTTTCGATCCCCGCAGCCGCGGTGGCCTCGACCGTTCCCTACGTCATGCGCAACTGGCCGGACGAGAACGAACGCGACGACGTCACCACAGGATCGGTCGCTGCGGATCGTGCCGCGCTGCCCGCCTCCGGCCTGCTCGGCGGCATTGCCGGCGACGCCATCTTCAGCGGCCCGCTTGGCAGCCAAAGCTATCAGTTCGAGCAGCGTTTCTCCGCCGTCACCGACCGCTTCGAGCGGCTGGTGCGGCCGGCGATCGTACCGCCGATGATCATGCCGCGCACGCGCCCACAATTGGCCGCGCTGCCGCCGGCCACCGGGATCCGGATTCCGGACGAGGATCCGCAGCTTCAGAAGACAGCGATCTACGACATCAACGCCAAGGCGGTTTACATGCCGAACGGCGAAAAGCTCGAGGCGCATTCGGGGCTCGGCCAGTATATGGACGACCCCAGGCACGTGAAGCTTCGCATGCGCGGCGTGACGCCGCCGAATTCCTACAAGCTCACCATGCGCGAGGCGCGGTTCCACGGCGTCGAAGCGATCCGGATGAATCCGGAGGACAAGCCCGCGATGTTCGGGCGCAACGGCATCCTCGTTCACCCCTACATGCTGGGCCCCAACGGCCAGTCGAACGGCTGCGTGTCGGTCAAGGATTATCCGAAATTCCTCGCCGCCTTCAAACGCGGCGAGGTCAATCGCATGATCGTGGTGTTCCGCCTGCCGGAGCCGCCGGCCGCCTATGCGCGCCGCAACATCGGCAAGAACAGGACCGCGAAGGCGCTGTAGCGCCGAGCTTCACGGCCGGGCGTCCCCGTCCGCGCGAAAGCCGGCCCGCCATAGGCGGCCAGCACGATGGCCGCCATCAGCAGAACGATCAGCATGGTCTTCATCACGCGCCTCCCCTACGCCGCCCGACCGGACAAGCCTGCCGCGGCCGGTTGCGGCTGCCCGGCACCGCATCGCAACGCGCCGGCGCCGGGAAAGGTCGGGCCCGGCGGTTCGGGTCTGCGCGAGAAGTCCACGCGCACGACATTGTGCTCCCGCCCGATCACGTAACGGTTGAGTCTGGTCGCGATCATGGCCGCACCTATTGCAGCGTATGGCCCTGATCCGGCTTGCCGCGGCGAAGCAGGCCGCGCAGCCGCCGCTTGCGCAGCGACCGTGCCGCGCCGGGCATCGCGTGATTCGCCTGCCGGTCAAGATCGCGCAAGCACTCCATGATCTCTTCGAAGCGCACGCGCGTGCCGCCTGGAATCTCGCGCAGTTCGGGCGCGGCTTCCAGCGCACAGGCATCCGACGCCCAGGAGGCGAGGATGGCGCGCTTCTCGTTCAGGGTAAGGTCGGGATCGCGCACCACCTCCGACGGATGCGAGAAAGCCCGCGCCGGATGCAGCAATTCATCAAGGTCGAAGCGTGTGCTCATCGCCGGCCCTCCCTTTCGGCCGGGACGGCAAAGCGGTCTGGTCTCATAGCCATCATCTCCAAAGAGCATGCTCCAGAGAGCAACGTTGCTACGAGCAGGAGCCGGACGTCCTCCAGCGCCCGCAACAGGCCCATTTCGGCGCCCGTCGGCTGGACGATTTAGGGCGGCGCCGCGCACCGTCAAGAGGCGGATGGGTGCCATAGAAGCCGCCCGGCCAGGCCTGTTGTCGCCGGTTTCTCAGTGACTTAAGTGGAAGCGGCGGAATGTCGCACCGCGACTGTCACGCGTCGTCGCGGTCCGCTTCCCTGGTGCTGAGCCCATGGCCGAGCGCCACCCGCTCGTCGAACACGAAGCATTCACCCCGCCAGCGGCTCCCGCTTTCCGGCACGGTTTCGAGATAGCGCAGGATGCCGCCCCTGAGCTGATAGACCCGGTCGAAACCGCGCGCGAGCAGATACGCACTGGCCTTTTCGCAGCGGATGCCACCGGTGCAGAACATCGCGATCTTGCGGTGCTTTGCGGGATCGAGTTCGCGCGCGGCATAATCGCGAAACTCGCCGAAGCGCGACAGCTTCGGATTCACCGCGCCTTCAAAGGTGCCCATCGTCACCTCGAAATCGTTGCGGGTGTCGATGACCAGCATCTCGCCGTCGGCAATCAGCGCATTCCAGTCGGCGGCATCGACATAGGCGCCGACTTTTTTCGTCGGATCGGTGGCATCGCCCAGCGTGACGATCTCCTTCTTCAGCCGCACCTTCATGCGCCGAAACGGCATTTCGGGCGCGGTGGAATATTTCAGTTCGAGATTGTCGAGCCGCCCGCCGAACAGGGCGCCGTCGCGCAGCTCCGTGATGAGTTCATCGATCGCGTCATCCTTGCCGGCGACGGTGCCGTTGATGCCTTCATGCGCCAGCAGGATCGTGCCCTTGATGGCAAGGCGCTCGCACAGCGCACGCAGCGGCTCGCGCAGGCTCCGGAAATCCGGCAGCGCGACGAATTGATAGAGCGCGGCGACTTTCAGCATGGTGGCGATTTATCAAAGGATGCGGAATGCGGAAACCTGTTTGCGCTGGGTGCGCTGCAGAAAGAATCGAACTCCGCAGTCAGCTCTTGCGCTCCGCGTCCCATGGTCGCCGCGCGGCATGGCGGATGTGCAAAATCCGCGCTTCGCCCGCTTCGATATCCCAATAAATCAGATAAGGATAGTGGCCAACCGGGAGCACGCGCGTCTGCTCTTCGCCCGCGAGACGGCCCGCATGCGGAAACTGCCCAATGACGTCCAGCGTCTTGCGCATGATCCGCGCCACGTTGACGGCGCCTTGCGGATTTTTCCGGTCGAGATAGCCAAGGATTTTTTCGAGGTCAGCGCGCGCGCGGGGCGTGAAGCGCAGTGTCATCAGGCGTAGCGCTTCCAGATCGACTCGATCTCGGCCGCGGGCACGAACTCGCCGCGACGGGCCTGCTCAAGACCTTCCCGAATGGCGGCGCGAGCCTCATCATCGAGCGGCACAATCCCGACGCCACCCTCCGTCATCGACAGGAGCACGGCAGCAAGCGCATCCTGTTCGTCCGCAGGCAATGCGCGCGCGCGTTCAAAGGCTTGTTCCAGCAGCTTGGTCATCGCGGTGTCTCTCCCGTCGTTTACCGCACGAAGCTGAAATTCCGATCGAACAGAAGCTTCATGCCCCTGCGATTGAAAGCCGACGCTCGCGATCGGCTGCGTAGGCCAGACACGCTCTGATGTCAGTCTCGGTCAGTTCCGGATTATCCGAAATAATCTCAGAGTGCGACATACCGCTCGACAGCCAACCGAGCATATCGCTGACAGCGATGCGCGACCCGCGCACACAAGACCGCCCTTCGCGCTTTCCCGGCTCGATTGTGATGATGTCTTGATAGTTCAGGAAAACCTCCTGTCACTTGAGACTGAATTATAGGGAGTCGTGCTCGGCCCGTCACGCGGGACAGTTGCTCACTTGACGTATAGAGCCTTATGGATTATATTCCTATTCATCCCATCCACCGAGGGCGTTGTCATGAGACGTCATGAAGGCGGGGTGGGATGCGGCGCCTGCGGGTGGGATTCGTAACCCTGCCTCCGGGACGCTTCGGGTTGGCCGTCCGGCCCCACTACGGGGGTCTGCAGGTAGTCCTGCTGGACGATGGCCTGGCCGAACGCGGGCGAAAGCCTGCGGGATAAGGATGGGCGCGGCTCATCCGGCCAGGCCCGGAAGAACGGCTCCGGAGCGCGAAATCGCCGCGGACGGTGCGCCGAGAGGCGGCCGCATGGTGAAAGTCATGCGGCACAAAGGACTGGCCTGCGCTTCCCGGCGCGCCGTCCCCCTCCCCTTGCGGGAGGGACAAGGAGAGACAGGCGCACCCGGCGCCTTCCAAACAACACGGGCGGCGGCGCATGCCCGGTTTTCATCCAAAGCTTCCACACACGCACTGTCTCACAGGAGAAATCGCGCTATGCATTCACCCGCTCATTCCCGCGAAAGCGGGAATCCAGAAATCTGGGTCCCCGCCTTCGCCGGGACGAGCGGACGAGGACAGTCTGCCCGCAGCCATGGACGCAAAGACGCCAGACACAAAACAGCAGCACCACGCTCCCCTGCCCGGCCGCACCGCGACTGCGATCGGCTTCTGCGCGGTGGTCCTGTGGGGCACGCTGGCGACGCTGACCACGCTCAAGGGCGGCGGCATTCCGCCATTCCAGTCGACCGCCATCACCTTCCTGGTCGGCGGCGCGACCATCGCGGTCTACGCGATCGCGACCGGCCCCGCGCGCGCCATGGTGCCGACGCTGCCCTCGTTCCTGCTCGGCATCTACGGGCTGTTCGTATTTCACGTTCTCTATTTCGCCGCGCTGAAACTCGCCCCGCCGGCGGAAGCCGGGCTCATCGCCTCTCTCTGGGCGCTGCTCACCGTGCTGCTGTCCGGCTTCTTGCCGGGCGTGACCCTGAGCTGGCGGCACATCATCGGCGCGCTGATGGGCTTCACCGCCGCAGGCCTGCTCGTGTTCGACAAGATCGGCGCATCCAGCGGCCATCCCGATGCGCTGGTGGGTTTCAGCTTCGCGTTCGCCAGCGCCGTGGTTTGGGCGACCTATTCCGTCATGTCGCGGCTGATCGCGGCGGTGCCGAGCGAGAGCGTGGCACCGGCCTGTTTCGCCACCGCAGCACTCGCGCTCGCCTGCAATCTCGCGTTCGAAGGCTGGGAGGCGCCGACCGCGTCGCAATGGATCGTGATGGTGCTCTTGGGCCTGGGCCCGATCGGGTCCGCCTTCATGCTGTGGGACATCGGCATGAAGCACGGCAATGTCGCGTTCCTCGGCGTGCTTGGCTACGCCACCACGGTGATCTCGACCACGCTCCTGATCGCGCTCGGGCTGGCGGCGCCGACCTGGGTGCTGCTGGTGTCGGTGACGCTGATCGTTCTGGCGGCGCGGCTGGCGGCGCCGCGGCGGCGCAAGGCGTAACGCCGGGCCTCACGATACGCGAGCCGTGCAGCCTTACGACGCGAGACTGGTCGTGGGGATCGGGAAACGCGGTACACGGTCGGGCATCTGGTCGGCGGCCGGATCGGCGGGCGCGTAGAGCCCGCGCCGGTCGGGCACCGACCTGAACCCATGAGTCAGTCCGATCGTGGTTTCGGCGGCGCCGAGGATGAGAAAGCCGTCGGGCACCACCACGCGCGCCATCCGGTCGAGCATGCCGGACTTGGTCGGCTGATCGAAATAGATCAGCACGTTGCGGCAGACGACCAGGTCGAACAGCCCCAGCCGCGAAAAATCGGTCAGGAGGTTGAAGTTCCGGAACTGCACCATGGCGCGGATGTCTGCCGCGATCTGCCAGCTCTCGCCGATCTGGGTGAAGTACTTCACCAGCAGCTGGATCGGCAGACCACGCTGCACCTCGAACTGGCTGTAAATTCCGGCCGCGGCCTTTTCCAGCACCGCGGTCGAGAGGTCGGTCGCGAGAATCTCGATGCGGAAGCCGTCGAGCAGCCCGCCCATCTCCTTGATCGCCATCGCCAGCGAATACGGCTCCTGCCCGGTGGAAGCGGCGGCGCACCAGATGCGGATGCGCTTGTGGCGCGCTCGGCTGCGCATCAGCTCCGGCAGGATAAAGGTGCGGAAATGATCGAACGGGATGCGGTCGCGAAAGAAGAAGGTCTCGTTGGTGGTCATGGCTTCGACCACCGCGGCGGTCAGCGCCTCGTCGGTTCCCAGGCGCAGCCGGCGCGCAAGCTCGGACAGGTTGGGAATCTTGTTGCGCTGCGCCACCGGCATCAGGCGGCTCTCGATCAGATATTGCTTCTCGGCCGACAGCATCAGGCCCGAGCGCTGCTTCAGGAGCTTGCGGATGAAATCGAAGTCGCTGCCGGTCACGGATGCCTCCCGAAGGCGCGCGTGATCGCCTGCGCGATGTCAGGCAGCGGCAGAACCTGGCAGCACAATCCGGCCTGCGCGGCAGAACCCGGCATACCCCAGACGATGCTGGTTGCCTCGTCCTGCGCGATGATGCCACCGCCCGCCGCGACGATGTCGGCACTGCCTTCGGTGCCGTCGGTACCCATTCCGGTCAGGACCAGGCCGAGGACCCAGGCGCCCCATATCCCGGCGGCGGAAGAGAACAGCCTGTCGACCGACGGCTTGCAGAAATTGATCGGCGGACCATCGTCCAGCACCGCCACCGGCTGTCCATTGTCGCGCGCGACCGCGAAATGCCGGTGCCCCGGCGCAACATAGATGCGGCCGGCACGGATCGGTTCGCCATCCTCCGCCTCGCGTGCCAGCCGTCCGGTGGCGCGTGCCAGATGCTCGGCGAGGATGGTGGTGAAAGTCGGCGGCATGTGCTGGGTAATGAGCACGGGCGCGCGGTCGATCACCGGACCGAGCCGGCTGCAGATTTCGTTCAGTGCCTGCGGCCCGCCCGTTGACGCACCGATCACCAGAACGCGAGGGGGGACCGTCGCTGCACCACGCAGAGCGAAGGGCTGTGTCTCCCTTTCCTCTGCGGCTGTGATTTGCTTTCCGACCCACCGGGCGCGGCGTGCCCGCTGCGCCATCAAGGGCGGCGACCGCCGTGCCCGCGCGCCAAGCTCGCGAATCTTTGCGATCAGCGAATGCCGATAGCCCTCGCTCGTGATCGCGCCCTGGACGTCCGGTTTCTGGATGCAGTCGAGCGCACCGAGCGAGAGCGCGCGCAACGTGACTTCCGCATTGCGTCGGGTCAGCGTCGAAGACATCACGACGGCGAGACCGGGCTTTTTTTTCAACAGGAGTGGCAGGGCCGTGATGCCATCCATGTCGGGCATGTCG
>NZ_JBFWPA010000007.1:0-111625 GCF_050250235.1 Pseudorhodoplanes sp.
GGCGACGTGCTGCATTCTACCCACGCCGATGCGATCCGCTACCCCGCGTCGCTGACCAAGATCATGACTCTCTATCTGTTGTTCGAGCGGCTCGAAGCCGGGCGTGTCAAGCTTGACACCCAGATGGAGGTCTCCTCCTTCGCCGCCAGCCAGGCTCCGACCAAGCTAGGGCTCAAACCCGGCCAGACGCTCATGGTCGAGGACGCGATCAAGGCGCTGGTGACCAAATCTGCCAATGATGCTGCGGTCGTGATCGCGGAACATCTCGCCGGTTCCCAGGAGGAATTCGCCAGGCAGATGACGCGCAAGGCGCGGGCGCTGCGGATGTCTCGAACGGTGTACAGGAATGCGAACGGCCTGCCCGATTCCGCGCAGGTCACCACCGCTCGCGACCAGGCCCTGCTCGGCCTTGCGATCCAGGACCGCTTCCCGCGCTACTATCGCTATTTCGCGACCAGAAGCTTCGCCTATCGCGGCGTCCGCATGTCGAACCACAACCGCCTGCTCGGGCGGGTCACGGGCGTGAACGGGATCAAGACCGGTTACACACGGGCCTCCGGCTTCAATCTTGTCAGCGCGGTTGAGCGCGGTGATCGAAGGATCGTTGCCGTCGTGCTGGGCGGCACCTCGGCCGGCGCCCGCGACGCGCGCATGCGCAACCTGATCGAGCAGAAATTCTCACTTGCCTCGGTCAAGCGTACCGCGCCGAAAATTGTCGAAATCGCCGAAGCGGCTCCGTTGCCGCTCCCGAAGCCGGACCGGCCCGCACGGATCGCTTCCGCGGCCCCGACCGCTGCGGTCAAGGCAGAGCCGGTTCAAAAGCCGGAAACCCGGGCGGCCGATGCAGCGCCCGTGCCGGTCGAGATCGAGCGACCGGTGCCGGGCTCGACCGACCCGATCAAGCCGCTGCTGGTCAAGACATTCACCGTCAAGGCCGGCCTCACCAAGACTGTCGCTGCGATGTCAATGCTGGCGCCCGAGCCGATCGCGAACCGCAACGCCCTTGCCACCACCGGATCGGCCCCGAAACCGGAGTCGAAACCGGAAACGCAGCGCCGCTCCACCGCCGAAAGCCTTCCACCTCCGCCGCCCGGCGCCCGTCCCGGCGTACTCGGCGTGCTGACCGCCAAGGATGTCGCGCAGCTACCCGCGCAACGAACGGTCACGGCGTCGATCGCACCGGTCGTGCCGCAGGCCCCCGCTCCAAAGCAGGTAAATCCGGTTCCCGCCGGGGAACGCATCGCCGAAAGCAAGCCGCGCAGCGGTTGGGTGATCCAGGTCGGCGCCTTCGAGGATCGCGGCGAAGCCCGCGAAAAGCTCACGGCAGTGAAAAGCAGGGCCGGCGATCTGTTGAAGGGCGCGCTGCCCTACACGGAAGTCTTTGAGAAAGGCGACAAGCGCTTCTTCCGCGCCCGCTTCACCGGGTTGAAGGAAAGCGCCGCCGAGCAGGCCTGCAAGGAATTGCAGCGGAACCGAATTGCATGTTTCGCGACCAGGAACTGATCGGCAGATCGGGACCGAAGCGTTGGTGTTGGTTGTGTGGGGTGACTAGCGATGGCGTTTGAGAAGAAGATCCTTGGCCTGATTGACCCGCGCCGCGAGATACGTCGAGCCCCCCTGATCGGGATGGAGTTTCTTCATCAGCGTCCGATGCGCACGCCCGATCTCGGCGGCGCTCGCTCCCGGCTCAACGCCAAGGATCTGATAAGCCTCCTCTTCCGTCATTTTTCCGCTGTTGACGTCACCCGCCCCCGCTGCCGTACCCGCATCCGCGTGTTCACGCCAGGCGGGCTCCCGGCGGTCAAGATACGCCATCAGTAAGGCGCGGCTTTCCTCGTCGATCTCGGGCAATAGCGACATCAGCGCCGGCACATCGAGCGCGTCGAGCGTCACGCCCTCCATGCGCCCTTTGAGAATGCGACCGCGCATTGCGCCGGTGTCGTGGTCGAGTTCCATCTCCACGAAATCCGAACGGACCTGCGAGGTCTGGCCGGTGCTCTTGCTCATGCGCTTGCCGATGCTTGCCATGCCGGGCACCCATCCGAGCAGCGACAACCCCGCAAAGCCGAGCGGCACCGCCAGTCCGATCTGGCCGCGGGCGGTCAGGAAGGCCGCACCGGCAAGCGCCGCGATGCCACCGCTCTTGCGCAGCACCTGCGCCGTCACTTTGGGGTCGATGCGGGCAAAGCCGTACATCGCCCATACCGCGACGAGCAGCACCACGACGCCGAGAAGAATGGGACCCATGATTCAGCTTGTCCGGATCAGCTCATCTGGCGCAACAACTTCTGCGCGCCGCCGCTTCGTTGCGCGGAAAGATTGGTAAGCGCCTTCATGCCGCCCGCGGCATAGGCCGCGGCCGCCCGCAACAATTCCGCCAGTTCCTGCGCCGCGCCGGGGGCAAACCGGGCATAGGCGCCGCGGCTGAGCCGTGCCATCTCGCGATAGGCATTTTCAGCCACCGGGTCGCCGCCCTCCTGAAACATGAAAGCGCGCACCCCGAGCAGCCCGAGCTCACCTGCCGCGGCGCACACGTCGTCGATCGGCTCTTCCATGGCATCGCCGACATACACCAGCGCCTGCACCGGCCGCTTTTCCGATTCCTTGCGCACGTGCCGCAGCACCTTGCCGATCTGGGTGTGACCACCGCGGCAATCGATCTTCTCCATCAGGGCGCCCAGCCTTTCCGGCTGTGCAACCCAGTCCGACGACCGACATTCCGCCAGCCCGCGGAAATAGACGAGTTGCACGTCAAGGCCGCCGACCGCGCCTGCTTCCTGAAACATCTGCGCCTGCAACTGACATGCGGCGTCCCAGGTCGGCTGCCGGCTCATGGTGGCGTCGAGTGCAAAAACCAGCCGCCCGCGCTGGCCGCTGGTGACGGCCGGGCCCATCTCGCGTACCCGGGCGAGAAAAACCTCAATTTCGGCGCGCGACGCAACCGGCTTCCCGGTATCCGTCTTCGCGACCTTGCTGTCGGGGCGATCCTTGCTCATCCGGCCTCTGATGGTCAGCGACGTCCGCGATTCCTTCGTTCCTTATATAGGGTGGATCGGCCGCGTTGCGCGCAACTTCGCCGCGTCACGCGGGCGCGCGCCCGCCCCTTGCTTAACGAAAATCGAGGCTCAGACCGCGATTTCCTGCCGTTCCAGCAGCGCGATTTCATCAGCCGCCACGCGGGCGAAGGCGTCGAGCGCGGGCGGCAGCGCCCGCTCCGCCCGGACATAGGCGCCGAGCTGGTTGCTGATGGCCGGCCTGAGCGGAACATGCCGCAGCGCGCCCTCGCCAACCTCTTTCTCGATCCCGAAGCGATTGAGGAACCCGATGCCGAGCCCACGCAGCGCCAGCCCCTTCATCAGGTCGAGCGAGCCGGTTTCCAGCACCACGGTGACATGCTTCTGGCGACCGGCGAGCGCCACCACGTCGGCATAGATTGACAATTCGCGGTTCGGCATCACCAGCGGAAAGCGCGCACATTCCGCGAAGGTAACCTGCGACCGGCCCGATAATGGGTGGGTCGCGGGCATGACGGCACCGAGCGGAAAGGCGCCGACCGCGTATTGCCTGATCGCCGGATTCTTCTGACGTAGGAAAGCCAGTGCGAGATCGGCGTCTCCGCTTGCGACCAGCCGCGCGCATTCGACCGAATCCGCAATCCGGACATTGACGCTCACCGCCGGATAAAGCTCGGTCATGCGCTGCAACACGTTTGGCAGGAAGGACGGCGTCAGCGCCGCGACCGAAGCGACGTCGAGCGTGCCGGTCCTCAGCCCCTTCAGAGCCGCAAGCTCGCCCTCGAGCCGCTGCACGTCCTGCAGCAGGGCCATGACGTGGCGCGCGAGGATTTCGCCTACCGGTGTAAGTCGCAGGCCCTGCGGCAGCCTCTCGAACAGCGGCATGCCTAGCTCCGCTTCCAGCTGCAAGAGCTGCCGGTTCAGCGCAGACGACGAAATATTCAGCCGCCGCGATGCCTCGCGGATCGAGCCGCAGCGTCGGATCATGTCGAAGCCGGTCAGGGCGCGCGCGTGAATGCGCATCGGTGCCTCGAGTCTCCCATTCTGCTGCAATTATTGCACAGGCCTGCGCAATAATTTGCGCTATTTCGGACACCTGAAAGCCGCCTAATCTGCCTGCGCCGGATCGAATTTGCGCCCCTTTCAGGAGTCCGCCATGCGCCTGACCCCACTCAGCATTTCGTTCCCGTTCGCGTTGTTCACGCTGATCTTTGCGACCGCCGCCCCGGCCCAGACCGGACCGAACGGCTATCCTTCCCGGCCGATCAAGATGGTGGTGCCCGCGGCGCAGGGCAGCCTCACCGACCCGGTCGCCCGCGTGGTCGCGGAAGCCATGAAGCGGCGCACCGGCCAGGCCTGGATCGTGGAAAACCGTCCGGGCGCCGGCGGCGTGATCGGCTCGGATGCGGTGGCGCGCAGCGAACCGGACGGCTATTCGCTGCTGTTCACCGCCAATAACTTCCTGATCTCGCCGGCCATGTACAAGAACGTACCCTACAAGGTGCGCGAGTCCTTTGTGCCGATCGCCATGATCGCGCGGGCCGACAATCTGCTGGTGACGAATGCCGGCGCGGGCTATCGCACGCTGGCCGACCTCGTGGCGGCGGCGAAGAAGTCATCTGGCGGGATCGACTACACCTCTCCGCTGATCGGCTCGGCCGCGCATCTGACCGTCGAATTGTTCAAGCGCGAAGCCAGCATCCCGCTCAATCACGTGCCCTACAAGGATTCCGCACAGGGCATGAACGACACGCTGGCCGGCCGCATCCCTGTCAACATCATGGGAAAGTCCACGGCGATGCAATATATCAACGAAAAGAAGCTTGTGCCGCTGGCCTATACCGGCTCCAAGCGCGCCCCCGAACTGCCCGACGTGCCGACCTTCGCGGAAGCGGGCTATCCCGGCGTTCATCTTGGGCTGTGGTTCGCCCTGTTCGGCCCGGCCAAAATGCCCCAGGCCGAGGTTGCGTATCTGAGCCAGCAGATTGCCGATGAGCTGAAGTCGCCGGAAGTGATCAAGGGCTTCACCGCGCTCGGCGTGGAACCGCTCGACGGCAGCGCGCAAACGCTCGCGATCGCGGTCGAGAAGGAGGAGCCGATCTACCGCAAGGTCGTGACCGACGCCGGTATCAGCGCGAACTGAACATAGATGAGCTGGCGCGGCGAGCTTCTGCACATTCATGTCGCTCCGGCGGCGTCGTACGAAATGGAGGAATGCGATTTCGCGACGCTGGTCGCCGGACGCGGTATCGAGGGCGACCGCTACTATCTCGGTACAGGCACCTATTCCGACCTGCCGGCGATGCGTGAAATCACGCTGATCGAGATGGAAGTGCTGGACGCGCTGGCGCGCAACGATCCACCCCTGCAGGAGGGCCCGATCCGCCTCGATCCGGCCGAGCACCGACGCAACCTCACGGTCCGTGGCGTGCCCCTTGGGCATCTTGTCGGCACCCGCTTCCGGATCGGCGAGGCCATTCTGCGTGGAGCGCGGATCAACTTCCCGTGCAAATACCTGGAGCAGTTGCTCGGCCAGCCGGTTTACCAGCCCCTCTACAATCGCGGTGGCCTGAACTGCGCCATCGAAACCGGCGGCGTGATCCGCACGGGCGACGCCATCGCACCGCTGTGAACGTGCGTTAGATGGGCGCGCGCATCATCATGAAAATGGTCGCAACCGAAGCGCTCGACCTCGCGGGCGACGTCCGGCGCCTCGTGCTGCGCCATCCCCGTCGTGCCGTCCTGCCTCGGCCCGAAGCCGGCGCGCATGTGGACATTCGACTGCCGGACGGGCGTGTCCGACATTACTCGCTCTGCGGCGACCCGGACGATTGTTCGCAATATGTCATAGCAGTGAAGCGCGAGAACGAAGGCCGTGGCGGTTCACGCTGGATCCACGAAAACATCGTGACAGGGTCCGACGTACATGTCTCCGCCCCGCGCAACCATTTCGCGCTGGCCAAAACCGCCCATCGTCACATTCTGATCGCCGGTGGGATCGGGATCACGCCCATGCTTGCCATGGCCCACCATTTGCAGCGCCGCCACACCCCCTTCATGCTGCATTATTGCGCAAAACGGGCTTACAGGGCACCGCTTCTCGCCGATGTGGTCGCCTTGTGTCGCACCGACATGCGCGGCTGGTTCTCCGGCGATCCCGGCGGCGTGCGCTTCGACGCAACCGCGGTGCTCGCGGATGTATCGCCGGAAACTCACATCTATTGCTGCGGTCCGACGCGCCTGGTCGACGCCGTCCGTGCCGCCGCGGCGCATCTGCCTCCTTCACGGCTCCATGTCGAAACCTTCGTACCAGCCGTGCAGGGTCCGACTCGGCCCTTCGACATCGTGATCGCCTCGACCGGCCAGACCTTTCATGTGCCGGCGGAGCATTCGGCGCTGTCGGTCTTGCACGACAATGGCTTCCGGATCGCGTCATCCTGCAAGCTCGGGGTCTGCGGATCCTGCGAATGCCGTTATCGGTCGGGCGTCGTGATCCATCGCGATGTGGTACTCGACCCGGATCGGAGAACCGACACGCTGCTGCTGTGTGTTTCGCGCGGCGAAGACCGGCTGGTACTGGATCTCTGACCCGCGGCGGGAGCGATGCTCAGTCGAACAGATCCTGCACTTCAAGCGGCTTGTGTGCGGAATTGAACCATTCCGCACGCGCGGCGGCGCGGCGACGGCCCTTCTCGTCGACCGGCAGCATCAGCGCCCGCAAGAGCCTCTGCACCTCCTCGCGGGCGGTCACGTGGGACATGTTCGGGCGCGTGCCGAGCGTGGTCTCGTCGATGTCGTCCAAGGCGGTCAGTCCGCGGGGGAAAAACTCGCGATACACGACGCGCTCGGAAAAGCCGTCGGTGGCACGGAACCCGAGCTGCAGGCCGAGCGCCTGAAGCCCCTCGGACAACAGGCGCTTGTTGCGTGAGCCGAGGGTCGACAGGCGGTTACGCACCACAATCCAGTCCGCCGCCTCCTGGTCGACCTTGCGGCGCTGCCTGCGTGCATCGCGCACCATCTCCGAGTAGTGGCTGGTGCCGGTCAGTGAATAGGTCTGCGGATCGACGGTGCCGAGCACGTCGAAATCCACAAAACTGTCGTTCAGCGGCGTGATAAGGGTATCCGCCATGGCATGCGCGAGCCGCATCAGGTAACAGTCAGAGCCGGGCGTATCGATCACGACGAAATCGTAGGTATGCTCGACCGAACCGATGGTCTCGGCAAACGCCGTGAACTCGATGTTCTCGTTCTCGTCGTTGCGCAGCCCCTCGGCGCGAGCGACGCAAAAATGCAACGGAACTTCCAGCGGCAACTTCTCGCGCCGCGCCCAAAGCTTCCGGTTCTGAACGTAATGCGTCAGGCTCTTCTGTCGCGAATCCAAATCAATGGTCGCAACCTTCTGCCCCGCCTTCAACAGCGCGATCGCAACGTGGATGGCGGTCGTAGACTTCCCCGACCCGCCCTTTTCGTTTCCGACGACGACGACGTGCGCTGACTTGCGAGGCCCAATATTCGCCTGGACCAACATGACGCAACTATCCCTGCCGCCGCTATCCTCTTTTTTGCATTGCTTCCGGTCAAGCGCTCGTTGCAGCTGGACGCGTTCATCATTAATCCGTGGCCGCCCGGCAACGGCGCTTTGCCGGACAGTTAACCGCTTGGATAATGTCGCTGCGGCAAACGGGAGGGTTCATGGTCCAAAAGCCTCAGATCGTCAGAACGCTTGCGCCGCTTCGCAAGGCAATCGCCAAGCTGCGCGAGAAGCACGAACGAATCGCACTCGTCCCCACCATGGGCGCACTGCATGACGGACATTTTTCGCTGGTCCGGCAGGCGAGGAAGGCCGCCGGCGCGGTGGTGGTCTCGATTTTCGTCAATCCAGCTCAATTCGCTCCGACCGAGGATTTCGCTTCCTATCCGCGCGATCTTCACCGCGACGTGACCGCCCTGTCCAAGCTTGGAGTCGATCTGATCTGGGCGCCGAACGACGCGGTGATGTATCCGGAAGGGTTCTCGACCGCGATTTCCCCCGGCGGCCCGGCCAAGGCCGGGCTCGAGGACGCCTTCCGCCCGCATTTTTTCGGCGGCGTGACCACCGTCGTCGCCAAGCTGTTCCTTCAGGTCGCACCGGATGCCGCGATGTTCGGGCAGAAGGACTATCAGCAGCTGAAGGTGGTGACGCGGATGGCGAGGGACCTCGATATCCCCGTCACGGTGACCGGCTGCCCGACCCTGCGGGAAAAGGACGGGCTCGCTCTCTCCTCGCGCAATGTCTACCTGTCACCCGCCGAGCGCCGGACTGCGCCGATACTGTACCGCGTGCTGAAGAACAGCGCCGCCCGGATCAAGGCGGGCGAAGATGTTGCAACCGTGATGGCCGACGGACGGGCTGCGGTCGAGGATGCAGGTTTCTCGGTCGATTATCTGGAAGCGCGACATGCCGACACGCTGGCGCCGGTCAAGGCTGCCGGCGACGGACCGATCCGCCTCCTGGTGGCAGCGCGCCTTGGCAAGACCCGGCTGATCGACAATCTCGGGATACAGAGGACGTAGCGAACGGCGGTGCTTCTTCGCCCCTCCGACTACCGCCGCGGGAAGCCCGGGATCTGCGGCAGGCCCGGAATTTGCGGAAGCTGCGGCGCGCCCGGCAGGCGCGGATCGAGATTGCGCGGATCCAGCAGACGGCGGTTGATGATATCGCGGCCGAGAGTCTTGAAGTTGAAGACATTGCGCACGACGTTGCGATCCCGCAGCAATTGCTGCGGCGAGATCGTCAGCGCGTTTGCCACCACGCGCTGCGCCACCACCTGGATGGCGTAGCCGGTTGCCGCCTGTGTGAGTTCCGCGAGCCGCTGGCCCTGGCGGTTGAAAATCTCGATACGGCCCACCGCGCCGTTCTCATCCTCGTACAGCTTGACGTTGGTGACGCCGCCCGGTCCCACCTCCACCACGCCAGTGGTTCCGCGTACACCGACGATCGCGGTCGGCGTCGTAATCCGCATCTCACCGGTCTTTGCGACCTGCTCGGCAACAAACCCGACGGTTCCGCGCGCGACGGTGACTACAGCATTGCCGCGCACGCCCTTGCGGTAGACAAACTCGTCAACCGTGATCGACGCATTGGCCGCGAGGCTGAACGTTGTCTCGTCGTCGAAGGTGACGCCGAGGGCACCGTTCGCGTTGGTCGAAAGCCGGTCGCCCTTGCGGACGTCATCGCCCTTTCTCAGCCCCGCGGCGGTCGCTCCGCCACGGGCGACATTGGCTGCCGGCGTTACCGTCGCGACGCTGCCGACAATGCCGCCTGCCGGCTTCGGCGGCGGCTTGCCGATCGGCGTTGGAAACGGATTGCCGGCACCGGTCTGAGCAAGCGCGGGCACCGGCGCCGCGACAAGCGCGGTGCAAAGCCCAAATGTTGCGATGGATCGAGTTCGGATCACGATAGCGAGGGATTGCGCGCGAGGGCGCCGGATGGGCGCGCTTGCTACCGAAGCCAGGGAAAGGCGGCAACCGCCAAACCTCACGCTCAACCATTTGTGACAGCAATGGCCGTGGAAGCGGTATCCCCCGGCCGCCGGCAGTGTCACTTCGCCATCGCAGGCGACAGCGTCTCCTTCACCGCCTTGCCCGAGATCGGCGGCCGCGGAAGCCTGGCCTCTCCCGGCTCCATCGCAAACGTATAGTCGAGCGAATACCACGGCCCCTTTACATCCGGCGCCGGCGGCACTTCATGCTCGTGGCGCACGTAATTGCCGATCAACGCCCTGGTCACCCCGAACTGCACGTCGGTATCAAGCAGCGGATCGTCATTGACGTAAATCTGCGAGATCAGCGTCTTGAAGCCCGGCTTGTAGATCAGGAAATGGATATGCGCAGGGCGGTAATTATGCGGTCGCTTGACCGCCCGGATGAAGTCGCCGACCGGTCCGTCCACGGGGATCGGGTAGCCTGCCGGAAGGATGCTGCGGAACCAGAACTTGCCATTCGAATCGGTGCGGAACTGACCGCGCAGATTCATGTCCGCCTGGTTCGGATCCTGGTTCTCGTAAAGCCCTTCGGTCGAGGACTGCCACACATCGACAACCGCGTCGGCGATTGGCGCGCCATGGACGTCAACCGCGGTGCCTTCGACGAAACAGGCGGGCCCTGGCGTCGGCGAACGTACGATCGAACCGCCATTTTCGGTCTTCGGCGAATCCAGACGCCAGAATGGTCCGAGCATCGACGCCGAGGTTTCGGTCTGCCCCTTGTTGCCGTTATTGAGCAGGCAGACCAGCGCGGATACGCCGAGCGAGCCGGCCATCAGCACCACCTCGTTATGTGACGGATCGGACTTCTGTCCAAGCCGCACGATGAAGTTGCAGGCCTGATGGAACTCCTCCTCGCTCAGCCTCGCTTCACGGATGAAGCCGTGGAGATGCTTGATCATCAGGGTGACGAGTTCGCGCAGCCGCGGGTCCGGCGTCTTTTCCATCGCCTTGAGCACAGCAACTGTGACTTCATTCTGGTCGCCGATGATCATGGCGGTCGTCCTCCACGCGAATTTCGCAAGGATTATACCAGTTCCGCGTCGGAAACCTCAAAGCAATCCGAGTTCGCTCAGTTCGCGTCGCAGAGGTTCCGGCATGGCCGCCGCCCCGCGGGCAGCCCGGTCGAGATCACCCGGCGCATCGGCCTCGGGCAGATAGCGCCAGCCCTGAAATGCCCGGTATGGGCGCGGGGTGACCAGCCGGATCTTGCCATCGAGCACAATCCGGCAGCGTCCGATCCCGTCCTTGTCCACGAATGGGCGCAGATCGACGATCCGTTCGCGGCACATGACCTGCCCCTTGATCACCCAGTAGAGCGAGCCGCCATCGCGCAGTTCGTCGCCGCGCTTGGGTACCATCCGGGTGGTGTGGATGTGCTCCGGCTTCTGCCCACGCCGCTTCTTTTCCTTGAGTCGGGCCCCCACCCACGATTTCAGATCGTCGACGCTATCACAGCCCACGCACAATTTGATCAGATGAAGTGGCATGCCCTTCCATAGGGGTTGCGGACGGCAACCGTCAAAGGCACAAGCCTGCGCCCTCCACAGGTCAGTCCTGCGCTGGCGAAATCGTCAAGAGAAAGATGCCCTCGGCAACCTGCGCACCCGGTTCGGCAGCGATTTCGGTCACGATTCCGCCGCGCGGGGCCACCAGCGCGTGCTCCATCTTCATTGCCTCGATGATGGCCAGCCGTTGGCCTTTTGCGACCACATCGCCGTTGGCGACCAGGACTGCCAGCAATTTGCCATGCATCGGCGCGCGCATCCTCCCGTCATCCGCGGCATGAGCGGCGTCCTCGGTTTCAAAATCAGCGAGTGCAACACGTGTCTGGCGCCCGCCCCGCAACACATAGACCGAATCCGCCGCCTCAATCAGCAGGCAGGTTGAATCCGGCGCCGCGCCCCGCACGGTCACAAGCCCTGTGCCGCTTGAGAAATCGATCCACGCCTCCTGTGGCTCACCGTCGACGACGATTGGCCGCGCCGTGGTCCGCACCCCGGAAAGCTGGAAGCCGTCAGCGACATCCCATGGCGAGGCAGGCGTCTGCGGATCGGCAACAGCCGGCAGGGGCCGCGATTTCCAGATCAGATGCGCGGCACCGCGCGCGGCCGCCGGCGCATCAATACCGGTGACATCCAGCCCGAGTTCCTCCTTGTGTCGCGCGATATAGCCGGTGTCGAATTCGCCCTTGCGAAAGTCCAAAGAACGAGCGAGCGCTGCGAGGAAGGCGAGATTGGTGCGCGGCCCCGCCACCACGGTGCGCTCGAGCGCATCGGCGAGCCGGTCGAGGGCGGCCTCGCGGCTGTCGGCATGTGCGATCACCTTGGCGATCATCGGATCGTAAAAAGGCGATATCTCGCCGCCCTGTTCCACCCCGCTGTCGACACGGATCCCCTCGCCTTCCGCAAACGACAAGGCGACGAGCCTGCCGGTCGAGGGCAGGAATCCACGCGCAGGGTCTTCGGCATAGAGCCGCGCTTCCACCGCATGGCCGCGCAGCGGAATTTCCGCCTGGCTCGTTACCGGCAGACGTTCTCCCGCAGCGACGCGCAATTGCCACTCGACGAGATCGAACCCGGTCACGGCCTCGGTCACCGGGTGTTCGACCTGGAGCCGCGTATTCATTTCCATGAACCAGAAGCCGTCGCGCTTCAGGCCGTTGGTCGTATCGACAATGAATTCGACCGTGCCGGCGCCTACATAGCCGACCGCTTTCGCCGCGGCGATCGCTGCGGCACCCATCCGGCCGCGCAGATCGTCGGTCATCCCGGGCGCCGGCGCCTCCTCGATCACCTTCTGATGGCGCCGCTGCAGCGAACAATCGCGCTCGTGAAGCTGCACCGCATTGCCGCGCTTGTCGGCAAAGACCTGAATTTCGATGTGCCGCGGCGCAGTGATGTATTTCTCGATCAGCACGCGTTCGTCGCCAAAGGAGGACGCGGCCTCGCGCCGCGCCGCTTCGATCGCGGCATCGAAATCGGCGTGGCGTTCAACCAGCCGCATCCCCTTTCCGCCGCCGCCTGCTACCGCCTTGATCAGCACCGGATAGCCGATCTCGTAGGCCTTGCGCTTGAGGAAGGTCGGATCCTGCTGGTCGCCGTGATAGCCCGGCACGATCGGGACACCGGCCTCCTGCATCAGTGCCTTGGCGCGATCCTTCAATCCCATGGCACGGATCGCGGAAGGTGGTGGCCCGACGAACACCACACCGGCCTGCGCACAGGCTTCCGCGAAATCGGCGTTCTCGGACAGGAAGCCATAGCCGGGATGGAGGCAGGCGGCGCCGCTCTCCTTGGCGACCGCGAGCAGCTTGTCGATCGACAGATAGCTGTCGCGTGCGGGCGACGGACCGATCAGATGGGCCTCGTCGCAGAGCCGCACATGCGGCGCATCCACATCCGCCTCCGAATAGACGGCGATCGTACGCAATCCGATCCGCCGCGCGGTGCGTGCGATCCGGCAGGCAATCTCGCCGCGATTGGCGATCAGCACCGATGCAAACATGAATCACCCGCGCGCGTCATGGCGCGGAGGATGCCTGCGCCGGCGCAGCAAAGGAAGGCCCGCCCGCGATTATTGGGGCTGCGTGCCGGTGGACTGCGCGGACCCAACCGGCTGCGGGAACGGATCGGCGGTTGCCTCAGCCTGCGGCGGCGGTTCGCGCCGGGGCGCCTGCGCTTTCTGGGCCGGGCGCCGCGGGGGCGGTGGCGGCGAAGCCTGCTGCGGCCGGACCTCAGGACGTGTGGGCGCGTCGACGCCATTCTGGCCCGGACGGCCCGGTTCGTTCGACATGATGCTGATCGGCGGAATCGACGCCGACGAGGGGAAGGTGATGTTTACCGGGGATTGCGTCGGCGCCACCGGCGATGGATTTGCCGATGCATGTGACGCAAGAGCGGGTGCACTCGGGGCCGAGGGTTTTTCGCTCCACGCTGCGGCGAAACGGGCGACGCGCGCGTCATAGGCGCCTTCGTTCATGTTGGCAGCGATCCGGTCATGACGTTGCAGCAGACGAAAGGAATCGCATGCCGAGGCCGTGCAGCCATCGCGGGCAACCAGCACCTGCGCGGCAAGCCCGAAAGCATCCGCCTCGATACTGCGAACGATTGGCATGCGGAGGCTGTCATAGGAGGGATCGCCACGCTCCGCGAGCGCAGCAATCTCGCGCAGCAGATCAAGCCGAGCACCGACGTAATTGAGCGCCGCTGCGACCTGTTCAGGGCCCGCGAACAACGCCCGCTCGCAAGCTTCATGAACGACGCTGCCGCCGGCGGCGTCGAGGCAGGCAAGGTTCGAATTTGGCGCAAGCGCTTGCGCCGCGAGCGCCGACAGACGCGCTTCAATGGCGCGGCGCTGTTCGGCTTTTGCGTGGAAGTCGAGCCACTCGACGACCAGCAAGCCGATCCCGGCCACCCCCGCAACGGCAGCCACCAAGACCAGCATCTGCCGGGAGCCCGTGCGCAATGCCGCGATGATCGCGAACAGGGTGAGGAGTGCGGCCGCGGCCGCAGTGGCCCATAGCGGAAAAGAGTTCATTTCAGGTCATGCTGTTGAGGTTCGGCATGTCCGCCGCATCTGTCTTTAAATTGGACGCCCTAAAATCGGCCAAAGCAAGACACTTTGAGGCCCGGAAGTTCCTGCCTCATGCACCACCTGGAGAGCGATAGGACGGCGTCAGGTCGCTCGCCGCAGCGAAAGCGCCCTTGGCCTCTACCGAGGTCATTGCCAGTGTTGTCTTGAGCCCGGTAATGCCTCCGCCGCTCGCCGTAGCCAGCAGCACCGCGGCCATTTGCGTTTCGCCGGGCGCGTCGGCGATCACCAGAAAATCGTACTCACCGAAGGTCAGATAATATCCGATCAACTTGCCGCCAACCTTCGCAAGCAATCGCGCGACCGCATCCGCACGGTCCTCGGGGCTGACGACCATGCCTTTGACAGCCTCACGCGTGTACCGGCCCTGCGTTATGAAAATCGGCATTTCGGACTCCAATTGCCGCGCTCAAGCCGGGAACCTTTTTCCGTCAGGCACGTTCTTTACGGCATCTCGCCCATGGAGAATCCGTATGCGACTGATCATCGGAATGGTGCTCGGCGCGCTGCTGCTCATCGCCGGCGCTTATTATCACGACAGCATGCACACTTCGACGGTCGCCTCTGGACCCGACGCCACTCAGAATCGCCCCATGGTGAACTGGGAAGTCGTTGAATCCAATTGGAATAGCTTCAAAATTCGAATCCAGGAGGGCTGGGCCGACCTGCGCGCGCGGATCGGGCGCGCCTGACCGAACGCTCAGCGATGACGATCGAGCTGGCTTTCCCTGGCGACGCGCTCGAAAGCTTCCTCGGTATTCTTGATGCGGTATTGGTGTTCGTCGCCTTCGGGCGGCAACAGCTTCACGATCTTGAACGTTCCGTCAGCGGAAGCACGATTCAGCGGCCCGGCAATATAGCGAACCGTTTGACCGATCATGTACTTGTGGGACTTCAGCACGCTCGAACTCCATCTGCGCGACAGGTTCGCCCTACCTGCGCCAGGGCCGGCTCCGCAGCCCTGAATTTTCATTGACCAGAGCATTATATCACCCTCTCCGCCAGCAGGGAGAAAATTCGGCAATTCCGGGGCGCCGCTTTTTACCTTTTCTGTCATATAGTTAGCGCGGATCGCCAGTGGGCGCCTCAAGATAGTTTGCCGCAATGCGCACAAAATCAAGGCCCCGGTTCAGGGGCCCTGACATTCCTCGTCAATCCCTCCCAACGTCCGCGACTATCGACGGATTTCCTCGCATATGGTGGTACCGGCCGCGTTGGTCGTACAGTTTCGCTGACGAACCATCGGCCCGCGCTCCTCGACGATCACGCGGTCTTCGACGCGCGAACGATTGGTGTCGCCCGCGCCTGCACCGACGGTGCCGCCGACACCGGCACCAATCGCTGCACCGACGGGGCCCCCAACCACCGCACCGACTCCTGCGCCAATGGCCGCACCGGTCGCTGCACCCGCAGCAGCATCCTGGGCGTGGCCGTTGGCCGGCACTGCAAACAGCGCCGCGCTCGCGGCGGCTGCAAACAACATTCTGCGCATCTTCCTTCTCCTTTCAGATTCTTCCGGGCCCAACGCAGACCATGAGCCGCCCGTTCCTCCCTCTTCGCGGCGCTGCGTTTCGCAGCTAAGTTCAGCCTTCCGCTCGGAGCTTCCATGATCGCGCTTATCGTGTCCTGCATCCTCGCCGCCATCCTCGGCTTTGCCGCTCACCGCGCAAGCATATGCACCGTGCGTGCGGTGGCCGAACTGACGCATTCAGGCACCGGCTACATGATCGTGAGTATCGTGAAGTCCGCGCTCTGGGTTTTTGCCATCACAATTCCGGTCTTTCTCCTGGTTCCGCACACGACCGCGAGCATCAACGGTTGGCAGCTCACGACAACCGCGCTGTTCGGCGGGCTGCTGTTCGGTATCGGAGCCGGCGTAAACGGCGCCTGCGCCTATGCGACGATGGCGCGGATGGTTGACGGCGAAGTCGGCATGCTGCTGACGGTTGCCGGCTTCGCGCTCGGCGTGATCCTGTTCGTTGTGCTGCTTGGAGCGGGCATCGCATCCCGTCCGGTACCCGCGCCGAGTCTGGTTCCGGATACCATGCAGGTCGCTCCCTATGTCGGCGCATTGCTGCTGCTGCTGGTGCTGATCGAGATGACACGGCTCTGGCGCTCCCACCCGCCCGGTACGACCATACGCGAGCTCATATTCGCCCCGGCCTATCGCCTCTCGACCGCGGCGTTGCTGATGGGGCTTGCGGCCGGCACGATCTTCCTGCTGTTCGGATCGCCGGGATACACCACGACGTTTCAGCAAGTGGTCGAAGGGCATATCGGAACCCGGCCGATGCCGACCTACGGTCGCTGGGTGGTCCTCGGCTCGGTGCTGGTCGGCATGTTTGCTTCCACCTGGCAGCGCAAGAGTTTCAGAATCGACTGGAAGCCCCGGCTCTCATGGTTCCGCAACATTTTCGGCGGCATTCTCATGGGAATCGGCACGGCTCTCCTGCCGGGCGGCAACGATGCGCTGATCCTGTATGGCATACCGGGTTTGTCGCCGCACGCACTGCCAGCCTACGCGGCGCTGCTTCTGGGCATTTTCGTCGCGCTTCTCACCATGCGCGCGCTATTCAGCGTGGAGATGCGCGTCGCATGCCGTAACGACATGTATATCGCCGATGCCAGCGCCGACCTGATATGGCGCGAGAAGTAACGAGGCCGTGACCGTGCAGGTACAATTCGCCGGGTGCGGTGACGCATTCGGGTCCGGGGGACGCTTCAACACCTGCATCCATGTCAGGTCCGGAGAACGGCGCTTCCTGCTCGATTGCGGCGCAAGTTCGCTGGTGGCGCTGAAGAAGCCCGAAATCGACTGCGGCGCGATCGATGCGATCTTGCTCACCCATTTCCACGCCGACCATTTCGGCGGAATCCCATTCTTCATTCTGGATCAGCAGCTCAACATCAAGCGCACGCGCCCCCTCCTCATCGCTGGACCGCCGGGCTTGCACGACTGGTATGTGCGCGCCATGGCGCTGGCGTTTCCGGGAGAACGGACGCTGCCGTTCGCGCTTGAATTGCGGGAGGTCGAGATCGGCGCAGTTCAGGAATTGGCCGGCATGCAGGTCACGCCTTTCCACGTGAAGCACGACGACCGCGCTGGCCCCTGCCTCGCCTACCGGATCACATCCGGCGGCAAGACCTTGTGCTATTCCGGCGACACTGAATGGACCGATGCGCTGATCGACGCGGCGCGCGGCGCCGATCTCTTCATCTGCGAATGCTATATGTACGAGAAGCTCCGCAAGTCGCACATGACGCTAACGGTGTTGCGGCAGCACCTGCCGGCCATCGGCGCGAAGCGCGTGATCCTCACGCATTTGGGCGAGGATATGCTGGCGCATCTTTCCGAGGTCGAACTGGAATCCGCGATGGACGGCATGGTGGTGGAGGTGTAGCGGCTCAGAAATTCTCCACCCAGGGCCGCAATTCCACCTCGGTCGACCAAGCGCTGCGCGGCTGGCGCAACACGTCGAGATAGCTCTGTGCAATCGCGTCCGGATCGAGCAGCGAGTCCGGCCTGTCGGCCGGGACCGGCCGCCGGTCGGAGCGGATGCCGCCATCGATCACGAAATGCGCGACATGAATGCCCTGCGGCTGCAATTCACGCGCGAGACTCTGCGACAGGCCGCGCAGCGCGAACTTCGCCATCGCGAAAGGCGCGGACTTCGCGTAGCCCTTCACGCTCGCGGATGCGCCAGTAAAGAAGATGGCGCCATGCCGGTTCGGAAGCATGCGCTTCGCCGCCTGTTGAGCCACCAGGAATGCGCCGAATGCCGTGACAGCAACCGCTTTCTCGACATCCCCCGGCGCGAGTTCGATGAACGGCCCGCGGGTGCGGAAGCTTGCATTGTAGATGGCAACATCCGGCGCGCCGACGGCGGCCTCGACCTCGGCGAACAGTCTTTCGACCTGATCCGGCTGCGACGCATCGCAGGCGAAGGGTTTCGCGCCGGTTTCGGCGACGAGAGCAGCAAGATCGTCGGTCGAGCGCGATGCGAGCGCAACTTTGAGGCCGGCTTTCGACAGTTGACGCGCCAACGAGGCGCTTAGCCCCGATCCGGCGCCGACGATCAGGGCAGTCTTGTAAGCCGGCGCGGACATGGTCTTCTCCCGCAGGGTCAGATCGGACCGCGCAGAATGATGGTTGAACGGCTTGCCCGCAAGTCGTCAGCCACCGTGCGGATGCTCGTTGGCCGGATCGGCCCCTTCAGGCTCCGTGGCTCTGCTCGCTGCCGCGGTGATGCAGCGCCTTGGCGAGCGCGGAGCGGTCGAGATGGGTGCCGTCGTCCCCTTCAACCAGCAAGGCAACCCGGCCGGTGGCCTTCAGGTGCTGCGCGAAGCTCATGGCTTCGTCCATGCTGCCGCATTCCTTGAAAAGATGGCGGCCCTTGTCGAGCGGGCTGAGCGTTTCGGAACCGGCGGGACCGGAATAGACACGATACATGAGGGCGTTCCTTCCTGTTGTCGCCGAACTTGGACAATGACAAGGAGCCCGAACAGTTCCCTCACATCCTGAACACTCCAAACCGCGTCTCCTCCACCGGCGCATTCAACGCCGCTGAAAGCGCAAGCGAGAGCACCCGCCGGGTCTCGCCAGGCAAAATGATGCCATCGTCCCAGAGTCGCGCCGTGGCGTAATACGGGCTCCCTTCCCGCTCATATTGCTCGCGGACCGGTTGCTTGAATTCCTCCTCCTCAACCTCGCTCCACTGGCCGCCGCCCGCCTCGATATTCTCGCGCCGCACGGTCGCCAGCACCGAAGCGGCCTGCTCGCCGCCCATCACCGAGATGCGCGCATTCGGCCAGGTGAACAGAAAGCGCGGGCTGTAAGCGCGGCCGCACATCCCGTAATTGCCGGCACCGAACGAGCCGCCGACGATCAGCGTAATCTTGGGCACCCGCGCACAGGCAACTGCGGTCACCATCTTGGCGCCTTCCTTTGCGATCCCGCCGGCCTCGTAGTCACGGCCCACCATGAAGCCGACGATGTTCTGCAGGAACAGCAGCGGAATGCGGCGCTGGCAGCATAGCTCGATGAAATGCGCGGCCTTCAGCGCGCTCTCCGAATAGAGAATGCCGTTGTTGCCGATGATCCCGACCGGCATCCCCGACAGATGCGCGAAGCCGGTGACCAGCGTCGTCCCGTAGAGCTTCTTGAATTCGTCGAATTCCGATCCGTCGACGAGGCGAGCGATGATCTCGCGGACGTCATATTGCTTCTTCAGGTCGGTCGGAACCAGCCCTTCAAGTTCGGCCGCGTCATGCAGCGGTTCGCGCGAGGCGATCAGCGGAATGTCGACACGCTTCGCCGTATTGAGATTGGCGGCGATCCGGCGCGCCAGCGCCAGCGCATGTTCGTCGTTGGCGGCCAGATGATCGGCGACACCGGATTTGCGGGTATGAACATCGGCGCCGCCCAGGTCCTCCGCCGACACCACCTCCCCGGTGGCGGCCTTCACCAGCGGCGGGCCGCCCAGGAAAATCGTCCCCTGGTTCTTGACGATCACCGACTCGTCCGACATCGCCGGAACATAGGCGCCGCCCGCGGTGCAGGAGCCCATCACCACTGCAATCTGTGGAATGCCGGCGGCCGACATGGTGGCCTGGTTGAAGAAAATCCGGCCGAAATGATCGCGGTCCGGGAACACATCGGTCTGGTTCGGCAGATTGGCGCCGCCGGAATCGACCAGATAGATGCAGGGCAGCCGGTTCTCGCGCGCGATGTCCTGCGCGCGGATATGTTTCTTCACGGTGAGGGGGTAATAGGTGCCGCCCTTGATGGTGGCGTCGTTGCAAACGATCATGCATTCGCGCCCCGACACGCGGCCGATGCCGGTGATGAGGCCGGCGGCGTGGATGTCGCCGTCGTACATTCCGTAGGCTGCAAGCGGCGACAATTCCAAGAACGGCGAGCCCTGATCGATCAGGCGCATGACTCGCTCGCGCGGGAGAAGCTTCCCACGCGCAACATGTCGGTCACGCGACTTCTGATTTCCGCCGAGCGCCGCGGCAGAGCGGGCAGCCTTCAACTCATCGGCCAGAATCTGCCACTGCGCGGCATTGGCGCGGAACTCGCGCGAACGGGCGTCGATCAACGATTCAATGCGCGCCACATCGCCCTCCCCGATTCGCGAAGCCATGGAACTATGCCGTGACGCGCCTCGATTGGCCATAAGCATCCGCGATGAAACAAAGCGTTTGCAGACTTGATGACGCGTCATGCCGGCGATCGCTACGGAACCGGAACGTCGCCGCACGCGATGCGTTCACGGCAGGACGACCGAGCAGGGATGAATCTCCTGGCCGGAGCACGGGGCTTCACGAAAGAGAAACACAGAGAGGAGTCTACCCATGAAGTCTCGATTGTTGATCGGCATTTCCGCGGCCGCATTGATTGCGGGCGTCGGTCTTGCGTCCGCGCAGGACAAGGGCGGTCCTTCGAGCGGACCTGCTGCCGCACCGCAAACAACGTCGCCGGCTCAGCAATCCGCCCCGCCATCGTCGCAGCCTGGCGGCAGCGGCATGAAGGGCGGCAGCGAAATGCAACAGCGTCAGGAAGCGCCGCCAGTCCGGGCGCAGCAGGATAAGAAGGGCGGTGAACAGAAGAACCAGCGCGCGCAGGAACGCGGCGAGCAGAAGGAGCAGCGTGCTCAGGAGCGGCGTGAGCAGCGTCAGGATCGCGCGCAGGACAAATCCTCGCCGAAGGACGATCCCAACGCCGCCGACACCAAGTCGGACCGCAAGGGCGCCACCACCGGACAGGGCGCCGCGGGTTCCGGCTCGGCCTCGCTGAATACCGAGCAGCGCACCAAGATCAAGAACACCATCACGAAGACCAATGTGAAGCGCGAGACCAACGTGAACTTCAACATCTCGGTCGGTACCGTGGTCCCGCGTACGGTGACCCTGCATGCCCTGCCGCCGACGGTGATCGAAGTCTATCCGCAGTGGCGCGGCTATCGCTTCGTGCTGGTCGAGGACGAGATCATCATCATCGAGCCGGGCAGCTACCGCATCGTGGCGGTGATCGACGCCTAGACCGGCTTGTTGGGATCCAGGACGCCGGGGCGGAGGCTTCCGCCCCGGCGGCGGATCGATTGCGACTCCCCAAATGCGCGCGAGCTGAAGTCACAATTCGTTAATACTTGCTTGCGATAGTCGCTAAAGTTTCGATGCGCAGCGGGACGGATGTACTCCCGGCGTCGCGCGTTGGATGGGAAGCCCGGCCAGCGGCCGGGTTTTCTGTTTCAGGGTACGGCAATCGGCGGGGAGATGATGTTATCGGTCGCGGCCCGGCCCTCGTGCTCCCCCTCCAGCATGACGTCCCCGATACAGGGCAGATGATCGGATATCCGGCGGGCTTCCCCGTCGGTCCAGGTCTGAACCAGGACACCGCGCGGGCGGCAGTAAATCCTGTCGAACCGCAAGATCGGACAACCTGACGGGAAGGTACGATGCCGCGAGCGATCCGGCAGGACGCGCGCAAGAATCCGTCGCACCGAGCCCGGCCAGAACCAGTCGTTGAAATCACCGAGCAGCACGAAGGGCGTGCGATTGCCGATCATCTCGAGCAGCACGCGCGCCTGGCTTTTCCGTTCGCGAATGCTCAACCCAAGATGCGTGGCCGCCACATGCAACGCACCTTGCGGCGTCTCGATGCAGGCGCGGATCGCGCGCCGCGGTTCGAACGCGCCATAGGAAATGTCCCGGGTCTCGCTGTCGCGCAGCGGCCAACGGCTCATCAGCATCTGGCCGTACGCGCCATCCGCGGTGATAATGGACTTCGCCCCGATCCCGTAATGGCCGAGCGACTCCTGTAGCAGGACGAATGGATCGAGGCCGGCCTGTCGTCGCGAATCCACCTCCTGCAGCGCAACGATGTCGGGATCGGCTCGCAGGATCAGGGCGACCACCTTCTGCAGGTCGAAACGCGGGTTGCGGCCGAGCGCGCCGTGGATATTCCAGGTCATGACGCGAATGGCGCGCCGCCGCTCCGCACTCAACGGGCGTTTCCATATTTCGACATTGCGGCCTGAATGCCGAACACCATCACAATCCAGACCGTGATCAGGATCGCAACCGTGAAGATTTCCCGTGGGCTCGGCGCGGTGAACAGCCGCATGATTTCGCTCCCGAGTAGCGACATGACCACAAGCCCTGGCAACAATCCGAGCACGGTTCCGACCAGGTAATGCCAGAGCCGGATGCCGCTCGCGCCGGCCACCAGATTGACCAGCGTAAAGGGCGCGACGGGCACCAGCCGTATCGCGACGACCGCGATCAGTCCCTGTCTGGCGATCTTGTTGCGGATGGCATTCAACCGCGTCCCGAGAATCTGCGACAGTCCCTCGCGGCCCACGACCGCACCGATGCCGTAGGTCACCAGCGCGCTCGCCAGCGCGCCCACGAACGCATAGCAGAACCCGAGCCAAGGGCCGAAGCTCGCAGCCGTTGCGGCAATGAGAATCGTCACTGGAAACGCGACCAGGCCGCCCGCCAGGAACACCAGCAGGACGGCGATCGGCGCCAACGAAGACTGCGCAATGTCGCTGATCAGGCGCTGAAGGGTCGTCGCTTCGGCCAGTTCGGACAGCGGCGTGAATTGCCAGGCAAGCGTCAGCGCGAGCAGGATTGCGCCCGCCACCACAAACTTGGCCCGCGCGCCAGAGCCGGCACTGCAAAGCCAGCCCCCGGCAGTCCCGATCAGTGACCGCAGCGTGATCGGGCGCGGCGGATCAGCGAGGGTCTCGATATAGGCCCTGTCCGCCGCATCGGGCTCGCCGTCCTCGATCGGTCGCAGCGCATGTCCGTTGCGCGACAGTTTATCGGCAACGGCCGTGATTGATCCGGTTTCGTGGATGTTTCGCGCCGCCTCCGCGGCGTTCGCACCGCAATGCTCGCCCAGCAGGCCATTGCGTAATCTTGCGATAGCGGCGCGCTGACGGTCGTTTCCAGCGACGAACACGAGATCACATTCAGTGTCCGCGCCCATCGAGCGATTGTTGAGATTGGCGGAGCCGATGCGCAGGACCCGGTCGTCGATCGCCATGACCTTCGAATGCACCATGATGTCGACTGCTCTCTTGCCATCCCGAAGCTGCGGATAGACCAGCCGCACCCGATCGAAGACCCCGGCATCCTCCAGGATGCGGCGAAAGCGGATACGGCCATTGCGCATGGTATGGTTTTCGATCCACGATTCCGGGGTATTGGGCGCGACCAGCACCGCTTCGAGGTCCGGGCATTCGCGCATCCGCCGGGCGAGGCGCTGCGCGATGGCCTCCGCAGTCATGAACTGGTTTTCGATGTAGATCGTCCGCTCGGCTGAATCGATCATGTCGAAAAACAACCGCTCGACCTCGCGGATTTCCTCGGGACCGTCACCCCGGGGCTCGGTGCGCGCGATCCCGACATCGATCTCGGTGAAATCGGCGGCAACACGGTCCGGCCAGCAATCGGAGATGGCGGGCGGAATTTCCGGCTCTGCGCAGCGTGCGCGCCGCCATCGCTCGCGCACGAGATCGCCCAGCGCGCGTGCAGCCTCCCCGTCGACCAGGGCCTGTACGTCGTGAAAGGGCCGGTAGCTATTCCCGGAGGGATCGTGTCGCCACCGGTTCTCGAGGTCATGTCCCGGAATATCCCATCGACGGATGGTAAGATCGAGACCGCCGCAATAGGCAACCGCATCATCCACCACCACGATCTTCTGGTGCTGCGAGCAGCCGAGCGGCAGGTGGTCGTCGAGGCAGAACCGGATCTGATCCGGCGTTTTCCAGTTCAGCGACAAGGCCGGAAAGATTTCGCGCTCAAGCGCGTAGAGGACCGAGAAGTCCCACAATAGCAGATGGATCGTCAGTTCCGGACGACGGGCGGCAAGCGCCGAGAGAAATTCGGCGAGGGTTTCGGGGAAGCCGTCATCGGCGGTTCCCGTCGGCCCCACCAACCGCATGCGGCTGTCGATATCCCAGCCAGCGATGTAAACACAATGCCGCGCGCGGAGCAGACTTTCGCGCAGAGCACCGAAATAGGCGCCCCCGTCAATCAGCACGGCGGCGCGGCCGGCACGCTCCACGCGCCAGACATTTCTGTTCGTGCGGAGCAGGCCAGCAGCGGACATCGGACCGTTCACGTTGGTAACGAATACGAAAACGCAACGCGGCCACAACGGTTCCGCCGGAACCTCAGTCGAGTTCGTTGCCGGGCATGATCCAAGGCTCGGCGACGCCGTCGCGGCGCCATTCCTCCCAGGCGGACAGCGCCATCATCGCCGCCATATAGGCTTCGCTCGCCGCGCCGACCCCGATCGCGTAGCTCGAAAAGCGCGAGACTACCGGCGCATACATCGCATCGGCGGCGCTGAACCGTCCGAACAGGAACGGACCGCCCTGCCCGAACCGCTCGCGGCAGCCGGTCCAGATGTCATCGATCCTGCGCACATCGGCGACGACGTCCGCCGTGAGGTCGCGCGGCTTCCCAACGCGGCGCATGTTCATCGGACAATGCTTGCGCAACGCCGCGAACCCCGCATGCATCTCCGCCGAGACCGCACGCGCATGCGCACGCGCCTTCGGATCGGCCGGCCAGAGCTGCGCCGCCGGAAAGCGGTCGGCGAGATGATCGAGGATCGCAAGCGATTCCCATATCGTGGAGTCGCCGTCGATCAGGACAGGGACCTTCCCCGTCGGCGAATATCTCAGGACGCGTTCGCGGCTGCCCTGCTCGTAGAGTGGGATCACCTCCTCGTCGAACTCGAGCCCGATCTGGCGCATCGCAATCCAGGGCCGCAGCGACCAGGACGAATAATTCTTGTTGCCTAGAACGAGTTTGAGAGTCATGCGGATCCCCCTCCCGCTTCCATGTCGACGCCGCGTCCCAGGCGCAAGCGAATAAAAATGATCGCGTCGATCAGGCGCCGAAATGGAAGAACGGGATTGTCACGGTTTCGCGGCGGGCTCTTCAACCGGGCCGCCGGCCTTCTTCCAGGCTCCGAAACCGCCCCTGATATGCGCCACCGGCTTCAGTCCCATGCTCTGTGCGGTGTGCGCAGCGAGCGCTGAACGCATGCCGCCGGCACAGAAGAACACATACTTGCGGTCCTGCGCAAAAGCCGGCTTGTGGTACGGGCTCTCCGGATCGATCCAGAATTCAAGCATGCCGCGCGGACAATGAAACGCGCCGGGCACGCGGCCGTCGCGCTGCAATTCTCGAATGTCGCGGATGTCCACGAGCACGACATCGTCGCGGCCATGCAGCCCGATCGCCTGCTGAACGGTAAGATTCTCAATCTGCTTTTCGGCCGCCTCGACCAAGGACCGAACGCTCGTCGTGATGGACTGGGACATGCCGCTGCTATTGCTCCTTCGAACTTTCTGGACTGGCCAATGCGGCCCGAGGCAAACAAAAGCGGCGCGGACAATGCCGCGCCGCACAGGCTGTAGCGCGATCGGGTTTACATTGCAGCGTAAACCGCAACCAGCACAACGACAACGAGAGCACCAATCGTCCACAGCACCGTGGACAACATCGACTCCTGGGGTTGCTGGGTATGATCTTGTGCCATGGGCATCTCCTCATTTGCTTTGGAGCGCCCCGCAAAAACGCCGGGCGCCACGCGCACAGCAGTACGACTTTAGTCTAATGTATCGTGCTCGCTGCCGACACAATTAGAGGTTGCAATTGCGTCCCTGCGACAATTGATGACGATGGCGACTCTCAAGGCCAGTTCCCAACCCAGCCATGCCCCTGTTCACCCTTCCAGATCTGTTCGCACTAGGATTTTTCCTGATTTGCTGGCTCGGCTACGCGGTCGTACTGGAATGGACACCGCATGGGCGTGCCAGCCTGAATGCCCGCATGGACGGCTATCGCGATGGCTGGATGCAGGAGATGCTCCGGCGTGACATGCGCATGGTCGATGCCCAGATCATGGCGTCGCTACAGAACGGCACCGCTTTCTTTGCCTCGACCTCCCTGATCGCGGTCGGAGGGACCCTGACCATTTTGCGTTCAACCGATGACCTGATCACCATTGTATCCACGCTCCCATTCGGCGAGCCAACGACCCGCATGATGTGGGAGATCAAGACCATCGGGCTTGCCGTGATCTTCGTCTATGCCTTCTTCAAATTCGCGTGGTCCTACCGGCTCTACAACTACGTTGCGATCATGATCGGCGCGATGCCGGCATCCTCCGATCGCGACGCCCCGTCGGCAAAGCGTCACGCGCTTCGCACCGGAAAAATCTGCGAGTCGGCCGGCCGGCATTTCAACCGCGGGCAGCGCGCATTTTTCTTTGCGCTCGGCTATCTTGGATGGTTCGTCTCGCCCTGGCTGCTGTTCGCGACCACGACGGCGATCGTCGTCGTCATCTGGAGCCGGCAATTCGTGTCCGATGCCAGCGCCGCGATGACCGCGGAATGATCAGTCAAGCGCAATCGCGATCCAGGCACACGACACGAGCATCACCGCAAGCGCCGTTGCGATGTTCAGAAGCCACATCTCCTCGCGCTGCCGCCGCGCCTCTCCGTCCTCAAAGTCCTCGGCGATATCCGGTACCTTCGCTATTCCCTCGACCGGTATGACCCTCGTCTCGATCCGCATCACATGAGCCCTCCGCTCCGACGGATGCCCATCATGCGACCAAATGTTTTCGATTTGGTAACCGTAACAGCCGGTTAAGCACGGCATCGTTTGCGAGGGTTCAACTTCCGCCCGGGACAGGTCCCGGGAACAATTCGTCGGTCCGCCCGGTCAGCCGGTAGAACACCAGCCCGGCCCATTCATGCATCGCCGCATCGGTGCGTGCGAGACCGGCTGCAAGGGAGCCGAACGGTCTGGTCAGGTCCGCGGCGCCGCGGGTGCGGAAATCGACCGGGTGGGCCTCGACCGGAAATCCTGCCTTCCTGAAGACGCCGACCGAACGCGGCATGTGGTGGGCCGAGGTGACCAGAAGCCAGCGTTGCCCCGGCTTCGGATCCACCAGCGCGGCGGTGAAGGTCGCGTTTTCCATGGTATTGCGGGCGCGGCCTTCGAGCAGGATGCGCTGGCGCGGAATGCCGAAGCTTTCTAGCAGACCGATGGCGTAATCCGCCTCGCTCGCCCCACCAAACAGCCGCCCGCTGCCACCGCTGAACACGATGCGTGCTGACGGGTATTGGCGTGCAAGCTTCGCCACCGCGGTCATGCGCTCGGCCGCCTCGTTCAATGCGATCTCGTTGCGGGCGGCCGAGACGTCCGGCGATACCGCGCCGCCAAGCACCACGATGCCGTGCGGTTCCCCGCCCATCGGGTCCCATTTCGGAAAGCGCTGCTCGAGCGGCAGCATCAGCGCGTTGCCTACCGGTGCGATTCCGATCACCGCGAGCAACAGCACGGCACCGATCGCGAGCCCCTGCCCGAAGCGGCGAAAGCGGGTGCGCATCAGAAGGATGCCGATGAGCGCGAGTGCGATCAGCAGATTGGACGGCAATGCGAAGAAGCCAAGGACCTTGGACAGGCCGAACATGCTGCTCTCTCGTCGGCCGACGCCGTCAGGCTGCCGCTACTTTTTGTTGCGCTCCGCCTCGTAGCGCTTCCGGGTCTCGTCGTTCATCGGATAGAGCCCGGGAAGTTTCGCGCCCTTCTCCACCTCGCGCACGACCCAGCCTTCATATTCTTCGTGCTCAAGGCCTTCCCTTGCGATTGGCTCGACCAGTGCTTGCGGGATCACGACAGCGCCGTCTTCATCGGCGACGATGATGTCATTGGGAAAGATCGCACAGCCGCCGCAGGCGATGGGCTCGTTCCAGCCGACGAATGTCAGCCCGTTCACCGATGCGGGTGCCGCAATTCCGGAGCACCAGATCGGCAGCCCGGTTTTCAGGATGCCGGCCTTGTCGCGCATCACACCATCGGTGATCAGCGCCTGCGCGCCGCGCTTCACCATCCGCATGCAAAGAATGTCGCCGAAAACGCCAGCATTCCGAACGCCCATGGCATCGGCAATCGCGATGCAGCCTTCCGGCATGTCTTCGATCGCGGCACGGGTCGAGATCGGCTTGCCCCAGCTTTCCGGTGTCGCGAGATCCTCGCGAACGGGAACGAAGCGCAGCGTGAAGGCCGGGCCGACGACGCGATTGCCGCCGGGGACGAGCGGCATCGGTCCGGTCATCCAGCTGTGACGGATGCCGCGTTTGAGCAGCATCGTCGTAATGGTTCCGGTCGTAACCTTGCGCAGATCGTCCAGCGCGCCCATCGATCATCCCCCGATTGCGGTCAGGCCGCACCAAGATTCAAATCCTCGTCGCGACGGCGCAGATACAGGATGAACGGAACCGACAGGAGCACCATCCAGGCCTTGCCGACGACCTGTCCTGCAAGGAATTCCAGCGAGCCGAATGCGAGCCACAGAAACACGACGGAATCCACCACCAGACCGACGAAGCTCGACACAATCACCGCGGTCACGAATCGCCGCTCCTGCAATGGCGTGTAGACAGCGAGGTCGGCAAATTCGGAAATGAGATAGGCGGTCGCCGATGCCATCACGAGCGCGAGCGGTGCAATCAGGCCGGAAATGCCCGCGCCGATCAGAATGGCGGCGACCGCCGCGCCAAGACCAAGTCGCCGCTGAACCAGATCGCGCAACACCAGCGCAATCCCGACCATCAGAACGCCCGAAGGCGCCATCAGACCCGGCGCCACCGGAACAAGGCAAGGTCCGTGGGGCGTGCAGACGCTGCCGACATTGGTGATCATCCAGTTGGCCACCGGAATGGTCAGGCAGAACAGGAGGAAGAATACCGAGCCCTCAATCCAGCGCCGTGTTTCGTTCGTCATGGCCGTCGATATTCCTGTTCCCATTTTTCGTAGCCCGCCGACCGCAGACGGCATGCCGGACATTCGCCGCAGCCATGGCCCCAGTCGTGACGCCGCGATCGGTCGCCGAGATAGCAGCTATGACTCAGTTCGATAACCGCATCCAGCAGCGCGGCTCCGCCGAGTTCCTGCGCCAGCGCAAAAGTTGCCGCCTTGTCGATCCACATCAGCGGTGTATGCACCACGAATCGGCGGTCCATGCCAAGGGTCAGTGCGACCTGCATGGCCTTGAGAGTGTCGTCGCGACAATCTGGATAGCCGGAATAGTCGGTCTCGCACATGCCCGCGACCAGGTGCTTCGCCCCTCGCCTGTAGGCGAGTGCCGCGGCAAATGTGAGAAAGATGAGGTTGCGCCCCGGCACAAAGGTGGTGGGCAAGCCATCTGCGGCCATCGCGATCCCGACGTCGCGCGTGAGCGCAGTCTCGGACATCCGTCCCAGAACCGAGAGGTCCAAGACATGGTCGTCGCCCAGCCGCGCAGCCCATGTCGGATCGAGCGCGCGCAGGCGCTCGCGGATCGCGGGCCGCACGCTAAGCTCCACCGCGTGGCGCTGGCCGTAACCAAATCCTACGGTTTCCACTGACGCGAAGCGCTGCAATGCCCAGGCCAGGCAGACGGTGGAATCCTGGCCGCCGGAAAACAGAACCAGCGCCGTTTCCGTGTCTAGTCCCATCGCGGCGACCAGGCCCAGTCCACGAGGCGGCCGCCGGGCCGGGCCAGCCGCGCGATCTCCTGCATCTGCGCTTCGGTCAATGCGAAGTCGAAGATCGCGATATTCTCGGCGAGCCGTTCGAGCCGGCTGGTGCGCGGTATCGCCCCAACACCCTGCTGGATCAGCCAGCGCAGCGAAACCTGCGCGCCGGTCTTGCCATGCGCGTTGCCGATCCGCGTCAGCACGGAGTCGCTCTTCGTGCTTCCTTTCGCGATTGGAGAATAGGCAACCGCCGCCATGCCATGTGCCCGGCATGCCGCAAGCAGCTTGGCTTGATCGAGATAAGGATGATACTCGAACTGATTGCAGACGAGGCGATCACCGGAAAGCCGGCTTGCTTCCTCGATCAGCGCAACCGTGTAATTCGACACGCCGATATTGCGCACGAGGCCGTCGCGCTTGACGCCGACCAGAGCGTCGATGGTCTCGGCAAGCGGTATTCCCTTGTTCGGCCAATGCAGCAGCAGCAGGTCGAGCTCTCCGAGCCGCAGCGCCGCGATCGAATCGCGCACCGAGCGCGCAAGCAGCTTGGGCGCCAGGTTGTCGGGCGATACCTTGGTGACGACGAACAACTCCTCGCGCTTGAGGCCGGACGCGCGGATCCCGTCACCGACTTCGCGCTCATTGCCGTACATCTGCGCGGTGTCGAAATGCCGGTAGCCCAGCCCGATTGCCTGCTCGACAATCCGGGAGCACTCGCGCCCGGTCAACTGCCAAGTCCCGAGCCCGAGAATCGGGAGATGCGCGCCCTTGGCGTCGAGATATTGCATCCGATATCAGCTGTCCCATTTCGGCGATTGCGGCGGCTTGACGATCCGGCCTTCCGGCTCAGCAAGCCTGCGAATATCCGTCATCTCGGAATCGGCCAGCATGAAACCGAATATGTCGAGATTGGCCTTGAGTTTTTCGGGCGTGGCCGTGCGCGGAATGGGGACCACCCCCTCCTGCACGAGAAAACGCAAGGCAATCTGCGCCTCGGTCTTGCCGTGGGTCTTGGCGATGCGCTCCAGAACCGCATTCCCGGGGATGCGTCCTCGGCCGAGCGGGCAATAGCCGGTAACCGAGATGCCACGGCCCTTGCAATAAGCGAGGATGGTGCGATGGTCGACGAAGGGATGCGTCTCGATCTGGTTGTTGACGATCGGCTCGTCGGCCAGCGCCTCGGCCTCTTCCAGCAGGGAAATGGTGAAGTTGGCGACACCAATATGGCGGGTTTGGCCACTGCGCTTGGCCTTGCACAACGCCGGGATATAGACCGGCGGCGGAATGTCGGGATTCGGCCAGTGAATCAGCAGCAGGTCCACATGCGGCAGGCCGAGCCGCTTCAGGCTGCCCTCGACCGAGGCCTCGAAATCGCCTGGAGCGAGGTCGCTGTGCGGGACCTTGGTAGTCAGGAAAATCTCATCGCGGGAGACGCCCGACTTACGGATCCCCTCCCCGACTTCAGCCTCGTTGCCATAGAAAACAGCGGTGTCGAGATGCCGGTATCCCATTTTCAGGGCCGCATTTACCGCCTCGACGCACACATCACCCTTAAGCGTCATGGTCCCGAGCCCGATGGCCGGAATCCGCGCACCCTTGACTTCGACAATTGGAACCATGCCGCACGCCCCCTGCATCAATCGCGCGGGAGAATGCCGTGCCGGAGCGCCCCTGCCAAGCGTGGCGCGGACCACCCGGGATAAGTCCTTCCGGCCGAGCACGGTCGCGACGGATCGCGCCGATGGAGTGGTCCGAGGCCGATCAGTAGGCCCGGTCCGGGATTGACAAAGATTCGCTAGTGCTTCTTTGCGAGCAGTTCAAAGGCGACACTGGGCGCGCCCTCGATCATGCGCAGAAGCGCTCGCGCAGGGCCGCGGGGCGAGCGCTTGCCCTGCTCCCAGTTTCGCACCGTCTCCACCGGCACCCCGATGCGGGCGGCAAACTCGGCCTGGGTCATTCGGGCCGCGGAGCGAATGGCGCGGGCATAGGCCGCATCGCCTCCCGCCGGGGCTGGCGAAGCAGGGGTTACGAATTGCGGAAAGTGACTCCGGTCAGACACCGTACGTTCGCTGCCGTCGGGCAGAACTTCCACGATGCGGCCGTCGGCCTTGAGACGCAGTCTCAGATCGGGCTTTCGATTCATACGCCGATGATCGTCGCAATCGTTCAATGAACTGTTAACGCTGCGCCATCGGCCGACGGTCCGAATTCGTCATGCGCGCGAGTCTTCGGCACTCGCATCCTTCGATCACGACCGCAGAGACATCGCACCCGATGTTTTCCGGTCGCAAAGCACGCGGCGTTCCGAATGGCACAGGACATCGACTTTCTGAACTTTGTGAAATGCCACGCCCGGTGTCGATCCGACCACGACGATCTTCATTGGACTCGAGCGATTGTCGCGGGTGCCGAATGGATCGGTCGTGACTTTGATTACCTGGTCTTCTCGAATATTTCACGCCCGATCAGCATGCGCCGGATCTCGCTGGTCCCCGCTCCGATTTCGTAGAGCTTGGCATCGCGCAACAGCCGGCCGGCCGGAAATTCGTTGATATAGCCGTTGCCCCCGAGTGCCTGGATTGACTCAAGCGCCATCTGGGTAGCGCGCTCGGATGCAAACAGGATCGCGCCTGCCGCATCCTCGCGCGTGGTGCGGCCCTCGTCGCAGGCCTTCGCCACAGCATACACGTAAGCCTTGGCCGCATTCATGCCGACATACATGTCGGCGATCTTGGCCTGCATGAGCTGGAAGCGGCCGATCGACTGGCCGAACTGCTTGCGGTCGTGGATATAGGGAATGACCAGATCGATTGCGGCCTGCATCAGCCCGAGCGGTCCCGCGGCGAGCACGACGCGTTCGTAATCGAGGCCCGACATCAGGATGTTGACGCCGTTGCCGACGGCGCCGAGCACATTCTCTTCCGGCACCTCGCAGTCCTGAAACACGATCTCGCCGGTATCGGAGCCGCGCATGCCGAGCTTGTCGAGCTTCTGGGCGGTAGAGAAGCCCTTGAACTTCTTCTCAACGAGGAACGCGGTGATCCCGCGTTGCCCGGCCGTGGCGTCGGTCTTGGCATAGACCACGATGGTGTCGGCCAGCGGACCATTGGTGATCCACATCTTGGAGCCGTTGAGGATGTACTTGCTGCCCTTCTTGTCCGCGCGAGTGCGCATCGACACCACATCCGATCCCGAGCCCGGTTCCGACATGGCGAGAGCACCCACATGTGCGCCGGAGATGAGTTTCGGCAGGTAGCGCTTCTTCTGGTCGGCACTGCCATTCCTGCGGATTTGGTTCACGCACAGGTTGGAGTGCGCCCCGTAGGAGAGTCCGATCGAGCCCGAGGCGCGCGAAATTTCCTCCATCGCCACGCAATGCTCGAGATAGCCGAGCCCCGACCCGCCCCATTTTTCCTCAACCGTGATGCCGAGCAACCCAAGGTCGCCGAGTTTCGGCCACAGATCGCGCGGAAATTCGTTCTTGCGGTCGATCTCCTCGGCACGCGGCGCAATCTTCTGTTGCGAGAAGCGGCGCACGCTGTCGCGCAGCATGTCGACATCCTCGCCGAGGCCGAAATCGAATCCGGTCCAGGTATTCGAGATCATGGCGCATCCTCCTGCGCGAAATATCAACCGCCCGCTTCTGCCGGCGCGTCGGACGTGTTCTCCAGACAGATCATGGTCGCGAGCATGCGCGCGATCAACTTTGATTGCGCACCGCTCTCCGCGTCCACATCGACCTCGACGATCGTCAGGGTCCGGCCCGCGCGCAGCACCCTGCCCTTGGCAACAAAGCGATCGCCGATCGCGGGCGACATCAGATTGATTTTCAATTCGACCGTCAGCGGCGCCGAGCCTTCCGGCATCAGCGAATAGGCAGAGAAGCCCGCTGCGGTATCGGCCAGCGCCGTGGTCACGCCGCCATGCAGAAACCCTCGCTGCTGGCAGAGGTCCGGCCGTGCCCTGAGCGCCACGGCGCAGGCACCGGGCGACAGGGATGCGATCTCGCCGCCGATCAATGTCATGAAGGCCTGCCGCGCAAAGCTCTCGCGCACGCGGGCTTCCCAGTGCTTGTTGCGGGGCTTGAACGCGCTCATCCCGGTCACCTCGCTTGACCCATACGGACCCGTATGTTTCAATACGGTACCGTATGGATGGAGTCAAGTCTGGTGAGCCGCACCAAAATCGCCGTGGCGAAGGCCAGCCCGCGCGCGGGCCCGCTGGATGCAGCAGCCTGGGTCGCAACCGCGCTCGATGCGCTTGCGACCCACGGAATTGACGCGGTGCGGGTCGAACCGCTGGCCAAGGCACTCGCCGTGACCAAGGGAAGCTTCTACTGGCACTTTGCCGATCGTCGCGCCCTGATCGACTCGATGCTTTCGCACTGGGCCAGCGGCCGCATTTCTGCAATCCGCCAGCAGGCGCCGCCTGACGGCGATCCCGCGCTCGCGCTCCGCCGGCTGGCCGATCTCTACACGCGGAGAGGCAATGCCCGCGGACTTGCGATCGAGCTTGCGATCCGGGCGATGGCACGCAACGATGAAGCAGCGGCTTCCGCGGTGCGGTCGGTAGATTCCGAGCGCTTGCGGCTTGTCGCTGTGTTGTTCGAGCGGCTCGGCTGGCCGAAGCGCGAAGCCGCCGCCCGCGCCGTCATGGTCTATTCGTTTCTGTTCGGGCAGAGCCTGCTCGATCCAATGTCGGTTCGGGCTGCCGATACCGCGCTCGCGCTCGATGTATTGCTGGCGGCGCCCCGATAGCTATCCAAGCCCGAACCAGATTGTCGCAATTCCGAGAAACGCGAAGAAGCCGACCACGTCGGTGATCGTCGTTACAAACGGACCGGACGACACCGCCGGGTCTACGCCGAGCTTCGTCAGCAGGATCGGGATCACGATGCCACCCAGCGCGGCCGCCGCCAGCACGGTGAGCATCGCGAGGCCCATCACCAGAAACAGATCGGTGATGCTGAACCAGGCCGCCGCCACCGCACCCATGATGATGGCAAACCCGATGCCGTTCATGATGCCGACCAGCAGCTCGCGGCGCACCACGCGCCATGCATTGGCGTCCGACAATTCGCGCGTCGCCAGCGCGCGCACCGCAACCGTCATCGTCTGGGTTCCGGCATTGCCGCCCATCGAGGCAACGATCGGCATCAGCACCGCAAGCGCCACCATCTTCTCGATCGAGGACGAGAATTGTCCGATCACCCAGGCGGCCAGCAGCGCGCAGCCGAGATTGGCAAGAAGCCACGGAAAGCGCGCCTTGACGATATCCCAGACCGAATCGGACAGCTCTTCATAGGCGCTGACGCCGCCGAGCGCCTTGATGTCCTCCTCGGCTTCCTGCTCGATCACGTCGACAATGTCGTCGAAGGTGATCACGCCGACCAGCCGGTCGTCCTCATCGACCACCGGAGCGGCAACGAGGTTGTAGCGCTCGAATTGCCGGGCCACCTCCTCCTGATCGTCGGTCGCCCGCACCCTGCGGCGGTCCTCGTCCATCAGCTCGATAACCGGAACCGGGCGCTTTGTGCGGAGCAAACGGTCCAAAGCCACGGCGCCGAGGAACTTGCCCACCGCATCGGTGATATAGAGCTCGTAGAAGCGATCCGGCAGATCGACGGTTTCGCGCATATAGTCGATCGCCTGCCCGACATTCCAGTCGGGCGGCACGGCGATGAATTCGGTCTGCATCCGCCGACCGGCGGATTCTTGCGGGTAGAGCAGACTGCGTTCCAGCGCGATCCGCTCACCGGCGGGCAGCTGGCTCAGAATCTCAACCTGTTCCTGTCGGTCGAGGTCTTCCAGGATGTAGACGGCGTCGTCGGAATCGAGCTCGCGCACGCCCTCCGCGACGGTTTCGGGCTTCAGTTCCTCGAGAATTTCACCGCGGACCGTGTCATCGACCTCGGTCAGTGCCGAAAAGTCGAAATCCTTGCCCATCAACTCGATCAGTTGCGGCCGCAGATCCGCATCAAGCGCCTCGATCAGGTCGCCGGTATCGGCCTCGTGCAATTCGCCGACGACGTTGCGCAGCACCGCACTGTCGTGATGGCGGATCGCATCCGTGACGCGTTCGAGATAGTCGGCCCGAATCGCGCCGCTTTCATCGCGGAAGTCGTCATCGGTCGCGCGCGTGTCGGCATGATCCCGTTCCCTCGCCTGCGCGTCCCGCTCGACCATATCGTGCCTGCAACGTCACGCGCCCTGGCGCGGTCGCGCAGCTTGTATGCGCCGCCGCGGTCAGTGACAACAGCAGGCTTGCGGAACCGTTACCGAACCGGATGCATTTCTTTGAAGGAAACGCGCAATCCGTTTACCTTCAACCTTAGTCGAAACTCAATTCAAAGCGGAGACAATCGGCCGACAAGCAATACGCGGATGCGGCCGATGCCCGACAGCGAACACGTTCAATCCATCCTGGCGCGCGACGCCATCACGGTGGACGATGTATTGGCGCTGCGCCGGCGCGTATTCATGAAGGGCGTCGTCACCGAGGCCGATGCGGAACTGGCCTTCATGCTGAACGATCGGCTGCGCGGCAAGGCCGAAGCCGCATGGTCCGGCTTTTTCATTGAAGCGCTGACCGACTACGTCGTCAGCCAGGCGCAGCCCTCCGGTTATGTCTCCGAGGACAATGCCGCTTGGCTGATGCACCGGATCGCGCGCTCGGGGCATGTCGACACCGACTGCGAGCTGGAACTGCTGATCAAGGTGCTCGAACGCGCGCAGAAAAGCCCGGTCGCCCTCGTGCGCTTTGCGCTCGAGCAGGTGAAGATCGGGGTCGTTACCGGCGCAGGTCCGGTCGGCGCCCGGCGAAAATGCAATGTCGGCACGGTGGAAGATCACGAGACCGAGTTGGTCCGGCGCATCCTGTATGCGTTCGGCGGCGACGGCAACATCGCGGTCACCCTGCCGGAAGCTGAGGTCCTGTTCGACATCAACGACGAAACCGAGCATTCGCTCAACGATCCCTCCTGGTCCGACCTGTTTGTGAAGGCGCTGGCGAATTTCCTGATGGCGGGATCAGGGTATCAGGTGCCCACCCGGCAGGAAGCATTGCGGCGCGAAGCCTGGCTCAACGCGCCGCCCGCCGGTGTGGCGGACTTCATGGGACGGATGGTCTCTGGCGGACTGGAAGCGGTCTGGGACGCCTACCAGGAGCCGGCCGGTGATGCTGCATCCGCGGATCGCTGGTCCAGGGCGCGCGCAAGCGACGACGAAATCCTGTGGGCCGCCAACCGCATCGGCCGCGGCGGCCACCTGCACGAGAACGAGATGGTGCTGATCAATTTCCTCAAGAGCCGCGATGCGCACCTGCATCCGCGGCTTGTTCCGGTGCTGGATCGGGTGGCGAGCGCAAACCCGGTCCATCCGGTGCAGACATCCGGTCCCGCTCAGACAGAGCATCGATTCCCGGATCATACGGTCAAGAGCGCTGGAACGCCCACGGTGTTGCCGGCCGGCACCTCAGGCTAGGTGCTCGCGCCCGCTGCTGCGTTTCCGAGATCTTCACAAAGACAATTCCCCCTGGCTTGGGTGTCCAGGCCAAGAAGCGATTGCGGCGCAAACATCCGAGAGCGCGAATCTGTCGTGCAATAGCGCCGGGCGAGAGCCATCGTCCTCGCCTGTTAGCCGAGCCAGATTGGTGCGGCCGAGAGGACTCGAACCTCCACGGTGTTACCCGCTGCCACCTCAAGGCAGTGCGTCTACCAATTCCGCCACGGCCGCGTTTTGGGCAAGGCGCCGGTTCACCCGGCGTGAGGTCGGGCAGCATGTAACAAATCGATATCCGAGCGACAAGAGCCGCAATAGCCTTCGCAAACGCCACGAGACGCCGCCGAAACCGGCTCCGGACCCGGCCTTTTCACCGCATATCGGGCGATTTCGGCAGCAGCCGCTTGACCTCGACCGCAATCCGGTTCCCGCTGACCACCACGTTGCCCTCGGCAACCGGCAGATTATTGGCGAGAATCCTGACGTCGTCGTCCTCCGATGCATCAAGCTCGATGATGGCGCCGCGGCCGAGCCGGAGCACCTGATGAACCGGCATGAGGCAGGTGCCGAGAACAACCGAAATATCGAGCGAGACCTTGTCGAGGGTGGGCACGTGGCTATGTCCTTCCGGGGCCGACCGGGACGCCGGATCGGTCCTGACACGTCACCATGCTATGGTGAATCGATGGTTAACGCGCGCAGTCCCCTCGCAAACGGCCTCGCGGCCCGCCCCGGCAGTCCGCCCGCGGAATGGCGGGTAGAACGCGGATTACTGACCTATGACGCGGCTTTGACCGTAATGGACGCGCGGGTCGCAGACATCGCGGCCGGCCGTGCCAGCGAACTGGTCTGGCTGGTCGAACACCCGCCGCTCTACACCGCCGGAACGAGCGCTGGCGGCGCGGACCTGCTGGATGTCCGTTTCCCGGTTCATCAGACCGGCCGTGGCGGCCAGATGACCTACCACGGTCCCGGGCAGCGCGTTGTCTATCTCATGCTCGACCTCAAGCGACGCCGTCAGGACGTACGGGCCTATGTCGCAACGCTGGAGGAATGGATCATCCGGGCCCTGCTGCATTTTAATGTCATCGGCGAGCGTCGTGACGACCGTGTCGGGGTCTGGGTGCGCCGGCCGGACAAGGGTCCTGGACACGAGGACAAAATCGCCGCCATCGGGATTCGTCTGAAAAGCTGGGTGTCGCTGCACGGCCTCGCCATCAATGTGGAACCGGACCTGTCGCATTTTTCCGGGATCGTGCCGTGCGGGGTGCGCGAGCAGCGCTATGGCGTAACGAGCCTGGTGGATCTCGGCCTGCCGATGGCGATGGCCGATCTCGACGCCGCGCTGAAGACGGAATTCGAGCCGCTATTCGGCGCGCTACACGGTGGCGATCACGCTGAAACGCTCCGTGCCGCGGCGCAAATCGAGATCTGACACGACCGCGTCGTGCTCCTCGATGTCAGTCACCACAGCGCTCGGCGGGCCCTTCCGGCACGCGCCGATCATGTCCGAGACGCCCGCGCCGGTTCCCGCAAAAACTGCCTCCACGCTCCCGTCGTTTCGGTTGCGCACCCAGCCTTCGATGCCGCGAGCGCGCGCAACATGCCGTGTCCAGTCGCGATAACCGACACCCTGCACGCGGCCATGCACGATCACACGCCGGATGACGCGCTCGCTCATCCCCTCCTCCCCGGCGACCAGCGCGCCAGGCCGGCGATGTAATCGTCCGGCAATCCGCAGCCGCGCGCGGCCTCGATCACCAGCGCCATGTAACCCGGGCGCGGACGCCCTTCCCGCTTGTCGTTGCCGAGATAGACCAGCGCCTGCACAATCGTCGTTCCCTTCCGAAGAGGGAGCATGGCTTTCCGATAGAGGCCGCCCGCTACATTCTCATAAGCGTCAAGTGCAGCGAGATCGCGCGGACCGATGCGCCACAGGATTCCGTGCACGTCCGCACCGGCCTCCGGAACCACCGTCGCATAGCCATTCGCCATGATCGCGAAGCGATGGTCGAGCAGAACCGCCAAACCTGTTTCGCTGGCAGTGGGGCAGCGCTGCCGCATCGGCCCGCGGCTCATGTTCGAGCCATAGGCAAAATACAGCATCCCTACTCGGTCGCGTGCAATTCGGACGGTTGCATAGCCGCCCAGGCCGAATACCAGATCATGAGCAGGAGCGGCGCCAGCGCAAACAGCGACAGCACCGCGATCGTGGAATCCTGCGGATTGGCCGCCGGCCCGGTCACGACATTGAGCAGAAACACCAACGGATAGAGCAGGACGCCGATCGACGCCGGCAGCCACGGCCCGGCAAGACTGGGGTTGGCTTCGCCGGCCTGCAACTGCAGGATCACGAAAAGCAGCACGATTGCGATCAGTGCGATCAGCGCCACCGCGGTCACGCCCAGCACGCTACGTTCGGCATTGCGCAGCCGTTTCGCCGTCAGCACGTACCACAACCACAGCAGCACCAGCTGAGTCACGATGAATGGCCAAAGCCCGAAGCCTGTCGTGATCGCAGGCGCACTGAGAATGTTCGAGAGAATGGCACCAAAAAGGAGGCCGGCCAGCGCAAGCGCATAGGGCCCCTGCTCCAGATCGCCGGATGGTGTGAGCGATTCGCGAACATTCATGCGCTCATGCTCGCATGCTTGCGCGCGAACGCCAATGCAGGAGCAACAGACCGCACGAGCGCTATTTCGGGATCACCTTATCGACAGCACGGGTCCCACCCTTGTCGATCATCTCCTCGAAGTCCTCCGGACTCAAATCCTCGACATCTTCGTCATGGATCGGATGTTGCGGATTGTCGCCGTCGGGCGCCGGGCTGATGCCGGCATGAGCCACATCGCCGGCAACCTCCGGAAGCGAGTCCGGGCGGTCGGGGCGCGGATCGCGCCGGCGCAGTTGATCCGGCATGTCGTGTTGGAGCCCGGGTTTCGAGCGTTTCGTCATGATCGCCTCCGCGTCGGTTACGGAGAAACGGCAAACGGGCCGCGGAAGTTCCCCCTATGCAAACTCCATGATGACCGCGTCGACGGCAAGAGAGTCACCCTTTTTCGCGTATATCTTCTTGACGGTTCCGTCGCGCTCGGCGCGCAGCACGTTTTCCATCTTCATGGCCTCGACCACCGCGAGCGTCTCGCCGACCTTCACCTCCTGCCCCTCTGCGACTGCGACGGAGACGACCAGGCCCGGCATCGGACACAACAGCGACTTGCCGGTATCGGCGGCCTTCTTCACCGGCATCAGGCGGGCATAGGCGGCTTCGCTCGCGGTATAGACGAAAGCGCGCGCCTGTGCCCCGCGAAACGCCAGATCGAAACCATTCGGCACCGCACTGATCTGCACCGTCACCGGCTTGCCGTCGACCAGGCCGGACCATACCGGCTCACCCGGCTTCCAGTCCGATTGCAGCATGTGCGTGTGCGCCTGGCCATTCTGGAACGCCACCTCGATGGCACCGTTGGCGCGCGTCACTTCGACCTTGTATTCGGTCTGGTTCAGCCACACCGCGCGCTGGCGTTCGCGGATCACGAGGCGATGGCGCATCTGTCCGGAAATCTGGCGCTTGCGCTCCCCAAGGACATGGTCGACCGCAGTCGCAACCGCCGCAAGCACGTGCGCCACCTCGCCTTCCGGCGGCACGCCGTGAAAGCCGTCCGGAAATTCCTCGGCGATGAAGCCGGTCGACAGATTGCCCGACCGCCAGCGCGGATGCGCCATGAGCGCCGAGAGGAACGGGATGTTGTGGCGGATGCCACCGACATAGAATGCGTCGAGCGCATCGGCCTGCGCATCGATCGCCGAGGCGCGATCCGGCCCGTGAGTCACGAGCTTGGCGATCATGGGATCGTAGAAAATCGAGATTTCCCCGCCCTCGTAGACGCCGGTGTCGTTGCGAACGGTAATACCGTCCTTCTGCGATTCAGCGGGCGGACGGTAGCGCACCAGCCGCCCGGTCGACGGCAGGAAGCCGCGATACGGATCTTCGGCATAGACGCGGCTCTCCACCGCCCAGCCGGTGAGTTTCACGTCGCTCTGCTTGATCGAAAGGACTTCTCCCGCGGCGACGCGGATCATCTGCTCAACGAGATCGATTCCGGTGATGAGTTCTGTCACCGGATGCTCGACTTGCAGCCGCGTATTCATTTCGAGAAAGAAGAAGGAGCGATCCTGGCCCGCGACGAATTCCACCGTGCCGGCCGAGTCGTATCCCACGGCCTTCGCCAGTGCGACTGCCTGCTCGCCCATCTTCTTTCGGGTTGCCTCATCGAGCAAAGGCGATGGCGCTTCCTCGATGACCTTCTGGTTGCGGCGCTGGATCGAGCATTCGCGCTCGCCGAGATAGACAATGTTGCCGTGCTTGTCACCAAGCAGTTGAATTTCGATGTGGCGCGGATCGACGATGAATTTCTCGATGAACATGCGGTCGTCGCCGAACGATGACTTGGCTTCGGATTTCGAGCGCGCGAAGCCCTCTGCGACTTCGGATTCGGACCACGCGATCCGCATCCCCTTGCCGCCACCGCCGGCGGAGGCCTTGATCATGACCGGATAGCCGATCTGGTTGGCGATCTTCACCGCCTCCGTCTCGTCGGCGATCTCACCGAGGTAACCCGGAACGGTCGACACCTTGGCGGCCGCGGCCGCCTTCTTTGACTCGATCTTGTCGCCCATTGCGGCAATGGCCGTGGGGTTCGGCCCGATAAAGACGATGCCGTTTGCCTCCAGGGCCTTGGGGAAGGCCTCGCGCTCGGTCAGGAAGCCGTAGCCCGGATGCACGGCCTCGGCGCCGGTCGCCTTGCAGGCGGCAATGACCTTCTCGATCTGCAGATAGCTTTCGGCGGCCGGCGGAGGTCCGATGTGAACCGCTTCATCCGCCATCTCAACATGCAGGGCATCGCGGTCGGCGTCGGAATAGACGGCGACCGTGGAAATGCCCATTCGGCGCGCGGTCTTGATGATCCGGCAGGCAATCTCGCCACGATTGGCGATCAGGATACGCTTGAACATGCGACCAAAGCCCCCTCTTGCGGGGACTTTTCGGCGCTGCAGCAAAAATGTCAATTCAGATTGATCGGGAACGTCAGCGCCGCGAGCCAATAGGCAGCCGCCCCTGCCACCAGGCAAAGGAACGCCATGGCGGCGATCTCAAGGGCGAAGGCCCCTCGCCCGGCCACGATCCCAATCCCGGTTTTGCTGACATTGTTCGACACAACTGCGGCGAGAATGGCGAGCGCGGCCTCATGAAGGGACAGGGGCTGCGGCGTCAGGCGCGACATGGAGACCGTGACCGCATCGACGTCGGCAACCCCCAGCGCAAGCGCGCCGGCGATAGCGCCGGCCGCACCCAGATTCTCGCCAAGCGCTCGCCCCAGCAGAACGATCACCGCCAGCAGGACCGCAAAGCCCAGCACGGACCAGAAGCCGAACGGGTTCTTGAATTCGACCGTCTGCGCCTCCCCGGCATCGCTCCTACGCCAATAGGCCGCGACCAGCGCATAGCCTACGGCGACCACGATTGCAGCGGCGAGGGCCGGCCCGATCAGCCACAGCAGTTCCGGTTTCAGCGCCGCAACGATCGCAATCACCCGCGAGAAGGAGACTGCGGTCGCCAGCGCGACCCCAGCCGCCAAGAGACGCGGCGTTCCCTCGCCCGCCGCGGCGCGGCGCGCATTCGAGGCGGTGACGGCGGTCGACGAAACGAGCCCGCCGGCCGCAGCGGCCAGCAGGATGCCATGCTGCGAGCCCAGAACCTTGACTGCCACGTAGCCGGCAAACGACACCCCCGCGAGGACGATCGCGATCAGCCAGATTTCGCGCGGATTGACACCGCCGAACGGGCCTATCGGCTCGTCGGGGACGATCGGCAGTGCAATGAAGGTCATGGCGAGCAGAACAAGTGCGCTGCGGATTTCGCGCTCTTCGATCTTGGTCAGCCATTGATGCAGCGGTTCTCGAGCCGCGAGCACGCAGACCGTCGCGACCGCAGCCGCGCCGGCAGCGCGCATGTCGCCGATCATGGCATAGACCGAGAGCGCGAAGGTGAGCATGCCAGCAATCGCGGTGGTCGCCGAGTATTTGTCATCGGCGCGATTCTCGTCGCGGCACATCATGGTGAAGGTGACAGCAAAGGCTGCGAAGGCGATTCCGATAACCAGGCCGCCCGTTAAGGTCAGCGGCTTGCCCGCGGCCTCTGCAAGCACCCCCGTGGTCCCGCCCAGAAGTCCGATGATGGTGAAGGTGCGCACGCCCGCTGTGCGGCTTCCTGGCTTCTCCTCGCGCGTGCGCCAGCCGCGCTCGATCCCGATCAGGAGACCAATGCCGAGCGCCACAGCAAAATGCGAGAGCAGATCCTCGATATCCATGCGTTACTCGGCTCCCGCCAAACTGCGCGGGCAGAGGAAATTTGCCGCAACCGGCCGGACATGGGGAAAAATCGTCTCTCCACGCTGCGGAAAGCAGAACATGCGGACCTTAATTTTTTCCGCCGCGCCTTTATATACCCGGCAGCGCCGTTCGGCGCTCGCTCATTCATCGAGCCCAGCCAATGCCGCGTCCCGCCTCGAGGCGCGACCCCATGGAGGAGCAACATGGCTCTCGCGATCAACGACACCGCACCCGACTTCGAAGCCGAAACCACACAGGGGAAAATTCGCTTTCATGACTGGATCGGCGATTCCTGGGCGGTGCTGTTCTCACACCCGAAGGATTTCACGCCGGTCTGCACCACCGAACTCGGCTATATGGCCCGCATCAAACCGGAATTCGACAAGCGTGGTGTCAAGATCATCGGGCTCTCCGTCGACCCGGTCGACCGTCATGCCGACTGGGCCAAGGATATCAAGGAGACGCAGGGGTTCGAGCCGAATTATCCGATGATCGCCGATACCGACTTCAACGTGTCGAAACTCTACGGCATGCTTCCCGCCGCCATTTCCGGCGATCCCACGAAACGCACCGCGGCCGACAACCAGACCGTCCGCAATGTGTTCGTGATCGGACCCGACAAGAAGGTCAAGCTGATCCTAGTCTATCCGATGACCACCGGACGCAACTTCGATGAGGTGCTGCGGGTGATCGATTCCCTGCAACTCACCGCCAAGCACAAGGTCGCCACGCCCGCGCAGTGGAAGCAGGGCGAGGATGTGATCATCGCGGGCTCGGTGTCCGACGATGACGCGAAGAAGACCTATCCGCAGGGCTGGAAGGCGCCGAAGCCCTATATCCGGATCGTGCCGCAACCGAAATAGCGGACTTCGCATCGCGCTACGCTCATGCAATCATGACGCGTGGCACAGGCACCCGATCTCGGCTTCATGCACCGCTTTGTTCCGGCGGCGGAGGCTTCGCGTCCGCCGCTTCTTTTGCTGCATGGCACCGGCGCCGACGAGAACGATCTGCTCCCGCTCGGCAAGATGCTTTCACCGGGCTCGGCGCTGCTCTCGCCGCGCGGCAAGGTTCTCGAAGACGGCAGATTGCGGTTCTTCCGCCGAAATGACGACGGGGCGTGGGACATCGACGATTTCAATGCGCGCGTTTCGGAGCTTGCCGAATTCGTGCTGCGCGCGCGTCAGGCCTACAAGCTCGCCCCGCCGATCCTGCTCGGCTTTTCGAACGGCGCCAATATCGGCTGGGGTTTGATGCGGTACGATCCGTCGCTGATCGCAGGCGCCCTGCTGATGCGGGCATCGCTGCCATTCGATCCGCGCCCTTTCCCCGATCTGAGCGGCGTTCCGGTGCTGCTCCTTTCCGGCAGGGACGATCCTCTGGTGCCCGCCGACCGGCCGCCTTATTTTGCGGCATTGCTCGGTGAAGCCGGCGCGGACGTGACGCTGGAATTGCTGCCGGCGGGACACGCATTGACACAGCAGGACCTGGTTTTCGCGCATGCCTGGCTGGAGCGCTTCAGCGTTCCTCAGGCCTGACGCTGGATTGCGTTGGCGATCAGCAGCCCCAAGGTTGCGGAGGTCGCAGTCGCGAACGTCCCCCAGGCGATGTCGACCAGGGTCGCGGGCCAGGTCCAGCCTTTCAGCAGCGCCAGTGCCGTCAGGTCGAAGGTGGCGTAGCAGAACAGCCCGAACAGCGCGCCATAGAGCAGCGTGTGCTGCCAGTCCGAACCCGCGGCATAGCTGACGAAAATCACCATTCCGACCGGATAAAGCAGATAGAAAATCGCGGCCGGCACGATGTTGACGTCACCCAGCGCCGGGCCGACCTGGGCCTTGAAGAAGTCCTTGGCCAGCACCCCGAGGAACAGGAAGTCGAGCGGCACCATGACGATCAGCGTCGCGAGATAGAGAATGATGGCGCGTTTCATGGCGATCCCCGTGTCGTGGCGATCGTGAGATACGCACGACTGGACCGGTGGGTTTCACCACACCGATCAGCACTTTGATCGCTTTTCACCGGCACCCGGTTATGGCAAGCGATCCGACCGCGTTCACACGGGACCGCCATGCGCCAGGACCAGCAGCCGCCGTTCGCCCAGCTACTCGATATCAGGATCATCCGCACCGAGCCCGACCGGATCGAGGCCGAACTCCCGGTGCGGCCGGAGCTCGGGAACCGCAACGGCAACATGCATGGTGGCGCCGTCATGGCCCTTGCCGATGACCTGGGAGGCGCGGCCACCATCATCAATCTGCCCGAGGGGGCCACCACCGCCACGATTGAAAGCAAGACGAATTTCTTTGCCGCCATCAATGTCGGCGACACCGCGCGCGCCGAGTGCATTGCATTGCACAAGGGCCGCACCACCATGGTCTGGCAGACCCGCATCACCCGCGCCAGCGACGGCAGGCTCGCGGCCATCGTGACCCAGACCCAGCTGGTGATTGCCGGCAAGTTCGGCAAATAGTCGGCGCCTCTGATGCCGGACGATCGGCGATCCTCGGCCCCATTCTCCGCAATCGTCTGGTTTCGCGACGATCTGCGGCTGGGCGACCACCCCGCACTGACAGCGGCTGCCAGAGCCGGCACCCTCACCTGCCTCTATCTGCTGGACCAGGACAGCGCCGGGCTGCGCGCGCATGGCGGCGCATCGCGCTGGTGGCTCGCGCAGTCGCTGCGGGCGCTCGACGCAAATTTGCGCAAGCTGGGCCAGCGGCTCGTGCTGCGGCGCGGCAAGGCGGCGGATGTCATACCTTCGCTCGCACATGAATGCGGAGCGACGCATGTCTACTGGAACCGCCGCTACGACCGCGCCGGCATCGCCGCGGACGAGGCGGTGATCGCCGCGCTGAAAGCGCGAGGTGTGACCGGCGGCACCTTCCCCGGCAGTCTGCTGGTCGAGCCCGGCAAGCTCCTGAACAAGGACGGCGGACCGTTGCGTGTGTTCACGCCATTCTGGAAGCGGGTGCTGTCGCTCGGCGATCCGCGCAGACCGCTGCCGGCACCGAAACGCCTGCCACCGCCCCTCGATATTGCATCGAGTCATCTCGAGGACTGGCATCTCGAACCCACCATGCCCGACTGGGCCGGAGGCCTGCGCGCTACCTGGACGCCCGGCGAAGCCGCAGCGCGCCAGCGGCTGGCCGATTTCCTCGACACCATCCGCGGGTATGCGGACGAGCGCGACCGCCCGGACAGGCCGTCGACCTCGCGTCTCTCCCCTCACCTGCGTTTCGGCGAGGTCAGCGCGGGCGAAGTCTTTCACGCCGCGCGCTTCGCTGCGGAGAAAGGCGACGCGCCGTCGCGCGACATCGAGAAATACTTGAGCGAACTCGGCTGGCGCGAATTCTCCTATCACCTTCTGCATCACTTTCCCGATCTCGCGACGAAGAACCTGCAGCCGCGTTTCGATGCGTTTCCATGGCGCAGCGACGACGCCGCGCTGAAGGCGTGGCAGCGCGGACAGACCGGCTATCCGATCGTCGATGCCGGCATGCGCGAACTCTGGCACACCGGCTGGATGCACAATCGCGTGCGCATGGTGGTGGCGTCATTCCTGATCAAGCATCTGCTGATCGACTGGCGACTCGGCGAGCAATGGTTCTGGGATACGCTGGTCGATGCCGATCCGGCCAACAACACCGCCAGCTGGCAATGGGTCGCGGGCTCCGGCGCCGATGCCGCGCCCTATTTCCGCATCTTCAATCCAATATTGCAGGGCGAAAGATTCGATCCGAACGGTGACTATGTGCGGCAATGGGTGCCAGAGATTGCCGCCCTGCCAGACCGCTTCATCCACAAGCCGTGGATGGCGACGCCCCTCGAACTGGCCGAGGCCAAGGTCACGCTCGGCAAGACCTATCCCGCACCGATGGTCGACCATGACTTGGCGCGCAAGCGCGCGCTCGCCGCATTCGACAGGATCAAGGGTTAGCTCGGCGACGACCGCAGTCTCCGCCCTGGAGGCCTGATTACTGACCGCCGTCACCGGCCCAGAACCGGGTTGCCACCGACGACGAAAGTTCCCAAGGAAGCTGCTTTGGCCAGCCGCAGTCGGCGTGCGGCAAGTTGACCTCGTTGACAGCTAGACCATTCAGTCTAGACTGATTGGTCTAGAGAGCAGAAACGGAGGAAACATTATGCGTATCGCCAAGGATCAAGTTGACAAAAAACTGGAATTGCCCGGCGCGGTCATTCGCCAGCGCACCGACTTCGGAGATGTCACGGGATACGGAAAGATCAGCGGCGAGTACTTCACCCTCGCCGCTGGTGTGGATACAACTCCGCTGTTTCAGGGATTGCACGGCAATGCCTGCAATTGCCCTCATTGGGGTTTCGTGCTGGAAGGACAGATCACCACCACCGACGCATCGGGCAACAAGGAAACAGTGACAGCGAACGACCTGTTCTATTGGCCGCCCGGACACAACGTGAAAGTCGATGCTGACGCGGAGATCGTGATGTTCAGTCCGCAGCACGAACATACCCGGGTAATCAATCACATGATCGATAAGGTGAACGGCTACGCCTGACGAAGCCGAGTTACCCACCCCCACTGTCGCGGCGCCCGGCCAGGCTATGGTCCGGTCCGCCGCGATTGCGCGTTCGTGCCAATGCTGAGCCCGCTGATCCTGATGCATTCCACCAAGCAACGATTGATCGATGCGGGCCTGCGCATGCTACTGGAGCAGGGCTACAACAGCCTTGGTATTCAGGCGCTGCTCGACGCAACCGATACGCCCAAGGGATCCTTTTATCATCACTTCAGGGATAAGGAGGACTTTGCTCTTCAGGTGATCGACGCCTACATGACCACCGTGCATGCAGGCCTCGATGCGTGCCTGCTCGACCGCACGCGACCTCCGCTTGCGCGCATCCGCCGTTTCTTCGAGTTGACACAGGAAAAATATAAACAGGAGGGCTATCTCGGCTGCCTCCTGGGCGGGCTCGGACAGGAATTGTCGGGAGTGAGCGAGGCGTTCCGCCGCAAGATCGACTGGTGCCTGTCATCCATCGCCGGGCAGATGGCGAATTGCCTGCGCGAGGCGCAGGTGAAGGGTGATGTACCGGCGGCGTGCGACGTTCAGGAGATGGCAGACCTGTTGGTGAATTGCTGGGAGGGCGCGGCTTTGCGTAGCCGCCTGCGGCGCGATCCCGCATCGCTCACGGCAATGCTCGATTTCTATATTGAGTCCATCGCGTTCGGGACCCGACCTCAGAGCATTGCTCCTGCCTGACGTGCTGGCTGTGAGAACCCACTTCATCGTTGCAGCGACTTCGTGAAGCGGATTTTCGAAGCAAGAGTTGGCAGACTGCCCGAACCACTTTGGGGAATCAATCCATGTCCCCCCGTGGTTCTCCGGGCGTAGCGGAACAATACCAAGTACGCCCTGCCCTGCCTGCTCTTCTCAGGTTCGCACCGCGCCCCTGTAATTCACCAAGAACACCCCGGCTGCGCACAGCACCATGCCGGCGATGGCGAGCGCGTTGAGCGTCTCGCCGAACATCAGCCAGGCAATCACTGCCGTCGTCGCCGGCACGAGATAGAACAAGCTTGCGACCCGCGATGCCGGAATGCGCCGGATCAGCCAATACATGAGCGCGATCGTCAGAACCGAGAGCACGATCACCGACCATCCGAGTGCCACGATGAATTGCGGCGTCCAGTCGATGGCGCGCGTTTCGAATGCGTATGCGCCGACCGCGAACAGCAGCGTCGCGCCGGCAAATTGCACAAGATTGCCGGAGCGCCAGTCGATCGCGCCGCAATAGCGCTTCTGGTAGAGCGTGCCGAGCGTGATGCCCAGCAGCGAGATCACGCTCGCGAGCCATCCGAGCAGGCCGCCGGACATGACGACGTTGCGATCATTGAGCACCAGCAGCACGCCGATCAGCCCGAGCGCGAACCCGCCCCATTGCAGCGCCGTCACCCGCTCGCCGAGGAACCGGCCGGCAAGCGTCGCGGTCAGGATCGGCTGCAGCCCCGGGATCAGCGCCGAGATTCCGGCGGGCACCCCCTGCGAAAGCGCGACGAACACGCCACCCAGATAGAGCACCTGCAACAGCACCCCCGCAACGAGGCTGTGCCACGCATCGAGGGGCGACGGCAACCGCACCCGCATGACCGCAACGACAGCCGCCAGCACCAGCATCGTCAGCCCCATGCGGGCGAACAGGAATGTGAGCGGCCCCGCATAAGGCATGCCGAACTTGGCCGCGATGAAGCCCGTGCTCCACAGGAACACGAAGGTCAGCGGCGCTGCGCGAATGGAGAGCGCGGTAAAGGAAGGTTTCACGATGGTGATTCCGGCGACCGCTCTCTATGCCATCGACCCGGCCCTGCACAAATTGCAGCTGGGAACAGGTCGACCGCCCGCAACTCGGTTCTGGCGGCGGCTGAGCGCGTCGAAAAAAAACCCCGCCGAAGCGGGGCACACTCAGGTTTGCAGCAACGCGCGAGCGTTACTTCATCTTGAGGTTTCCGGCGGATTCTTTGCCGCGGTCGGACACGATCTCGTATTCGACCTTCGCGCCTTCAGGGACAGAACTGAGACCGGCGCGCTCGACGGCCGAGATGTGCAGAAAGACATCCTTTCCGCCGCCGTCCGGTTGAATGAATCCATATCCCTTGGTCGCGTTGAACCATTTAACAGTGCCTGTAGCCACTTAACGTCTCCGGTGCCGTTTCGATAGAGACTCCCTTTGTAAAGCAGTTCTCGATGGAGGGATATGCCGCACGGCAAAGAAAAAACGCGATCCAAGGGGGCCCATCCGCCTGTCGGGAGGGCCCTGAAACAGCCCCCGGCATTGCGCGAAATGCCGCATCCGGTACATGAGTGGCAGGAACTGGGAGACCGCGGGCCGTTCCGCGGCACACAAGGAGGCCGAAACGATGGATGTGCGTGCGGCGGTGGCGGTCGAGGCGGGCAAGCCGCTCGAGATCATGACGGTACAGCTCGAAGGCCCGAAAGCGGGCGAAGTCCTGATCGAAATCAAGGCTACCGGCATCTGCCACACCGACGATTTTACGCTCTCCGGTGACGACCCGGAAGGCATCTTCCCATCTATCCTCGGCCATGAGGGCGCAGGCATCGTGGTCGATGTCGGAGCCGGTGTGACCAGCGTCCGCAAGGGGGATCATGTGATCCCCCTCTACACACCGGAATGCCGGCAATGCCCGTCCTGCCTGTCGCGCAAGACCAATCTCTGCACCGCAATTCGCGCGACGCAGGGCAAGGGCCTGATGCCGGACGGCACCTCGCGCTTCTCGCTCGGCGGCAAGCCGCTCTATCACTATATGGGCTGCTCGACCTTCGCGAATTTCACCGTGCTGCCGGAGATCGCGGTCGCCAAGGTGCGCGAGGACGCGCCGTTCGACAAGATCTGCTACATCGGCTGCGGCGTCACCACCGGCATCGGCGCGGTATTCAATACCGCCAAGGTCGAGATCGGGTCCAAGGCGATCGTGTTCGGCCTCGGCGGCATCGGCCTCAACGTGATCCAGGGTCTGAAGCTCGCGGGCGCCGACATGATCATCGGCGTCGACATCAACAATGACCGCAAGGCCTGGGGCGAGCGATTCGGCATGACGCACTTCGTCAATCCGAAGGAGGTCGGAAAAGACCTTGTCGCCCATCTCGTGGACATGACGAAGCAAGGCGCCGATCAGATCGGCGGCGCGGATTACACCTTCGACTGCACCGGCAATGTCACGGTGATGCGCCAGGCACTGGAAGCCTGCCATCGCGGCTGGGGCGTCTCGGTCATCATCGGCGTGGCGCCGGCCGGCGCCGAAATCTCGACGCGGCCGTTCCAGCTCGTCACCGGCCGGGTGTGGAAGGGCTCCGCCTTTGGCGGCGCGAGAGGCCGCACCGATGTGCCGAAAATCGTCGACTGGTACATGGACAAAAAGATTCAGATCGACCCGATGATCACCCACCTTCTCCGCCTCGAAGACATCAACAAGGGCTTCGACATGATGCACAAGGGCGAAAGCATCCGCAGCGTCGTGGTGTATTAGCCCGGCGGCCGGCCGCGCCAGGCCTGTGCGCTCGCAGCCGTCAGCCGATGGCTGGCGTGCACTCGCCTATGCAGCCGATCTTGGCCGCGGCATTTCCAGAAGCTGAATCTGGCGGGTGAACGCCCTGACGCGGTCGCGGATCGTGCCGGCCTGACGCGTGACCTCTCCCGCGGCCTCGCTGAATTCCGCAATGGCCTGCACGCTTTGCGACATGGCCGTTTCAATCTCCGAGACCGCTTCGGCGAGATGCGAAACGCCGATCGTTGCGGACGTGACGTTGCCGGCGATCTCCCGGGTGGCAATCGCCTGCTGTTGCACGGCACTTGCGATCCGGGTGTGCGAAGAATCGAGTTCGCCGATGGTCCGACCGATCGACTGGATCGCGGCCACGGAACGGTCGGTGGTCTGCTGCATGGCGCCGATGCGCCGTGCGATCTCCTGTGTCGCGGCCGCGGTCTGGCCGGCCAGCGCCTTGACCTCTTGGGCAACCACGGCGAATCCGCGTCCCGCGTCTCCGGCGCGCGCCGCTTCGATCGTCGCATTGAGAGCCAGCAGATTGGTCTGGCTGGCGATCGCGCTGATCAATTCCGTGACCTTGCCGATCTCGAAGGCGACCACCGCAAGTTCGTCGATCGTCATATTGGCCCGGCTGGCCTCCCCGACCGCTGTCCTGGCGAGGTGAAGCGACTGGGTCGCGTTGCCTTCCACTTCGGTGATGGTCACCGCGAGTTCGTCGCCGGCCTGCGCCGCCAGCCTGACCCGGGCGGAGGTCTCCCCGGCCGTGAGGATTGCCGACGATGTCTGCGCATTGGACCGTGCCGATGCAGCACCGAGTGTATGGGCGTTGGCATGCAGAACCGCCGCCGCGTCGTGCAGAATGCCGACGGCACCGGACATTTCCTGCTCGAATACCTGCAGGACGCGTTCGATCGACTGCGCGCGTTCGCTGGTGGCCGACAATTCGCGGCTGCGTTCATCGAGCACCGCGCCGAGCTTCGCGGCAGAATGTTCCGCAGCCTCGCGCTCGGTCTGCGCCTGCCGGAACGCGGTCCGGATGGTCCAGCCGATGCCGGCCAGCATCACGGTTTCAACCACGACCACGAAGGCGTGCAGCGCGACGCGCCCGTAATCGGTGCCGCCCGGATAGATGGCGGCCGGAAGCACCTCGTTGAACCCGAGATGTTGCACAGCGATCAATCCCGCCGCCAACAGCAGGATCCGCAAGTCGCAGAAGCCCGACAACATTGCCAGTACGGCGAAATAGTAGAAATGGGTCTCGACCTGCCACGGATGTCCCTGCATCAGGAAAACCAGCAGCGAGGTCTGGGCGATCAGGACGATCGCAAGAGCGGCGGCGACCACGATGACTGGCCGCCCGAACTGGATCAGCACGATCGGAGCGGCTGCCAGTGCCAGCGAGAATGCCGTCGTTGCAGCGACGTCGTATCCGCGCAGCCAGGCCAATATCGCCAGAATCGGCACATGGACGAGGGTCAGCACCGAAAGCGCGATCGCCACCACGCGCTGCAGACTTTCCAGACTGTTGATCGCCATCATTGAACGGCATCCGCGCGCGGCAGGCAGGCCGCGATGACGCGAGGATCGAGAGTCATCCATGCGCCTCGCGCAGCGATCCGGTCGGAAAATTCCGCGTCGCCCGCCTCCGCAACGACAATGAACGGCAGCGCCCCGAAGCGCACGATGCGCGCTCCGGCGTCCGCAACCCGCTGCATGGCGCCCGCCGCGTCGACCCATGGCGCAAACAACACCGCGACCACACGGCTGCCTTCACTGCCGCGCGCACTCAGCGAGGTCCCGACAGGCAGCACCAGACTTGCGGCCAGCAACAGAGCAATCATCGCCCCATCGAGCCAGCGGCCATTCGCGGCCAATTTCATGTCCCTTGCATCCAATTCCCGAGGACATGACGTAATTTCAAGACGTTTCCGTTGAATTAACGATGCATTGCAGCAACCGGCGACGAATCCGCGACGCATTTCGCCGCGGCCGCCAAGTCCGAGGCACTTGATCCGCGTCAACGCCGGCGTCGGAACGCAGCGCCAATCTCCCTCGCCTGAAGATCGAGGAGGGAGCGCCATGAACGCCAGCGATATCATGACCGTCCGCGTCGTCACCATCGCGCCGGACGCGACGGTGCAGCAGGCCGCGAAGCTGATGCTCGAACGCGAGGTCAGCGCCCTGCCCGTGGTCGACGGCAGCAACCGGTTGATCGGGATCATCTCCGAGGGCGATCTGGTGCGTCGCGCGGAGACTGGAACCGAACGCAAGCCGTCCTGGTGGCTCAGCTTCGTCTCCGGCGCCGACCAGCTCGCTCACGATTTCGTCAAGGCGCATGGAACCAAGGTATCGGACGTGATGACCACAGATGTGGTGGTTGCCAGGCCCGATTCTCCGCTGCGCGAGGTCGCGGGGCTGCTGGAAAGCCATCGCATCAAGCGCGTGCCGGTGGTCGAAGAAGGCCTGGTCATCGGCGTGGTGAGCCGCGCCAACCTGCTGCAGGCGCTCGCAAGCGCAAGGCCACGCGCGGCGGCGCCGCAGCCCTCCGATTCCGACCTGCGCGACACCATTGTCGACCGCTTGTCGGCACAGCCCTGGTCGCATCCGTCCATCGTCAATCCGATCGTAACCGACGGCATGGTCGATCTCTGGGGCATGGTGCTGTCGCCGACCGAACGTAACGCGGTCCGGGTGCTGGTCGAGGAAACCCCGGGCGTGCGCGGCGTGAACGATCATCTCGCGGTACGGCGGATTCCGAGCGGCGTCTGAGACGCCGGCAGCCATTTTCGCGGCCGGCTGCCCCATGCTTAACCAATTGAAAACCGGATTTCGACAAAGTCCTGCCTGACTGAGGCCCTTCCCGGCCTCCAGTAGTGTCTTGCGTCTGGATGACATTCGGGGTGGGCATGCGGCGGCTGGGGGTAGCTGTTGCGATCGTGGTTGTTTCGACCGTCTCGGCCCTTGCCGATCTGCGCATCACGCGCGATCACGGCGGCGAGGTCGAGAAGTACAAGGCGAAATACCGGCAGATCGCGGAGCGTGGCGAGCGCGTCATCATCGACGGCATCTGCAATTCGGCCTGCACGCTGGTCATCGGCATTGTTCCGCGCAACAAGATTTGCGTGACGCCACGGGCAAGCCTCGGCTTCCATCAGGCCTATACGGTGGTGGACTGGCCGATCCGAAAGAAGGTCGCCCACGCGGCCGGCACCCGCGAACTGCTGTCGTATTATTCCGAACCGGTGCTGGACTGGATCGAGCGCAAGGGCGGCCTCACGCCGCAAATGAAGGTCGTCAGGAACGGCCCCGACCTGTGGGCCATGCTGCTGCCCTGCCCGGAGGAATGGTAGCGGCGCAGGCCGGTTCCAAACTCGACATCTGCCCGCCCGGCTTCGGGTCCGGTCGTCTGGGTCTATGTCTCGAACATCCTGTCGATCGGCACCCGATAGCCATTCGCGAGGCGGTTGGTTTCGTTGGCCATGCCGGTGACCGCCATGACCTCTCCGAACATCGCGTCCGTCATGCCGGCCTTGCGGGCGGCCGCCGTGTGGCTTGCAATGCAATAGGCGCAGCCATTGGTAACGCTGACCGCGAGATAGATCATCTCCTTGGTGAGCGGGTCGAGCGCGCCCGGTGCCATCACCTCCTTGACGCTCTCCCAGGTGCGTCTGAGCAGCACCGGATCGCGCGCCAGATATTTCCAGAAATTGTTGACGTCGGGCACGTTGCGCGACGCCTTGATGTCGTCGAACACGGCGCGGACTTCGTCGGAGGCGGCTTCATAATGGATCGGAGGTGATGACATGAGATCCCGGTGTGGTGCTGGCGGCCGCAGCCGCATGGTTAACGACTGTGCGTCAAACTGACTCAGCCGGACAAGAGCCGGCACAGCAAACGGACCGAAAATAGGGGCTTTTCCGCGCGCCGCCCACCGCAACGTCCTCACGGCGCTGTGAAAAACAATGGTGTCTGTTAACCATTTGCCCTTCGCCTGCCACATTTTCCAAGCGAACTGACCATCATGCGACGGGGGTCCTGCGTTTTTGGCGTCGCATTTGATTATCGATTTGTGCGGCGAGACATTTGGGGGGACTTATGCGGGGCAGCTTCGCATCGCTCTACCTTGCATGCGCAACCATCGCAGCAATCGCTATCGGCACACCGGCAAACGCGTATCGCGCACCCGTCGAGGAGACCAGAGTCGCGCTCGGCGACCCGATCAATCGCAGCCGTGACATCGCCTACGAGACCGATCTCTATTGCCTGACGCTCGCGGTCTATTTCGAAGGCGGCTCGACCGGCGAAACCGAGGAAGGCCAGCGCCACATCGCGAATGTCGTAGCCGCGCGCGCCCGCGCCAACCGGCAGATCTGGGGCGGCGACAAGATCTGCGACGTGGTATTCTACAAGCGCTCGAAGGTGTGTCAGTTCTCGTTCGCCTGCCTGCCGGTCAAGAGGCGCACGGCGATCAAAGGCAACGCCTGGCGCTATTCCAAACAAATCGCGCGCGACGAGCTCGAAGGCCGCAGCGGCCTCGAGGACCGGCTGTTGCGCTACTACATGAATGCGTCACTGACCCCGCCCAAGAATGCCTGCCGGTTCCGCAAGGAATTCGTACCGGTGGTGCAGGCCGGACGCCACGAATTCTTCCGCGAGGCGAGCCGCGCCGAACGCCGCGCGCTCGAGAAGGCCGAGCATGAAGAATGCAAGAAATACGAAGCCTCACTGAAAAAGAAGAAACACGCCAAGAGCAGGAAGGGCGCAAAGGACGTCAAGACCGCAAAGGGCCCGAAGAACAACGTCGCCGGCGCGGCCGCAAAGAAGCAACCGCCGAAGAAGGTCAACGTGGCCAAACGTTAGACGCTCAGAACGAATAGCGCTTGCCGACGGCGGTCGGTGCCAGCACCCGATCGCCGAAGGCATTGGCCAGCGCAGTCATCGCCCGCCAGCCGGTGCAATGGCCGGCCGCGATCGTGTTCAGCCCGAACTGTTTCAAGTCAGCGACCGTTTGCGGGATCACCGCTTCGTTGGCACCCGAAAGATGCAGCCCGCCCAAGATCGCGCAAAGCGGCACGCCTGGAAAGCTTGCGCGCGCGTGGTGCAGGACATTGACGATGCCGGCATGAGAGCAGGCTGACAACACGACCAGTCCCTTGCCCTTCACATGAATGCCGAGCCAGCGCTCGTCGAGCAGCAGTTCGTCGGGCTCCCAGCCCTGCCCGTCCGCGGTACGGCGAACTTGGCCCGGATAGCCACGTTCATATGCAGTCACGCGCGGTATCTCGCCGCTGACATGGACCATGCCGTCGAGCAGACCATGCGGCTCGCGGCTGGTCGCGACCTTCGCGCCAAAGGCGGTGAGATCGTCGACGCTCGGAACATCCTCCATCTGCCGGAAGCCGCCATTCGGCATTGTCACAGCACGGGTGCGGAACATGTCCGGATGCGCATCGAACACGACCGCCTTGCCGCCGTTGCGGCTGCGGATCATGGTCAGCGCCAGCAGCATGGCGCCGGCATGGTCCCAATGGCCATGCGACAGCATGATCGCCTCTACCGGACCCAGAGCGGCGGCGAGGCGCGTAACGTTGCGCTCGAACGCGTATTCCTCCGGGCCTGAATCGAACAGCATGGACCGCCGAACGCCACCGCGCTCAACGTTGATCAGGCATGACAGGCCGTGCGCAGCGCAGCACAGGCACTTTCCGCCCATCATGCGCACGCCGCGCCGCATCAGACCTGCGCCCTCGCTCTCGACATGCGCCGGCGTCGACGACAGCATGTCGGTGGCGTTGTCGACGAGGACCTGAATCTCCAGTGAATCCACCTCGCCGATCATCGCATCCCCTTACCAGCCCATCAGCGCCTTGGTGCTGACCTCGTTGTCCTTCAGGAATTTCTTGTACTCGTCGCCCTTGATCACACGCGGCTCGAGCGACAATTGCCTCGCCTTCTTCTGATGCTCAGCCGAAGTCAGCGTCTTTTCCAGAGCCGCGTTCAGCATGTCCTGCACGGTCTTCGGCAGACCGGCGGGCGCGGCGATCCCGCGCGACACCGACCAGACCTGATTGAAGCCCAGTTCCTTGAAGGTCGGCACATCCGGCAGGAATGGCGAACGTTCCGGCGCCATCACGCCAAGGATTCGGATGGTGCCCGCGCGCGCTTCTTCCGCGACCTCCGAAATGTTGGCACCGAGTACCTGGATATGTCCGCCGAGCGCACCGGTCTTGGCGTCCGCGGTCGACTTGTGGTGCACGGTGATCAGCTTGATCCCGTTTTCTTTCTGCATCGAGAGGATGGCGAGGTGATCGTCCGAGCCGGCACCGAACGCCGATATGCTGATGGTCTCGGGCGTCTTCTTTGCCGCCTCGACGATGTCTTTCACCGATTTGAACGGCGAGTCCGCCTTCACCGCCCAGACATTGTAGTCGAGCACATGGTTCATCAGCGGCGTGAAGCTGTCGAGCGTTTCCGAACGATTGTATTGCCGGTCGAGATAGCCGGCATACATCGATGGCACATTGAGATAGCCGATGGTGTAGCCGTCGGGCGCAGCCTTTGCCAGCGCGCCCCAGCCGACCCAGCCGCCGCCGCCCGCGCGGTTCTCCACCGTCACCGGCTTGCCGAGCACCGCTTCCAGATCCTTGGCCAGCATGCGCGCGGTGATGTCGGTGCCGCCACCGGCGCCATACGGCACGATCAGCGTGATATTGCGTTCGGGATATTGCGCGGTCGCGGGCGACGCGACAGCGAAAACAAGCAAGGCAAGCGCGGCTGCGATCGCGCGCAACGGTCGTGCAGAGAAGCAACGTGCAGACATGCAAAGCGCTGACATGACCTTTCCTCCCCTCGCCGACTTTCTGGCGGCGTTGACAGGAAGACTGCGCCCGCGCGCGAAATCCGGCAAGGTGCGACGCGCCGCAAACCGGCGCGTTCGATCAGAAATCGAGCTTGTCCTGCACCGCAGCGATGCCGGCCTTGGCACACGCATCATCAGCGTCGCCGCCCGGCGCACCCGACACCCCGACCGCGCCGACCGTGACGCCGGCCGCCTCAACCCGCACGCCGCCGCCGAGGATCACGGCACCCGGCAGATCGCGCAGGCCGGCCTGCGGCATGCCGGGCTGGCTGATGCCGATGAGGTCGGTGGTGTTGGTGCGGAAGCTGACCGCGGTCCAGCCCTTGCCGGCCGCCGTTGCGGGCGTGTGTGGACCCGCGAAGCGGTCGCGGATCATCACCTGGGTCTGGCCGAAGCGATCGACCACCGCGACCGCAACCTGAAAGCCGCGCTTGCGGCAATCCTCCAGGGTCGCGCGGGCGAGATCGAGAGCGATTTCGGGACTGAGACTCTTGTAGGTGACGAGCGATTCCTGCCCGCTGGCGGGCCGGCAGGAAAGCAGCGACACGCAGACGACGACCGGCGCAAGAATGCTAAGGCTAGCCCGAACCATGACATTTGCTCCCTGAACGTTGCGACGGACGGAACCGTCGCGCTTTATCGAAACGCCGCGCAGGCTTTCGGCGGCATTGTGATGCCGCCGACACCTTCATGCAATTGAATATGATTGTGCGGCCCGCCGCTTGATGCGGATCAAGCGGCGGATGGAAAGGCACCGCTGCCGGCGCGCCGTGCTATTGCCCCGGCACGCCGATCGACACCGGACGCACCGGCGAGCCGGACCCGCCCTTCGAGCGCAGCGGCAGGATGATGGTGCAGGACAGCCAGACCCTGTCCCTGGCCAGCTCGCCGAGATTGGCATTCTGGATGTTGTGGATTCCCGCAACCACGAGATTGTGGTGATGGATGGCGAAGGGCAGTGCTGGCGGCGTCCCGGGCGCGGGCGCGGCCTTCCCCATCAACATGCCGTCCGGCACCGGATCGGTGAACGGATTGTCGAGCGCCACCAGCACGACCTGCTTGCCCTCGATGTATTTCGCCGCGTCGTAGGCGAGCCCCGGACCCTTGGTGTAATAGCTCTTGGCATTGTCCGGATCGATCCAGCCATCACCCCAGCCGGTATAGATGTAGAGCACATCGCCCGGCATCAGGCCGCGCTTGTCGAGCCCCTGCGCCTTCAGCATCGCCTCGATATCGGCAGCCGTGACCACCGCCCCGGGCTCCAGGGCCTTGCCCTTGCCGAGATGGGTCTTGGCGTCGAGCAGGATCGCGGTGGTGATGATCGGCGGCACCTTCTCGATGCCGAGCTTCTGCAATGGCGCGTCCGGCGTCGGCTTCACCTGCTGCTGGGTATGGCCGCCGTAATACGCGGCCTTCCCGGACGGAAATTCGCTCTTGCCGTCCCAGGGCTCCGGCAGAACGGCGAAATGCCCGAGCGCATCCATCTGCGTTCCTTGCGCGCCCGCCTCACCGCTTACCGCTTCCTCGCCGTTGAAGGCATGGCGGGTGCCCGGGATGCCGACGGTCGGCCGGTATTTGTCGACCAGCGGCGTGCCGAACGGCGATTGCGGCATGGTGTTGGAGCGGATGTGCGAAACCTCGTAGGATTTCGCCTTCGGATCGGCGAGCAGCGGCGCGCAGCGCGCCCAGGTCGCGGGGCCGAGATTGTTCGCCATGCCGATCTCGTCTCCAGCCGGCCAGCGCGATTGCGCCGAGAGCGGAGCCGCACCGTAGAGAATTGCCGTCCCGGCAAGAAGGGTCAGACCGATCCGTCGCATCGCGTTGTGCTCCCTTGTTGCAGCCCGACCGATTGGACAACACGGCCAAAGGCTCGGCAAGCGGCAAGCGAAGCGGGGAACTTCGCCGGCAGCGTCGCCGTTGCCTGAGCGCACGACCGCAGACCGCAAGGGAGCGCGTTATGGAACGAACCCGAGACCAGACCACCGATCGAACGGAAGAGCGGATTTCGCGGACGGAAATTCAGCCCGACCCTCAATTGCAGCTGTCCGAGGGTCGTGCCAGCGTCCTGCAGATCGTTCTGGTGGCGTTTGCCTGCCTGCTGATCGTTGGCATGATGATCTACGGGCTGAACCAGCCGACATCCGAGGGCGACGCGACCGCCTCGGCACCGCCGGCACAAGGCACCACCGCGACCGCACCGACGGCCGAACCGGCGCCGCCGACGGACGCCAATGCCGGCAGCGAAAATCCGGCCGCCCCGGACGCCGCCGCGCCCCAGCAGCAACCGGCCAGGGAGCCGGTGCCGCAACAGGTCAAGCCCGGCGTCGTCCCGGACGATTCCGCACGATAGCTATTTCACGCCGAGCAATTCGACGTCGAAGATCAGCGTCGCGTTCGGCGGGATAAGTCCGTTGCCGACGCCCTGCGCGCCATAGCCGAGCGCCGGCGGGATGATCAGCGTACGTTTTCCGCCGACCTTCATCGAAGCGACGCCTTCGTCCCAGCCCTTGATCACCCGCCCCGCGCCGACCGGGAATTCGAACGGCGAGCCGCGATCGACCGACGAGTCGAATTTCTTGCCCTTTTTGCCGTTGTCGTTGAGGTAGCCGGTATAATGCACTACGGCGGTCTGGCCCTGCTTCGGCGAAGCGCCGGTGCCGGCCTGGGTGTCGATCATCTGAAGCCCGGACGAGGTGGTGACCGGCTTGCCGGACTGGGCGGAGGCGTCTTCCGTGGTCATGGTCAGGAATCCTGTGGACACGATGCTTGATGTTGCAATGGCGGCGCAGGCAGCCATCAGGTGACGTCGTGATAAAGCGCGCATCGGTCGTTTCTCCATGATCAATCCGCGGGCGTCGAGCCGAGTCTCCCGGCCGGGTGGCTTGTAGCCCGTGCCGTGCCAGGTTCAATGCCGACCCAGGCGCATGCTGGTCCGGTCGCCCTGGCCGCAGGATGTGTAGGGCAATATGTGTAAAGATTGTGTCGGCGGCTCATGATGCGGATTGCGCCACCTGCCGCAGGACATCTCCTCGCTCGCTGACCTGAGACCACGGCAACGCCGCGACCACGTTGCGCGGGAACGATCGAGCGGCGCCACGGCTTGTTTCATGTCTGCAACACAAGCGATGGACCGGGACTGACGGATGATGACCCTGCGGCTGACAACAATGTGGCCCGCGCTGGCGATCCTGGCGCTGATCGGCGGACCGGCCCCCGCAGCCTCGCTTGATCCGAGCCAGATCGAGAAGGCGAGCCTGAAGGATGGAGATGCCTCTGGGGATACGGTCAGTCCGGCAGTGGTGCGGCTGCAGATCCTGCTGGACCGCGCCCGATTCTCGCCGGGCATCATCGACGGACGGATGGGCGAGAATGTCCGCAAGGCCGTGACCGCCTATGCGCGCGCCCGCGACCTCAGCGGCGGCCACATGCCACCAGACCTGTCGGCCGCCGCACTGCAGCAATTGTCCGCGGCCGCGGAAAAGCCGGCGCTGCGGCAGTACAAGCTGACCGAGAGCGACGTCGCAGGACCCTTCGCCGAGCGCATTCCGGCGCAGATGGAGGACATGAAGGACCTGCGGGCGCTGTCCTATACAGGCGTGACCGAGAAGCTCGCCGAGCAATTCCACATGAGCGAGGAATTGCTGACGTCTCTCAACCCCGACAAGGATTTTTCGGTCGGCACCACCATTGTCGTTCCCGATGTGCAGCGGGACGAGTCGCTGGCGGCGGTGAGGCGCATCGAGGTGAACAAAGGGACACAGACGCTGAAGGCATTTGGCGCGTCGGACGAACTGCTCGCGGTCTATCCGGTCACCGTCGGCAGCGAAGAGACGCCGGCCCCGAGCGGCGAACTGGAGGTCACCGGCGTCGCGAAGGATCCGACCTATCGCTACAACCCCGATTACGCGTTCGAGGGGGTGGAGGCGCGCGAACCCTTCACCATCCAGCCCGGGCCGAACAATCCGGTCGGGCTGGTGTGGATCGCCTTGTCGAAGGAAGGCTACGGCATCCACGGCACGCCGGACCCGGCCACCATCAGCAAGTCGCAGTCGCATGGCTGCATCCGGCTGACCAACTGGGATGCGCTTGAACTGGCCGGCGCCGTGGAGAAAGGCGTCACCGTCCGCTTCCTGGAGGGCAAGGGCGCCGACGCACGCGAGTGAGCGGAGGGCGGACGCGCCGAACTGCCTCGATATCGTGACTGGCGCCGCCCGTCTTCGTGATCCATCGTCGCCGGCAACACGGGAACCACCCAAATGCGCGCGGCCTGTCTGACGCTCTGGCTGATGATCGTGGCGGCCCCGCCCGCGCTGGCGCAGGATGCGACCCGCTATCTCGCCCCGCCCGGCGCGCCTGCCGATGCGTTCCCGAATCCGGGCCGGCCGGTCGCGGACATCATCAGCCCGATCTTCGATACCGAAGCGAACCGCGATGCCGCGAAGGAGACCGAACAGGTGTTCGCGCTGATGAAGCTGAAACCCGGCATGAGCGTCGCCGATATCGGCGCGGGTTCCGGCTATTACGTGATGCGGCTGTCGAAGCTGCTCGGGCCAGGCGGCAAGGTGTTCGCCACCGACATCACGCCCAACTATCTCAGCGCGTTGAACGCGCGCATCCTGAAAGCGAAGCTTGCCAATGTGGTGATCGCGCGCGGCGAGCCGCACGACCCGCGGCTGCCGCCGAATTCGATCGACGCCGCGCTGCTCATCCACATGTATCACGAGATCGCACAGCCCTTCGCGTTCCTGCACAATCTCGGCGCCGCGATGAAGCCGGGCGGGCTTGTCGGCATTCTCGATCCGGACCGGCCGACGCAATTCCATGGCACGCCGCCCGGACTGATGCGCTGCGAACTCGCCGCACTCGGCTATCGCGAGGTGTCGTTCACGGCGCTGTCCGGCAGGCTCGGCAATCTCGGGGTGTTCGAGGCACCGGGCGCCGAGGTGCGGACGAGGCCTGCCGATGTGAAAGCGTGTGCGCGGTAGGACAAGTTGACTTCGGCCCTGAGCGACCCGATATTGATATCAGATTGATATCATCCATTGGAGGTCCGCTGCGATGGTCGATATTCTGGTGCGAAATGTGGATCAAGCGACCGCCGACCGCCTGAAGGAAAAAGCCAAAGCCGAGGGCAAGTCGGTGAGCGAGATTGCGCGCGAGGCGCTGGCGGCGGCTGCAAGGCCGAGCAAGGAAGAGGCCTGGGCGGAAATCGACCGCATCCGGGCAAAGATCGGAAAGGTATCGGGCGACTCGACCGCCGATATCCGTGAATGGCGTGACAACGACGAGCGTTACCGTTGACGCTTGTTGTCGACGCCAGCGTTGTTGCAAAATGGGTGCTTGCCGAAGACGGCTCGGATCGCGCCAATGCGCTACGCGATGAGCCTGGCCTGATCGCGCCGTCGCTGCTCGCCTCAGAAGTCGGCAATGCTCTCTGGAAAGCCTTGCGACGTGGCGATATCGCGCGCGATGACGCAGTTGCGGCACTTCGGTCTGTTCTCGGCCCCTTCGACGAACTCGTTCCGAGCGAGGCCCTGCACACGCGCGCGCTTGAACTCGCCATCGACCTGCGGCATCCCATCTACGATTGCTTCTATCTTGCGCTGGCCGAACGCGAGGCCGCCGCGCTTGTGACAGCCGATACACGGCTCTTGGCGGTGGCGGCTAAAGCCAAGATGAAAGCGCGGCGGCTTTAGGCGTGTCGCATTGCGCTTCGGTGCGCGCTTCCCTCACTTCACCGCGATCAGCTCGACATCGAAGATCAGCGTCGCGTTCGGCGGGATGTCGGGGGGCGCCCCGCGTTCGCCATAGCCGAGCCCGGGCGGGATGATCAGCGTTCGCCTGCCGCCGGTCCTCATGGTGAGGACGCCCTCGTCCCAGCCGCGGATCACGTCGCCCTGCCCGACCCGGAATTCGAACGGCTTGCCCTTGTCGACCGAGGAATCGAACTTCTTAGCCCTGGCGCCGTCGACATAGAGCCAGCCGGTGTAATGCACCACCGCGATCTGCCCGCGCCGCGGCGCGCGGCCCTTGCCGGGCTCGGTGTCGGCATATTGCAGGCCGGACGGCGTGGTGGTGGCCATCGGCGGCACCGGCGGCCCGGCGGGCGTGGTCGGCGTGGTGCCGGCGCAGGCGGCGAGCGCGAGCAGCGAGGCGGCAAAGGCGAACGGCAGAACGCGGAACAGGGGTCGCATGGCGTGGCCTTGCCTTTTTGCAGGAGCGGCTATCGTAGCTCGCATGGAGCGAAAGCGAAATGCGGGATTCTTCCGTGCGCGACCCCGGATTGCGCTGCGCTCCATCCGGGCTACGCACGCTGCTTGTAGGCCGCAGGCGTCACATTGGTCATGTTGAAGAAGATCTGCACCGTGACCATGTCGGTCCAGTCTTTGACGCTCTGGCCGTCCTGCACCATCTCGGTGATCTGCTGGTGGGCATTCTTGTCCTGGAAGCCGACCTTGTAGCCGTCCGGCATGGCGACGAGCAGGTTCTCGTTCTTCAGCTGCGCATGCGCGGGGAAGGAGAAGAGGAGAGCGGCGAGGAGGCTGGGGATGACGCGCATGGGGATTCGATCCGACGAATGAACAATCGCGTGATAAAAGGCGCAAAGTGTAATCAGGACCGGCCTCGACTGAAAACCGGACACAGCCGTTCGCGCGCGCCGGAGAAACGATTTCATAAGTAAACCGCGACATCGTGATACTCAGCCTTGCAATGCGGGCACTTTTCCGGACGACCAGCGCTATTCGAACTTGTCGTGTGAAAAATAAATCCGTCCTTCTGGACACATACAGGGCAGATTGGATGGCCGGTCGGCTTACCATCTGCATTCTTTAGATACTTGAGTCCGCCTTCTTCAACTGTATCTCCAAGAACTGAAAGCAGATTCTCTAAGTGTGCAATCTCGGTCTGTCTTTCGGACAGCTCTTGCCTCGCATCTGAAAGAGTGAGCTTGAGATCAGCGAGTTTTTCCGTTAGTTCAGCAATTTTCAATTTGAACTCAGCCGCATCAAACGACTTTTCGAGGCCTCTCATTTCTTTGACAAGATTGAGAGCCTGCGCCGCGGTTGCGAGCGCCAAAGCAAAGTCTACCATACCGCCCCCATTTCGCGGTCTCAACCGCTATGCTGGCGTCGCAATCAACTAGCGAAGCCACGCTAAGATCGCAGCAACAGCTGCAATAGTCGAACTTATTGAGGTCACAGCCGCCAAAATCTTTACTGCTAAAAAGTGCCGCGCAATTAGCTTATCGATTTTCCGCAATTCGAGATCAGCCGCTTCACTCGCTTGCGCATCTCGATATTCATCGTCGGCAATAATCGCCTTAATTGAAGACATGATACTTTCCATGTCCTCTACCTTCGCTGATTTAGGGAAATCAATATCCCTTTCCAGCGCAAACTCAGCGCCCGATAGCGACAAATGGCGCGAAGCATGCGCTGCCGCAGGGTGGTAGCCTGCAAGCTCGCCAGCTTGCGATCCAAAACCTACCAACCCTCCATTGTCGGAAGGCCTATCTGGGCTAGCAGGAGCTATCGAAGTTTCTTTCGCTGAACTTCCAGCCAACATGCCCGAAATACTCAAGTCTTCATCCAAATCCGGCCAATGAATCCCCATTGGCATTATTTCAAAATTCTTGCGCTGTTCCGAAGTGGCCGTTTGCAGTCGAGGATACCAGTGGAGTGGAGTCGCGATACGTCGACCGTCGCGAAGCGTGACAATGATGTCAGCCGCGTCGAATTCAACGTTGGAGGCTCTAAGATCTCCTATTTCGATTTCCAAAGTAGTCATCCCACTCCTTTAGGAGACTTTCTTCCTGGCTGATCAGTTCTTCAGAGATAGTCGTTAATTCTCGGTTCGGAAAGCCGGTGTTCACGGCAAGCACCAGCGGACTGAGCCAGAATTTCGCTTCATGTTCGGCTTTCACCACATGCACGTGAGGCGGTTCGTTGCCCTCATTGGAATAGAAGAAGGCCCGGTAACCATCCCACTTGTGAATGGTTGGCACCGGAGCCCCCTCACACCGGCAGATTATCGTGCTTCCGTGCCGGCATCTCGACCTTCTTGGTCCGCAGCATCGCCAGCGCGCGGGCGATGCGCTTGCGTGTCGAGTGCGGCATGATCACGTCGTCGATATAGCCGCGCTCGGCGGCGACGAACGGCGACAGGAAGCGCTCCTCGTATTCCTTGGTGCGCGCGGCGATGGTGTCGGCGTCGCCGCCGCGGAAGATGATCTCCACCGCGCCCTTCGCCCCCATCACCGCGATCTGCGCAGTCGGCCAGGCATAGTTGAGGTCGGCGCCGACATGCTTGGACGCCATCACGTCATAGGCGCCGCCGAACGCCTTGCGGGTGATCACGGTGACGAGCGGCACCGTCGCCTGCGAATAGGCGAAGAGAAGCTTGGCGCCATGCTTGATCAGCCCGCCATATTCCTGCGCGGTGCCCGGCAGGAAGCCCGGCACGTCGACGAAGGTGACGATCGGGATTTCGAACGCATCGCAGAAGCGCACAAAGCGCGCGGCCTTGCGTGACGCGTCGCTGTCCAGCACGCCCGCGAGCACCATCGGCTGATTGGCGACAAAGCCGACGCTGCGCCCGGCGATGCGGCCGAAGCCGGTGACGATGTTCTTCGCAAACGTGGCTGAGATTTCGAAGAAGTCGCCCTCGTCCACGACCTTCAGGATCAACTCCTTCATGTCGTAGGGCTTGTTCGGATTGTCGGGGATCAGGGTGTCGAGGGAATTGTCAATGCGATCGGCGTCGTCGAGCGAGGGCCATTCCGGCACGCCGGCCGTGCAGTTCGACGGCAGGAAGTCGATCAGCCGGCGCATCTGCAGCAGGCATTCGACATCGTTCTCGAACGCGCCGTCGGCGACCGAGGACTTGGTCGCATGCACCGAGGCGCCGCCGAGTTCTTCCGCCGTCACCACCTCGTTGGTCACGGTCTTCACCACGTCGGGGCCGGTCACGAACATGTAGCTCGTGTCCTTCACCATGAAGATGAAGTCGGTCATCGCCGGCGAATAGACGTCGCCCCCGGCGCACGGGCCCATGATGACCGAGATTTGCGGGATCACGCCCGAGGCGATCACGTTGCGCTTGAACACTTCGCCATAGCCGCCGAGCGCCGCCACCCCCTCCTGGATGCGGGCGCCGCCGGCATCGAACAGGCCGATGATCGGCGCGCGCGCCTTCAGCGCCATGTCCTGCACCTTGACGATCTTCTGGGCGTGGGTCTCCGACAAGGAGCCGCCGAACACGGTGAAGTCCTTGGAGAACAGGAACACGGTGCGGCCGTTCACGGTGCCCCAGCCGGTGACCACGCCGTCGCCGGGGATCTTCGACTTTTCCATGCCGAATTCGTTGGAGCGGTGCTCCACGAACATGTCGAATTCCTCGAACGAACCCTTGTCGAGCAGGAGTTCGATCCGCTCGCGCGCGGTGAGTTTGCCGCGCTTGTGCTGCGCCTCGATGCGGGTCTGGCCGCCGCCGAGCTTGGCGTCCTTGCGGCGGAGGTCTAGCGCGTCAATGATGTCTTTCAAGGTTGTCCCCGTGCCTGGAAACCGGCGTTTGACGCTAGCATGGGCCGGGAACGGGCGTCACTGACTCCCCTCCCCCCGCGAGCGAAGCGAGTGGTGGGGAGGGGTCGGGGGTGGGGGGTGCCTGAAAAACGCAAAAGCCCCCCACCCCGATCTCCTTCGCTAATCGCTCAGTCGATCGACCCTCCCCACCGCGGAGCCTGTCATCGGGCGGCGCTTCGCGCCGACCCGTCGGCGGCGGGGGGAGGGTTAAGAGCCTGCCTGTTGAACGACCGAAGCGCCATCGCAATGGCGATCAGGATCACGCCCGCCAGCAGCACCGAAAACGCATTGGCGCCGAGGATCGCGAACCATTGCGTATAGAAATGGATGCCGCCGAACACTGCGGCGACATTGACCACCCAGCGCCGCCCGGCCCGCACGCCCCATACCCCGACCGCGATCAGCGCGATCGCCCACAGAATCGAGAACACCCAGTCCGGGATCACCGCGCCGCGGGCGGTGAAGTTCGGGCCGCCGGTGACGTCGTTCTGGGTCCACCAGCGAAAGAGCCGCAGCCGGTCGCCCCACAGCGAGCCGATCCAGAAGCCGAAATTGACGAGGACAATGGCCATCCGCGCGGCCGTCAGCGCGATCCGTTCGTAATCGGCGCGCACCCGCAGCGAGATCAGGTAGAGCGCGAGCGCCAGCAGGGAGAAGATCACGATGGTGAGCGTCGGCTCCTGGATCGACAGCGAATACACCGCGTGGACGTAGCCGGTCCGCGCGCCGAGGCAGCCGGCGAGCGACACCACGGCCAGCGCCGCCATCAGGCTGGAGCGCGCCAGAATCGCGGTGCCGGTGAAGATTGCGGTGACGAACAGGGCCGCCCGCAGCGAGCCATCGTCGTAAATGAGCAGGCCGCCTGCCCCGGTCAGCGCGCCGATGATGATCAGCGTCTGCGAGAGCAGGCTCGTCACCTCGCCGCGCAGGCCGAGCAGCGCGAGCCCGAGAACGAACACGCAGGCACCGATGATGGCGGCCGCCCCCGCGGTGAACTGGAACGCGGTGAGCAGGATCGCGACCGCGCCGGCACTTGCGGCGATCACGCCGAAGCCGGTCAGGATGTTGAGCCCGAGATGGCCGGTCTCCTGCGCGGCCAGCGCCTTGAGCCGCTCGGCCTCGGCAGCCGTGAGCTTGCCGTCCTCGACCAGCTTCGACAGATCGAGCGTGATTTTCATAGACGCTATCTCAGAGCCGCCCGCAACTCACCGATGCGCTGATCATAGACGCGGGCGATGCAGGTCGTATCGCTGCAGGCATTGCGGCCCTTGATCCAGACCCGCTGACCCTGCGCGACCCCAGGCCGGGCCCGCGTCCGCTTGTAGAGCGCATCGAGATCGCGGTCGCGCTGGGCGAGCGCAGGATCGTTGCAGATCGCCTGCTCGACGCGCGTCAGCCTGCCCTCGCAAGGGAAGCTCGGTTGCACCGGCGCGCCGACCGTCCGCTGCGGCGGTGGCGCGAAAGTCGCAACCTGCTGCGGCCCGCCGCCGGAAAGAGCCTGCAACTGCGCCAGGCGCTGGTCATAGGCCTGCGCGATGCAGGGTGCGAGACTGCCGCAGGCATTTCGCCGTCTGATCCAGTCGCGCTGCTGGTCGCGGAGCGCGATGCGCTCGCCATGCGGCAGGGTGTCGGCCAGACGGTAGTACGATTCCGACAGGATGCGGTCCCGCGTGGCCAATCCGGCATCGGCGCAGATCGCCTGCTCCACCGGCTTGGTATCGGCCTGGCAATCGAAGCTCGGCGTCACCGGGGCAGCCTGTTGCGGCGGCAAACGCGGCGCAACCGGTTCGGGCCGGGGCGCCACCGCGAATTGAGGTTGCGGCTGCGCGCTTGCGACGGGTCCGCCGGAACGCGGCGGCGAAAAGTAGAACAGCGGTCCCGACAATTCATCGTAATAGGCGGGACGCTGCTCGTGATTGATCGTGGCAGCCAGCGCCTCGACATCCTCGCGGACCTCACGGGCGAGGTCGGTGATGGGCTTGCCCTCGACCGCAATCTTGCGCAGCAAGGTCCGGGTATAAACCGAGGTCGGTTCGCGGTCGTTGTCATCGAGGCGGTCGGCCGCGGTCTGGCCGAAGCCGGCCGAGAACAGGATGAAGAAGCCGCCCTGCCCCTTGGCCGGCCTTCGCTGTGGTTCGACCAGTCCGCCGCGCCGCCCGACCGAGCGGGTACCGCTTCTGGCATATGGGTTGTCGCGGCAGGCATCGACGATGGCGATCTGGACATTGGAGCCGGTGGCGCGGACCCGCTCGATCAGCCCCATCAGGGCGAAGGCTTCGTGCTTCAAGCCCTCCTTGTCGACGCGGTCGGGCCGCGGAGCGTCCACCGGCAGCAGGTAATTCTCGCCGTCCAGCGCGACGCCGTGGCCCGAATAATGGATCACTGCCACGTCGCCCGGCCCGAGCTTGCGGGTAAATTCCGAAATCCCGCTGTTGAATGCGGCGCGATCCGGATCGATCAGGAGATCGACCGCGAACCCGGTCTTCTCCAGCGCGGCCTTCATCGCGTGGGCATCACCCACGGCCTTCTGCAGTTTCGAGACGTTGCGGTAGTCGTCGGCCCCAATCACCAGCGCACGCCTCGTCTGCGCCGCCGTCTGCGAGGCATGCAGCCCCGACAGGACGAACGCCAGAGCCAGCAGCAGCATCCTCACCGTCATGAATTCACTCCAGACAGGAACAGCTTAGCACAAATTGCTCCCAGCCGGGATAATCTGCCGAAAAGCGGATTGGATCAATTTCCAGAGACCGCAGCCGTGACTATGTAACGAACTGTCAACTTCCCTGACTATGTATGGCTGCGACCTTCCCCGGAGACCTCCCATGAGCGCCGAAAAGACCAGAGCCCGCCTTGCCACCCCGACCGATCTCGGCGGCAACGCCACCAAGGACATCAGCGGCGCGCTCAACGCGCTGCTCGCCGACACCTTCGCACTCTACCTGAAGACGAAGAACTTCCACTGGCATGTGAGCGGGCCCAATTTTCGCGACTTCCATCTGATGTTCGACGAGCACGGCGATCAGCTGTTCGCGATGACCGACGAGATCGCCGAACGGGTCCGCAAGATCGGCGGCACGACGTTGCGCTCGATCGGCGATATCGCGCGCCATCAGCGGATCGCAGACAACGATGCGCCTTTCGTCGATGCCCAGGACATGCTGGCCGAACTGCGCGAGGATAACCAGACCGCCATCAAGGCGATGCGGCAGGTCCATGAAATCTGCGACGAGCATGGCGACGTCGCGACTGCGAGCCTTCTGGAAAACTACATCGACCAGGCCGAGAAGCGGGTGTGGTTTCTTTACGAAGCCGGCCGCGCCGCGACCGCGACCGGACAATAGAGGGTTGAACGGGCACGCCCTTTATGCAAATTGTGGTTGTGAGTTCCACACGGTATTTCGATCACAACCATCATGACCGATCCTGTAGCGTTGCGTAGCGAGAGCCGGGGCGTAAATCCGTCGACCCGTCAATTCTTCATTGATCGCGTCTATGAAGGAGCGGACCCGTTTGAGTCGTTTGCGAAGTCGGAAACGGCCACCAAGACTTTGACGGATCCGCTGCCGGAAGGCTGGGGCTCGAGCCATCCTTATTTCAAGCAATATATCGACGAGCTTCGACCGAAACTGATCGTCGAGGTCGGGACCTGGCTCGGCGGGAGCGCAGTTCACATGGGACGGCTGCTGCGGGCGGCCGGCCTGAACGACAGTTGCATCATCTGCATCGATACCTGGCTCGGCAGTTCCGAGCACTTCCTGGAGGAAACGGGGCGCCGAACGCTCAAGCTCGCCAACGGCCGCGCAACCTTCTATGACGACTTCATGCGCAATGTGGTCCAGCATGGCCTGCAAGACCTCATCGTGCCGTTCTCGATCACGAGCGTCGCCGCCGTCGAGGTGCTGCGCGAAATCAAGTGCATTCCCGATCTGATCTATCTCGACGGCGACCATACGGAGCGCGGCTTCCGCGCCGACCTCGATCTCTACTGGGACCTGCTGCGGCCGGGCGGCGTCCTGATCGGCGATGATTTCGATTGGCAGGAAATCCATACAAACGTCATCAATTTCGCATACCTGACGAAGGTCGAATTCACCGCCTTTTCGAACAAATTCGTGATGCGCAAGCCGGCGTGACCGGCTCCCTTAGCGCACCCACTCAAGCACGTCCGTCGCCGCTTTCATCTCGGCTTTGTGATGTGCGCGCCGCTCCATGGCAAGCGTATCGCGCCCCCATTGCTCCATCTGCCAGTCCTCGTCGACATGCGCGGCCTTCCAGGCATCCTCCGCACCGATGGCGCCGTGGGCGAGCGCGAGTGCGAGCAACGCAGAACCGGTCAGCGTCATGATCGAATGCACCGCTCCGAGCCGCCAGATATTCTCAGGTATCGCCTGCGCCGCCGCGGCAATCGCCTCCTTCGGTTGGGCGGCAAATACCACGCCTTCCACCATGACGAAGCGCGCACCAAGCGTGTCGGCCGCCCAGCGCACGACCGGATCCCAGGCCTTCGCTTGACGCTCGGTCAGCCCTTCCGGACCGTCGGCGCGGTAAAACAGCAGGTCAGAACCGAGATATTTTACGATGTCGTCACGGACCTCCGCGGGCTTCTCGGCGACCCCGTCGATGATCGAATTGGCGAGCCGGGTCAGCGGCATCTTCGCCGGGTCGATAACATCCATCTGTGCCTGCCATTCGTCGGCGATCGCCTGGGCAAGGGCGCGGGAAGGAGCCGCGAGAAGATGCCGCGCCGGCGTTCGCACCGTTTTGCCGTCAAGCACGATCACGAAGCTGTTGTCGTCCTCAACGACCGCGGCGGTTTCGTAGAACCGCTTGCGCCGGTTCGGGCGGACGCTGCGCCGGGCCAGCTCCATCGGGTCGAGCGGTTCGCCCTTGAAGATTTCCTCGAAAATATCGCGCATCTGAATGTCCACTCACCGTCAGGCGGTTGACCGTGTAAGCAGCAAAGATTCGACGCGGCGACCGAGTTCCGCGAAATTCGAGACGATTTCCGACGCACCACTCCGCGCCAGCAAGTGATGCGGGTGATAGCCCCATTTCACGCCGATCGCATGCACACCGGCGGCACGTGCCATCTCCATGTCGAAGGTGGTGTCGCCGATCATGATCGTGTCTCGCGGCTCAGCCCCCGTCTCGCGCATCGCTTCCAGGATCATGCCGGGATGTGGCTTGGACGGAGCATCGTCCGCAGTCTTTATGGTCCCGAAATGCGATATCAGATCGTGATGGCTCAGGATCGCCCGGACGCCCCGCTGCGACTTGCCGGTGGCGATCCCAAGCACCGTATCCGCGCGCCCCGCCAATGCGAGAATCGCATCGCGTGCGCCGGGATAGAGCGGCTCCTGATGATCGACGGAATGCCGCAATTCGAAAAACGCCTCCTTGTAGCGCTCGATCATGCCATCGATCGGAAAGTGTGCCGCTCCCTCGCCGAGATTGCCGAACGCTTCGCGGAGCGACAGCCCGACGATCGACAGCACGCGTTCGCGCGGCGGGCAGACGATCTCGTGTGCGTCATAGGCCCGCTGCATCGCCGCGCAGATCATGTGCTGACTGTCGACCAGCGTTCCGTCGCAGTCAAAGAGGATGAGTTTCAGCGTTCAACTCCGCGTCACCTGGACGAGAATGCGCGCGTGGCGCCGCGCAGGCCGCCTCGGCAATGCATCGGAACCATTCCACTTTGGTATGACCCCGCCTTGTGCATTGCACAAGCCCCTGGCTCCGGGCTTTGGGCTCTGCCCACGAAGGGCCCAAAAACAGGCTGAAACCGGCGGGCCTTTTCGGGAGATGAAAGGGCAGCCATGCTTGCGGCGCCGCAACGCGAAAATCAACCATCCAGCCGGATTCCTGGCCTGCGACGGTCCATCTGTGGCTTTTCGCAACTGGACTGACTAAAATCTACCTTGGAGTCGGAGGAAACAAACCGGCCCAACGAGGAGAGAAATGCCAGCCTGCCGCGTTCGGCTCGCCGGTCCCACTTCCGCAGGAGGAGCCGAACGGCTCCGGGACGCGCGCGAGAGGAGTCGATGAAACCAACCGACATCGGCGATCCCGATTACTTCCACAAGGTCGTGGACTGCCAATGGGCATGCCCGGCGCATACACCCGTTCCCGAATATATCCGGCTGATCGCGCAGGGCCGGTATTCGGACGCCTACATGATCAACTGGAAGTCCAACGTGTTTCCGGGAATCCTCGGGCGCACTTGCGACCGTCCCTGCGAGCCGGCCTGCCGCCGCGGCCGCGTCGAGGAGCAACCGGTCGCGATCTGCCGGCTGAAGCGCGTCGCCGCCGACTACAAGGACGATGTCACCGCCCGCATGCCGAAGAAGGTGCGCGTGAAGAACGGCAAGCGCATCGCGCTGGTCGGCGGCGGTCCGGCCTCGCTCACGGTGGCGCGCGATCTGGCCCCGCTCGGCTATGACTGCATCATCTTCGACGGCGATCCGCAAGCCGGCGGCATGATGCGCACCCAGATCCCGAAATTCCGGTTGCCGGATTCCGTCATCGACGAGGAATGCGGCTACATTCTCGATCTCGGCGTGGAATTCCGCGGCGGGCAGCGCATCTCCTCGATGAAAGCGCTGCTCAACGAAAATTACGACGCGATCTTCGTCGGTTCCGGCGCGCCGCGCGGCCGCGACCTCGATGTCCCCGGCCGCAAGGAAGCCGCCAAGAACATCCATATCGGCATCGACTGGCTGTCTTCGATCGCGTTCGGCCATGTCGACAGGATCGGCAAGCGCGTGATCGTGCTCGGCGGCGGCAACACCGCGATGGATTGCTGCCGGTCGGCGCGCCGCCTCGGCGGCGAGAGCGTGCAGGTGGTGGTGCGCTCGGGCTTCGACGAGATGAAGGCGTCTCCCTGGGAGAAGGAAGACGCCATGCACGAGGATATCCCGATCCACAATTTCCTGGTGCCGAAGGAATTCACACACGAGAACGGCAAGCTGACCGGCCTCACCTTCGAGAAGGTGAAAGCGGAATACGACGCCAAGGGCCGCCGCAATCTGGTGCCGTCCGGCGAGCCGGACCAGCATTTCCCCTGCGACGACGTCCTGGTCGCGGTCGGACAGGAGAACGCCTATCCCTGGATCGAGCGCGACATCGGCATCGAATTCAACAAATGGGACATGCCGGTGGTGGACGAGCGGACTTTCGTCTCCACGCATCCGCTGGTGTTCTTCGGCGGCGATGCCGCGTTCGGTCCAAAGAACATCATCTGGGCGGTCGCGCACGGCCACGACGCCGCTTTGTCGATCCACCGGATGCTGTCGGGTGAGGACATCACAGAGCGCCCCCTGCCGCATGTCGAGGTGTCCAGCCAGAAGATGGGCATCCACGAATGGTCCTATGACAACGACATCACGCTCGACCAGCGCTACCGGGTGCCGCTGCGTGACAAGCAGATTGCGCTGCGCGACATCAAGGCCGAGGTCGAGCTTGGCTACGACGTCAAGCTGGCCTTGGGCGAGGCGCATCGCTGCCTGAATTGCGACGTGCAGACGGTGTTCGCCGCGTCGCTGTGCATCGAGTGCGACGCCTGCGTCGACATCTGTCCGATGGATTGCATCACCTTCACGCCGAACGGCGAGGAAGCCGAGTTGCGGCAGCGGCTGGAGGCGCCGGCGATCAACCTCACGCAGGATCTCTACGTGCAGGACGGGCTGAAGACCGGCCGGGTGATGGTGAAGGACGAGGACGTCTGCCTGCATTGCGGGCTGTGCGCCGAACGCTGCCCGACCGGCGCCTGGGACATGCAGAAATATCTGATCGAAATGGCACACGCGGGTGATCGAGGATGTCAGGCGGCGCGCTCAGCAGCGTAAATGATTTCGTTATCCGCTTTGCCAATGTGAACGGCTCCGGCTCGGCAAGCGCGAACGAGATGTTCGCGCGTGCGGTGATGCGAATGGGAGTACCGGTGTCGCCGCGCAACATTTTCCCGTCCAATATTCAGGGCTTGCCGACCTGGTACGAGGTGCGGGTGACCGAGGACGGGCATCTCGGCGCCCGCGGCGGCGTCGATTTCATGGTCGCGATGAATCCGCAGACCTTCGACAAGGACGTGGCGATGATCGAGCCCGGAGGATATCTCCTCTACGACTCGACCAAGCCCCTGCCCCAGTCGAAATTCCGCGAAGACATCAACGTCATCGGGGTGCCGCTGACCGCGATCTGCAACAGGGAATATAGCGACCCGCGCCAGCGCCAGCTGTTCAAGAACATCATCTATCTCGGCGTGCTGTCCGCGCTGCTCGACATGGACGTCAAGACGATCGAGACGCTGATCGGGGAACAATACAAGGGCAAGGACAAGCTGATCGGTCCGAACGTGCATGCGCTGCATCTCGGCCGCGACTGGGCGATGACGAACCTGCAATGCCCGATCGGCCTGCGGGTCCGCAAGTCCGACAAGATCGGAGATCGCATCTTCATCGAAGGCAACGCGGCCGCAGCGCTGGGCGCGGTCTATGGCGGCGCCACGGTCTGCGCCTGGTATCCGATCACGCCGTCATCGTCGCTCGCCGACGCCTTCACCCGGCATTGCGCGAAGCTGCGCGTCGACAAGGACACCGGAGAGGCCAAATACGCCATCATCCAGGCCGAGGACGAGCTTGCCTCGATCGGCATGGTGATCGGCGCTGCCTGGAACGGTGCACGCGCCTTCACAGCCACCTCGGGCCCCGGCATCTCGCTGATGCAGGAATTCATCGGGCTCGCCTATTTCGCGGAAATTCCTTCCGTCATCTTCAACGTGCAGCGCGCCGGCCCCTCGACCGGCATGCCGACCCGAACCCAGCAATGCGACCTGATCTCCTGCGCCTATGCCTCGCACGGCGACACCAAGCACGTGATGCTGTTTCCGGAAGACCCGCACGAGGCCTTCCAGTTCGGCGCCGCCGCCTTCGATCTCGCCGACCGGCTGCAGACACCGATCTTCGTCATGCTCGACCTCGACATCGGCATGAACCACCGCCTGTGCGCGCCGCTGACATGGGACGACGCTCACCAGTATGATCGTGGAAAGGTGATGACGCATGCCGAGCTCGAGGCCGGCACCGAATTCGGGCGCTATCTCGACGTGCACGGCGACGGCATTCCATTCCGCACCTATCCCGGCACGCATCCGACCAGAGGTTCGTTCTTCACCCGCGGCACGTCTCGCGACCGCTATGCCAAATACACCGAGGAAGGCGGGCCCTATGTCGACAACATGCAGCGGCTGCTGCGCAAGTTCGACACCGCCAAGGACCTTGTACCCCGCCCGCTGATCGCCAATGCGGGAAAGGCCACGAAATACGGCGTGATCTATTTCGGTTCGACCTCTCCCGCCATGGACGAAGCGATCGGGCTGCTGGACGCGCGAGGGCTGCAACTCGACCGCATGCGCCTGCGCGGCTTCCCGTTCCATTCGAGCGTCAACAGCTTCGTCGCCGACCACGATTTCGTCTATGTGGTCGAGCAGAACCGTGACGCGCAGCTGCGCTCGCTGATCGTCAACGAATGCGGCATCGACCCGGTGCGGCTGATTCCGATCCTGCATTATGACGGGACGCCGATCACCGCGCGCTTCATCGCCGGCGCGATCGGGGATCATCTCGACCGGATGAAAGTCAAGCCGATGCGGGTGGCGTCATGACTTGGGCGAATGCTGGCCCGGACGGAGTTGCCTGACGTGATAGATGGCGAGAATGACGATTTCGTCCTCGGTCACGCGATGGACGATGACATAGGGCAGCCCACGGAGGCTGAGTTCGCGTGTGCCGGCGCGGGTGCCATGACGGCCGATAGACGGAAAAACCGTCAGCAATTCGCACGCAGCGCGGATGCGCTGGCCGACCTTCAGGGAAGCGGATGGGTCATCGCGGGAAATGTATTCAGCAATCGACGTGAAGTGACGGATGGCGGGCGCCGTGAAGCGCAGCCTCACCCGAACTTCTTCCACATCGCCTCGACTTCCTCGTCGGTCGCGAATTCGCCGCGATCGGCCTGGGCAATCGATAGTTCGAGGTCCGCGAGTTGCTCCGGAGTGAGCACGTATTCGCGAGAATCGGTTTCAGCGATGTCGAGCAAAAGTGCGCCGATCATGTCCTGCCGGTCCGCCGGCAAGGCCTTGACCGCAGCAATGCCTTTCTCGAGAAGCTTCGTCATACGGCTCGCACCATTGGTTCCCAGCCCGGCTCCGCTCTGAAAGTATAAGCCCGATGACCTACATCGCCAAACCGAAATTCCATCACCCGGCTTTGCCGAAGAACGAACTGGGCTACACCCATCGCGACTATGAAGGGACGATCTCGACGCTGTGCGCGGGCTGCGGCCACGACTCGATCACGGGCGCGATCATCGAGGCCTGTTTCGAGCTCTCCATCGAGCCGCACAAGGTCGCGAAGATTTCCGGCATCGGCTGCTCGTCGAAGACGCCGACCTATTTCCTCGGCAATTCGCACGGCTTCAATTCGGTGCACGGCCGCATGCCGTCGGTGCTGACCGGCGCCAATCTCGCCAACCGCGACCTCATCTATCTCGGCGTCTCGGGCGACGGCGATTCCGCCTCGATCGGGCTCGGACAGTTCGCCCACGTGATGCGGCGCGGCGTCAACATGGTCTATATCGTCGAGAATAACGGCGTGTACGGGCTGACCAAGGGCCAGTTCTCGGCCACCGCAGATCGCGGTTCGAAGTCGAAGCGCGGCGTCATCAACACCGACAATTCGATCGATCTTGCCGCCATGGCGCTGCAGCTCGGCGCCACCTTCGTCGCCCGCTCCTTCTCGGGCGACAAGAAGCAGCTGGTGCCGATCATCAAGGCCGCGATCGAGCACAAGGGCGCGGCGTTTCTCGATGTGATCTCGCCCTGCGTCGCCTTCAACAACCATGCCGGCTCGACCAAGAGCTTCGATTATGTACGCGAACACAACGAAGCGGTGAACCGGCTCGACGTTCTGGCTGGCCGCGCGCCGATCGCGGTCGACTATGCGGAAGGCACGGTCCAGCTTGTGGAGCAGCATGACGGCACGACGCTGGCGCTGCGCAAGCTCGGCGCCGACTACGACATTCACGACCGTTACGCCGCAATGAACTTCCTGCAGAAGCATGCGGCGAAAGGCCAGATCGTCACCGGCGTGCTTTACATTGCCGACGATCCGCAGGACCTGCACGCTTCGCTGAAGACGGTGTCGCAGCCGCTCAATGCCCTGAGCGAGAAAGAGCTCTGCCCGGGTTCGGCCGCGCTCGACCGGATGAACGCCAGCCTGCGCTGACGCCGCCTCGGCGCATGGCGACCATGCCCTGAACAGCAGGGCCTTGCCACGGCATGGCCGCGCAACGCATGGTCCCCCGCCATTCAGGAGACCATCATGACACGGCGTAATCTCGGCCGCTCGGATCTGTCCATCGCCCCGATCGTGTTCGGCGGCAACGTATTCGGCTGGGGCGCCGACGAGAAGGCCTCGTTCACGCTGCTCGATGCCTTCGTCGATGCCGGATTCAACGCCATCGACACCGCGGATGTCTATTCGCACTGGGTCGCGGGCAACAAGGGCGGCGAATCCGAAACCATCATCGGCAAGTGGATGAAGTCGCGCGGGCGGCGCGACGACGTGCTGATCTTCACCAAGGTCGGCGGCGACATGGGTTCCGGCGCGTCGCTCAAGGCGGACTATGTGCTGCGGGCGGCCGAGGATTCGCTGCGGCGCCTGCAGACCGACCATATCGACCTGTACCAGACGCATTTCGATGATCTCGCCACCGCGCCGGACGAAACGCTTGCGGCCTACGCAAAGCTGGTGTCACAGGGCAAGGTCCGGGTGCTGGGTGCGTCCAATGTCAGCCCCGACCGGTTGCGGGCATCGCTGGAAGCGAGCCGCAAGCTCGGTGTTCCGCGCTACGAGACGCTGCAGCCGCTGTACAATCTCTATGACCGCGCGGGCTACGAGCGCGATTACGAGGCGATCTGCGTCGAGAACCAGATCGGCGTCATCCCCTATTACGCGCTGGCGCGCGGCTTCCTGTCGGGGAAATATCGCTCGGTGCAGGACCAGTCGAAGAGCAAGACGCGGGGCGAGGGCATGGCGAAGTATCTCAACGCCCGTGGCCTGCGCATCCTCGATGCGCTCGACGCGGTTGCGGCTCGCCACGCGGCGAGCCCCGCGCAGATTGCGCTGGCCTGGATGCTGGCGCGACCCAGCATCACCGCGCCGATCGTCAGCGCGACCAGCCTGCCGCAGCTTGCCGAACTGCTGAAGGCACCGGATGTAAAACTCGACCCGGAGGAGAGAGCCGCGCTCGACGATGCGAGCGCGGAGGATGCGCCGGCTCAATAGACGTCCGGCCGGGAGCTACCCGCGCCTAGCGATTGACGCAGCTCTGGGTGAAGCTTCCGATCTGGCCGGGTCCGACTCCCTGTGCGGTGCCGGACGCGATGCATTTCGAGGCGCGATCCTGAAAGGTCTGGCCGGCCGGACGTCCTGGAGCGATCGCGGGCGCGCCGCCTGGACCGGAAATGCCGGGAACGGTGGTGGCTGGCGACCCCGGATTCGCCATCCGGGGCGCGGTCGGCATCGGTCGGACGCTCCCGAGCGGTGTCAACGGGGACTGATAGGTCGGTATGGTGGAAACGGTGGACGAACCGCGGCGAACCGCGCGGCGCGGACCGGCCTTCGGCCTGGCTGCCGTATCCGGCCGGGCCTGCGGCGGCTGCGCCTTTCTGGGGCGCTTGGCGGGTCGACGTTCCGAGCCGTCCGGCGTCATGATTGAGAACGGAAATCCGGCGCTGCTCTGCGCAAGAACCGGAGTCGAAGCGGAAGTTCCCAGAAAAATCAGCGCCAGAGCCGCAACGTTAAAGCGATTTCGCATATCGCTCACCCAATTTCCGAGGAGGCTTGAGCGCCTCGTACCATCACATATGGGAACGAACGGTTGCGGTTTCAGGTCCCTGCTTGCCGCAATTCAAGACTGCAGCGTCGCTCACTCCGGCGCGTCCTCGATCGGATCGTACCGGGTGGCGTCGAGCCCAATGAGATTGAAGCTTTGCTGCATGTGTGGCGGCAGCGGCGCAGTGACGTCGATCATTCCACCGCGCGGATGCGGCACCGCGATCCGCCGCGCCAGCAGATGCAGGCGGTTCTGCATGCCGCCCGGCAATTGCCAGTTTTCGATGTCGAAATATTTCGGATCGCCGACGATCGGATGACCGATATGGGCGAGTTGCACCCGCAACTGATGGGTCCGCCCGGTGACCGGCTTGAGCGACAGCCATGCGAGACGGGTCGCCGCAGTCTCCACCACCGCGTAATAGGTTACGGCATGGCTCGCGCCCTCCTCGCCGTGCTTCGCTACCCGCATGACGGAATCGTCCTGCCGTTCTTCCTTGGCGAGATAGGTCGAGATGCGGCCCTGCTTCGGCTTGGGGACACCAGGCACCAGCGCCCAGTAAATCTTGCGGGCCGAACGCGAGCGGAACGTCTTGGCGAGCGAGGCCGCCGCAAAGCGCGACTTCGCCACCAGCAGGCAGCCCGCGGTATCCTTGTCGAGACGGTGCACCAGCCGCGGGCGCTGGCCATCCTTGGTCCTGATGACGCCCAGCATGCCGTCGAGATGGCGCGTGGTGCCGGAGCCCCCCTGCACCGCGAGGCCGAACGGCTTGTTCAGCACCATCACGTCGTCGTCGTCATACAGCGTGATGGACTGCAAGAAGGCACGGGTTTCGGCGTCCTTGCCAGTCTCCTCGCCGCGCGGCTTTTCCGGGTCAAGACGCAGCGGCGGAATACGGACGTGCTGTCCGGCTTCCAGACGGTCTTTGGGCTCGACGCGCTTGCCGTTCACCCGCAACTGACCCTTTCGGATGACGCGCTGGATGTGGCTGAACGAGAGCCCCGGAAAGCGTGCCTCCAGAAACCGGTCGACCCGCATGCCGCCTTCGTCGGGCGTGACGGTCACGGTCTGCACCGCTGCGCTCAGCGGCGCCGCCACCTTCGGTGTCGAAGTCTTCGGTGCAGCAAGCCTTGTTCCAGCAGGCCCGGGCGCGGCATCCGCGGCGGCGGTCCGGGACCCACCGGTCGGCTTCGAACGTGCGGTCTGCCTTGTGGCGGGCGGGCGCGCCGTCTTGTCCGGACGGCCCCGATCAGGCCGGCGCGGCTGCCGTGACGATGACTTCCTGGCGCGCTGTCTCATGGCGGCGCCATAGCACATTCCGCGCCGAAAACGCGAACCTGCGGCGGCACAGGACGCTAGCGGGCCAGGACCGGCACCGCCTCCTCCACCACGCGCGACTTGTCCCCCGAAAGCGCAACCACGGCCTTCAGCAGGTAGGTTCCAGGCTTCGCGCCCGCGGCGAATGTGCCGACGAAGGATTGTTCGAACGGGTTGGAGGGGTCCGAAGCAGCGGGATCGGCCTTGAGCGGGATCACCACTTCGCGGCCATCAGGCATCCGGCGCGTGAGCCGTATCGAGGTCGCACCGATGCCGGTTCGGTCGCCAAGCCGCAGATGGACATGCACCTTGCAGATGTCGCCCGTGCGGTAGATCGGCTCATCAGGGGTCACCGCAACGCCGATCAACTCCGTCATCGTGCCGTCCGCCGCTGGCATCCTGCCGCGCTCCCGGACCCGCACGGTCGCGACCGCTTCCGGCACGCCCTTGGTCAACGCAACCTGAAGGAATTCCTGAATCTGCGGATCGCTCAGGATGCGCTGATGATCGGCAAAGCTCGTCGGATGCAATGGCACGCGTTCGATCACTGCACTATTGCGGATCACCGTGCCATCGCCCGCCCAGGTGTTCTCCACCTCCAGCAAGGACACGCCGTCGGCGATCCGGAAACCGGCGCGCTCCGGCGTGCGCTGATCGACGCCGACCAGAAGAACGTCCTCGACACCCTTGGGCATCGCCGTGACGGCCAGTGCCTCCAGTTTCTGAATGCGAACGAACGTCCGCCGCAGGTCCGGCATGGTTGCTGGATCGACGCCGTCCCAGCGCAGACGACTCCACCAATCCGCGCTGGATGGGTCGAATACCGCGCCTTCGCCATTGTCGCAGCAGGCACGGTAACGCGGCATCAGCTCGAAGATCGACGGGAAGGACAACATGGTCCTGCGGAACCCATCGAGTCCGCCCATGGCGAGATTGAGCGGTCCCCACCCTTTTTCCACAGTCTGGAAGACCTTCACGGAGCCGTGGAACGGCGCGCCGGCGCTGAACAGCCGCGCCACGCGATCGCCGCCGTTTCCTTCAATCACGTAGGCGCGCGCCACCAGCGCTCCCATCGAATGCGCGAGAATGTCGACCTTTCCCTCCGGCGCCTTCTCCTGAACGAAGGCTTCGAGCGCCTTGGCATTGTCGAACACCGAGCGGCGCCAGTCATAGGCAAAAACGAAAAGGTTCCGATCCTCCCGGTAGCCGATCTTCTGAAGATGCCGGATGATCGGCGCGTAGACATCCTGCTTGTAGATGCCGAGATAGACGATCTCGCGGACCACACCGCATGGACGGACCGGGTCCGTGGCATCTGCGCGATGCGCGAGCCGGATCGACGGAAACCGCCGCAACGCACCCAGCGTACCCCATACGACTTCGGTTTTGCCGGGATCTTTCGCATCGGGCCGGCACAGCCGCGAGCCGAGCAGGCCCGGTACCAGCACGAGCGGGCGCTCCGGCTTGACATCGGCCGTGCGAGTCTGGGCGGCCGGGTGGCCCGGCGTCACCAGCATTGCAGCCAGCGCGACCAGAGCAGCGCCCGCGTACCACAAGCAGGCGACGCGCGACCTTGAATGCAATTCGACTCTCCCGGCTCGCGTTCGAGCCCCCGCAAATCCTAGCAAAAAAAGCAAGAACGTCACCGGCCCGTCCGTCCCAGTTTCGTGATCGTCGGTATTGGTCGCTGCCGCTGGCCTGACCGTTCAAAGCATCGTGCCGGCCATCGCATTGCCGCACGGATTGTGCGATGCATCGCTCCGCGCCAATGAACTGCCGCGACGTTTGTGCACCGCACCGACGCGACGGCCGACAACAGGTTCCGCATGCTTCCATCCGACATTTCCCAGCAGATCGCAGCCATCGGCCGCGTGATCGATCCGGTGAAGACCGCGGCGGTGTTCGCGCCCCTGCACGACACCGAGCCGTTTGCCGGCATCCAAGTGACGCGGGACATTCCGTACGGACCGGCCGAGCGCAACCTGCTCGACGTGTTCGTCGCCGATGGCGCGAGCGGATTGCGACCGGTACTCATTTTCGTGCATGGCGGCGGGTTTACCGGGGGCAACAAATCGACGCCGGGATCGCCCTTCTACGACAACGTGCCGCTTTGGGCAGCGCGTAACGGCCTGGTCGGCGTCAACATGACCTACCGCCTCGCGCCGCAGCATCCATGGCCGGCGGGTCCGGAAGATGTCGGCGCGGCGTTGCACTGGGTCGCCGACAACATCTCAAAGCATGGCGGCGACCCGTCAAAAATCGTGCTGTTCGGGCATTCGGCCGGCGCCACCCACGCCGGGACCTACGCAGCGATGCCACAATTCCACGGTCCGAAGGGCATCGGGATTGCCGGACTGGTCCTGACCTCCGGCATCTATGATCTGACCGACTTCCCGGTGAATGACGGCTACCGCTCCTATTTCGGCAACGATGCCTCGCGCTATGCCGCGCGCTCGCCGATCGGTGGTTTGCGCACGCTGACGATCCCCTCGATGGTGGTTTATGCCGAACTCGATCCGCCGCCCTTTATCCCGCAATGCGAGAAGCTCGTGGCTGCGATGGCGGAGGCGCCGGGCGGAAAACCGAGGGCGCTGGTGCTGCCCAAGCACAGCCATCTTTCGCTCGGCTATGCGGTCGGGACCAGCGACACCACGCTCACAGGGCCGATCCTCGATTTCGTCAAGGCGCTGGAATAGCGCCGTTCAGTGATCGGCCCGAAAACGCCTCGGCGTCATGCCGTAGGCGTTGAGGAAACTCCGGCTGAAATGGGCGGCATCGTTGAAGCCGCAGGCGAACGCGACGTCGGTGATCGACCTGTGCCGCAACCGCGGGTCGGCGAGTTCGTCGCGCGCGGCGATCAGCCGTCGCGACCAGATGCTGCGTTCGATCGTTCGTCCATTCCTTGCAAACAGCCGTGACAGGCTGCGTGGAGAAAGTCCGACATGCGCCGCCACCGCGGCCGGGGTCAGGCCGGGATCGGAGAAACTCCGCCCGATGAAGTCGAGTGCCGCCTCATAGCGTGACGGCGCGGCCGCCATATCGCGATGGTCACTTGCAGGCCTGGTGCACGCCGAGCGAAGCAGCTCGACAAGTGCGCGCTCGGTCGCGGATTCTTCGGCTGCGGATATCTCGTCCGATCCCTCGAGTACGGCGAGCGCCAGATGGCGCAGGAGATGCGCCGGCCCGCAGGCGAGTCGCAGCGTCGGGCCGGTATTCGCCATCGGGGCGACGCCCATCAGCGACCGCGGAATTTTCAGAACGATCTGGCGAAATGCCTCGGGAAACTCGAAGAAATAGGTCTCGCAGGCCGACACCACGGCACCCTCCGCAGCGCCCAGCAATTCGATCTGCGACCGCTGACCGACGTGACATCGCCCGTCGACATTGACCACAAAGATACAATCGTTGCTCGGCGCCTGCGCGATCTTGGCGCGGGTGCGCGTCACGCGCTGCGCCGAGGCGCTGACTTCGGTGATCCCCACCCGGGCCATGCGACGATGCCGGATGCTGCCGGAAAAGCTGCGACGCGCGGGTGCGTCGCATTCGAGGGGAACGAAGGTCTGCGCGACGACATCGGCCCAATAGGAAAAGCGATCCGCGACCGGAAGCTGATCCGTCGAAGCGCGAACCATTGCCGCACCAGGGGTTGCCGATAGCCGCATTTGAGCGTGTCCCGCTCGATCAAGTTCGCATGACCGCCTGGTGCAAGACCAGATTTCGCCCGGACGGCAGGATGATCACGCAAGACCGGCACCAGCGCAAGGGGATCACGATGGCCATCGGCAGAAAGCCCGTACTCGGCGGACGCGAAAGCGTGAAAGTCGCGATCGTTCAGAAACCCCCGCGTTTCCTCGACAAGGAGGCCTCACTGGCGCGCGCCGAGGCCCACATCGCGGAAGCCGCCGCCGGCGGCGCCGAACTCGTGGTGTTTCCGGAGGTCTGGCTCGCCGGCTATCCGTACTGGACCGAGGGCTGGGATTCGCCGCTGCAAAGCTGGGCCGGCGGGCGCATCGCATTCCGCGAGGCCGCGGTTCTCGCCCCGAGTGAGGACACCGAGCGGCTCGGCGCCGCCGCCGCAAAGGCAGGCGTGCATGTGGTGATGGGCTGCAACGAGATCGACCCGAGGCCGGAAGTCAGCACGATCTATAACTGCCTGTTGTTCTTCGACCGGCAGGGCCGCCTGATGGGGCGCCATCGCAAGACCATGCCGACCTTTACCGAGCGGCTGTTCTGGGGACAGGGGGACGCCTCGGATCTGCGCGTGTTCGAGACCGACATCGGTCGAATCGGCGGACTGATTTGCGGCGAGCACCTGATGACCTTGGTGCGCGCCGCCATGATCGGGCTCGGAGAGGAAATCCACATCGCGGTGTTTCCCGGCGCCTTCGCCCTGCATACCGGACCCGAGCTGGAGGAATGGGATTCCGACCACACCTCGTTCTGGGGCCATGCCTCGGTGCGCGCACACGCGCTCGAAGCCGGCGCTTTCGTGCTCTCCGCCTGTGGTCAGATCGACGATGCCGACATCCCCGATGACTTTCCCTACAAGGGCAAGATGAATATCCGCTACGCGCGTGGCGGCTCCTCGATCATCGCCCCGCTCGGCATTGCGCTCGCCGGCCCGGTCGAAGGCCCGCAGATTCTGTACGGCGAATTGCAGGCCTGGATGATCAAGGCCTGGAAAGCGATCATCGACACCACTGGGCATTACGCGCGGCCGGACCTCGTGCGGCTGATGGTCAGCGACCATGCGCCGAGCCGCGACGCGACCATCTCCTTCCGTTCCGCGCTCGAATCCGCAAGGCCCCGGACACTAACCGAAGCAGCGGAGCGACACGGCGTCGAACCGGCACGGGTAGAGGCCCTTGTGGACGCCACGCTGAGCGAGAGGGCCACGACCGCGCGGCCCGCCTGACCTGCGTGATCACGGGGTCTGCGCGATTTCCCTGATCTTCGACTGGAAGCGCGCGGCGATCTTGCGGCTGCCCTTCGCCGAGGGGTGAATTTCGTCCCACCAGAATTCCGGGTCCGGACCCTGATTCACGTTGTTCGTGCCGATGGTGCCAAGCAGCCGGATGAAATGAGCTTTCGGTTCGTTCGCCTGACGAAGCAGGTCGGAAACATAATCGAAATAGAGGTCCAGCATCCGGTTCACGATGGCGCGCCACAGGGTCGGGCCCGGAATCCTGCAATAGATTTCAAGCGGCGCACCGATATATTGCCCGTTGCTTTGCGGGTTTGGATAGTCGTAGCTGTGAAATACCGCATGCGCACCCATGCCGACGACGGAGCGCATGTTGGACAGCAGCATCGAGCCGCAGAATGCCAGCAGGCGTTCGAATTTCTCCGTGATGATGTAGTCCTCGACCGGCCTGTTGGGAGCGAAAGGCTTCACATAGTTCTGGATGTCGCCGAGAATCTCGTTGCCGCTGCCGCTGATCAGGACGATTTTCGGTCGCTCCTTCCGCAGGCTCTCGAACAGTCCCATCGGCGACCGATCGCTGTAATATTGGCCCTCCTGTGAGGCATAGTCCGACCAGCTGTCACCCGCCTTCGCAAGGCTGAGCACGGCATAGGTCCGCCCGAGGATCTCGATCGTGTCGGTCGGCAGGGGATGTTCGAACCAGGAATCGCCTTCCGCGAGAATGCGGGGGCCCTTGTATCCGGGGTCCCCGAGCTTTTGCAGATAGCGCTGCCGTTTGGCGGGTCTTTTGATGTCAAACAGGCCGCTCGCGGGAGCGACGACGTCTGCCGCGGTCAGGTTCATCACATCGCGAGGCGCGCCGCGACGGACAATCACCCAGCGTCCCTGCGGTCCAAGGCGATAGTCGAGCGTCGCCGCGAAGGTTGCCGGCGACACCGTTTCTCGCGGTCTGCGGGGCACGGCGGCCGGGCTTGTCGTGACCGGTTTCCTGCCGGCTTTCCTGGATGCGGTTGCCTTCGATTTGGTTTTCTTGGCTGCAGTTTTCTTGGCTGCAGTTTTCTTGGCTGCAGTCTTTTTGACTGCCGTTCTCTTGGCCATCGCCTTCCCCCAAAGTGAGGCCGACCACCAACCGGCCTACCGAATGACGAATGATATGTTTCCAATCACCACCGGCGCGCTGCCTGGCGGAAGATACTCGGTCACCGTCGATATCTGCACCGAACCAAGCTCGGCAATGCGATCGCGCAACCGTTCCGATACGTCGACTTCGAGAACATCGAGTTCGATCGTGTTCGCATGCGACGGAACGTGATTGAAGGAGGCGATGTAGTTGTTGCTCGTGTCGATATCCGAAATGGACGGATTTTTCTCATTGAGGAAAAAATTGATTTGGAAATTGTGAGGCGGAATCTGAATCTTCTCCAGCCTCAGGACTACGCTTGCGCCGATCCGTGCGCCACCGCCGGCTGCGGTGTCGGCCGTGAAATTCTGCAACTCCTTCGAGCGGTCGCGATTGAGAAATTCCTTGAGGGCGCCCTGTGCCGGTGTCGACAGCGTGACCGCGCTGGTCCGGGACGTCTCCGGCGTCACGCGCAAGGGACCGAGACTGATGATCTGCTTGGGAGGCTCGAACGAGAGACCGCCGGCCTGAACCACCGCCCCGTCGAGCGAAAGCACGGAGGGCGCCGGAACAGATGAAGCGACCGCGCCCGGGGCGCCAATATTGTCGTAGGTATAGGCGAGCCGGACACCGTCCGCGTCGGCGACTGTTTCAGTGTCGAGCAGATCGCGGACTCGATACGCATAGACGCGCTTGTTGTCGAAACGGAAGGTAAAAGTCGTGTTGAGCCACGGGCCGGATTCCGCGCGCCAGCTGGAATTGCTTCCCCGGATGTTCCGCTTCCAGAGCTCCATCATGCGATCGACATTGGCGTGATGCGAATAAAAGCAGGGGTCACGGGCAGCCCGGTTGAGATCGGCCATGTCGCCGCCGACATAATTGTGCATGCCGGAATGACCGCCGGACTCCGGAAGGCCCGCCGAACGCCGATTGCCCCCCGGAGCGTCGGCGCCGAAGAAGCTCTGCGGCGTCCCCAAGAAATTGCCGCGGCCGAAGGCCGCGAACACCTGATAGTTGCTCCGTTCGCCGGCGGGACCGAGCCCACGGTCGGCGTTGTTGATCGGACGGCCCGGAATGCGTCTGGCGGTGTGATTGAGGGGACCGGTCCGGAAGACCGGCGGGAATGCATTGCTTGCAAACCAGTCCCAATAGGGAATGGCGACCGAATCCTGCTTCGACACTTCGCGCAATATTCTCTCGTAGGTTACGAGATAGGCGCGATGCCACGGCACGAACGCCCAGTTGAAATGAACTTCCCTGGCGCCCGCGCCACTGCAGAACTGGTCGTGGAAGTTTCGAAGCTGCTCCCAGAGCAGACGATGGTTCTCCTGAAGCGCTTTCAGCGCCGCGACATATCGGGCGAGATCGGGATCGTGGCTCCCATCCGGGCGCACCAGTCGGTGAATGGCGCGGCGAACCCGCGTGGATTGTCCGGACGCAGTCCGGCCAAGAACAAGTGGTGCCGCACCCAGCGTGAACAGGACCGACCCGCCGACGATGGTAAATCGCCGCCTGCTTAACCCGGCAGATTGGCCTGACATTGCCAGCTCCAGCACGCACGGCTGAATGGGCGAAGCGTGACATCGCCTCAGAATTGCAATTATAGATTGCAGCGCAACGATTGGCAACCCGCCTCAGGAGCGCGGCGATGTTTCCGCACGGAAATCTACCGGCAGCGCTGCATCTCGCCTGCGGCGGTCCGGTCCCAGGTGACGTTCAGCTTGCTGCCCTTCAGTTGCAGGCCGATCGGCATGGTCCGTGAGCGTCCCTGCCCAAAGCAACTTGCCTCCAGATAAAGTCCGTTGGCAATGCGATAGGACTTCTTGATCGTGCAGGAGGCCTGAAACCATTCGACCGAACGATCGGTGATGACCAGCGCTGTCGTCCGTGCGGTCTGGCCAAAGCCCCTGCAGCCGGCGGGATCGATGGACCAGCGGCCCATGAACAGCGGATCGGTGGCCAGCGCGCCGCCGCCGCAGAGCCAGAGCGTCAAACCGCAAAGAACCGCACCGCCAAGAATTCTCACGACGCCTATTCCCCGCTCCTGTCCTTCCTGATCTTCGCCCAGTAATCCAGCCGTTTGCGGATCTCGCGCTCGAATCCGCGCTCTGGCGGATCGTAGAAGGTCTGGCGCGGCAGCGCGTCGGGAAAATAGTTCTGGCCGGAAAAGGCATCCGCGGTGTCATGGTCATAGGCATAGCCGCGGCCGTAACCCTCCTCCTTCATCAGCCGCGTTGGGGCGTTGAGGATGTGCTTTGGCGGCAGCAGCGAGCCGTGCTGTTTCGCCGCCCGCATCGCCGCACCATAGGCCCTGTAGGCCGCGTTCGATTTCGGCGCCGTTGCGACATAGACTACGGCCTGTGCGATTGCGAGTTCTCCCTCCGGCGAGCCCAGAAAATCATAGGCGTCCTTCGCGGCATTGCAGATCACCAGCGCCTGCGGATCGGCGAGCCCGATATCCTCCACCGCCATGCGGACAACGCGACGTGCGATGTAGAGCGGATCCTCGCCGGCATCGAACATGCGCGCGAGATAATAGAGCGATGCGTCGGGATCGGAGCCGCGAACCGACTTGTGCAGGGCCGAGATCAGATTGTAATGGCCGTCCTGGCTCTTGTCGTAGATCGGGGCGCGCCGCTGCACGACGTCCTGCAGCGCCGCCTCGTCAAATATCTCGCCCGGCCGCGCCGCCCGCCAGACTTCTTCCGCGAGTGTGAGCGACGCGCGTCCGTCGCCGTCGGCCATGCGGTTGAGCGAGGCCCGCGCATGGTCGTCGAGCGGCAGCGGCTTCCCTTCGATCGCCTCGGCGCGCGCGAGCAGCTTGCCGACCGCGTCGGCATCCAGCGAACGGAAGACCAGCACGCGGGCGCGCGAGAGCAGCGGCGCGTTCAGTTCGAAGGACGGGTTCTCCGTGGTGGCGCCGACCAGGACGATGGTGCCATCCTCCACCACCGGCAGAAACGAGTCCTGCTGGGCGCGGTTGAAGCGGTGAATCTCGTCGACGAAGAGAAGCGTGCCCTGCCCGGTCTCGCGCCGGGCGCGCGCCTGTTCGAACACCTTTTTCAGGTCGGCGACGCCGGTGAAGATCGCGGAAATCTGTTCGAATTGCAGGTCGGTTTCCTGTGCCAGCAGCCGCGCGACCGTGGTCTTGCCGGTGCCCGGAGGACCCCAGAAAATCAGCGAGCCGAGAGATCGCGTCGTGAGCATGCGCGTCAGCACGCCGTCGGGACCGAGCAATTGGTCCTGGCCGACGACATCGCTCAGCTCTTGCGGACGCAGCCTGTCAGCGAGCGGACGCGGGGTGGTCCTGTCGAGTCCCGCCGCAGTGAAGAGGTTGGGACCGCCCGGCTTCGCGCGCGGGGTCATGGAAGATTCATCCCGGGAATCGCGCCGTGACCTGACGCCCGGCGCGCAAAATCGTGATTTCCCAGAGCCGCGCCGGATCGCGGGTGATCCGTTCCAACTCCTTGCTGCTGGCAACGCGCTTGTCGTTGATGGCAACCACCACGTCACCCTTCCGGAAGCCCAGCCGTTGCGCAATCGACCCTCGCCCGATATCGAGGACCACCACGCCTTCGGCGGACGGATCGAGACGCATTTCTTCGGCGAGCGCCGGTGACAGATTGCCAACCTTGGCGCCGGACAGCGGCGAGCGCGACTTGATCACGACCTCCTCGCGCGGAAGCTCGGGAGCACTTTGCAGCGCGACCACGATCGAGGTCTCGCGTCCGTTGCGCAGCAGACCCACCTGTGCCTGGCCGCCAAGCGGCCTCGTGCCAAAGCGGTAGTCGAAGCCGTTCTGGTCTTCGACGACCTGGCCATCGATCGAAACGATGACATCGCCGATCTTGAGTCCCGCCCGCGCGGCGGGCGAACTTGCGCTGATGCCCGCGACCAGTGCACCCGACGCCCGCTTGAGACCGAGGCCTTCGGCGATCTCCGGCGTGACATTCTGCAGCTTCGCACCGAGCCACGGGCGTTTCACGGCGCTGCCGCCGCCAAGCGCGGAGGCAACCACCACCTTCACCATTTCCGCCGGGATCGCAAAGCCGATACCCTGCGAGCCGCCCGAGCGCGAGAAGATCGCGGTGTTGATGCCGACGAGCTTGCCTGTCAGATCGACGAGCGCGCCACCGGAATTGCCGGGGTTGATTGCGGCATCGGTCTGGATGAAGAACTGATAGTCGGTGATGCCGATCTGAGTGCGCGCAAGCGCCGACACGATCCCGTGCGTGACCGTCTGCCCGACCCCGAACGGGTTGCCAATCGCCAGCACCACATCCCCGACCTCGAGTTCGTCGGAATTGCCGAACTCGATCGCGGGGAAGCGCTCCTTCGGCTCCTTGATTCTCAGGACCGCGAGATCGGTACGGGCATCCTTCAGGACGATCTCGGCCTCGAACTCGCGCTTGTCGGCGAGCGACACCTTTACCTCCGTCGCACCCTCCACCACGTGGTTGTTGGTGATGATGAGCCCGCCGGGATCGACGATCACGCCGGATCCGAGCGAGCGCTGCATCTGCTCGCGCGGGATGTTGCCCGGCGCACCAAAAAACCGGCGGAACATCGGGTCGTCGAACAGCGGGTTGCGCACCTCGACGGTCCGGGCGGCGTAGACGTTGACCACCGGGGGCGCTGCCCGCCTGACGACGGGCGCGAAGGACAGTTTCAGTTCCGCAGCCGAGCGGGGAACCTTGCGGTCCTGCGCCTGCGCGGGTGGCAACAGTGCAAGCGCGCTCAGCGCCAGGGTCGCGAACAGGGTAAGCGTGCGGCATCCGGTCATGCGAATTCCCAGAGATTGTGCTGTTACGTATAGGCCGATCGTCGCGGCAATTGAAGCGTTTCCCGTACACATGCCATTCATCGGCCATGACCAATAATCCAATGACACCAAAAGCTTGTACCGGGTTGCGGGGATCGCCGGCAATCCGGCCGGGGCAAGACTGCAGCAGGAGACATTTGTGACCGATCAGGCAGGTAAGGCCGCGACCTCCGTCGCGCTCATCGTCTATCTTGCGGCCTTTGTGGTCGGCACCATCGTCATGAGCTTCGAGATGCTGGGCTCGCGCTACCTGAACCCCTATTTCGGCAGCGGCATCTACACCTGGGCGGCCCTGATCTCGACCGTGCTGGCGGCCTTGTGCGTCGGCTATTTCCTCGGCGGCTGGCTCGCCGACCGCGCGCCGTCGATGACGGTGCTCGGCATGACGGTCATCATCGGCTCCGTCTATATCCTGCTGGTCCCGGTTTTCGCCGAGCGGATGCTGGAAATGCTCCTCAACGGCATCGACGATGTCCGCACGGGAAGCCTCGTGGCGTCGATGGCGATCCTGTTCTTCCCGGTGACCTTTCTCGGCATGTTTTCTCCGTTTGGCATCCGGCTTCTCCTTCGCAACCCCGCCCATTCCGGACGCGTCTCCGGCACGGTCTATGGCATCAACACTCTGGGCAGCATCGTCGGCACGCTTGGCACGACGTTCTATCTGATCCCGCTTATGGGCTCGCGCGCGATCACGATCACGGCCGGCATAGCCGGCATCGTGTCCGGCCTCGCGCTGATCGCCGCGAACCGGCTGGCACGGGCCGTTCCGGCCGCACTGCTCGCGGGCTTGCTGGCCTCAGGCTCGGTCGCGCTCGCGCCCGGTTCCGCGGCGGGCGAGGACCTGGTCGACATGAAGGTGCGCGAGCAATTGCTCACCCGCAAGGACGGCCAGATCGACCATGTGGAAACCACGTATAACGACATATTCGTCTTCAAGGAGAAATCCGAGTTGCACATGGCGTTCCAGCTCAAGGGCTGGGACTATACCCAATCCACCATCAATCTGACGGACGCCGACGACCTGCCGCTTCCTGTCGCGCGGCAGATGACCATGGCGGTCGCCTATCCGGCCGAGTTGAAGCGAATCCTGATGATCGGGCTCGGCGGCGGCACAATCTCGACCTATCTCGGCCGCCATATCCCGGACGTGACCATCGATACGGTCGAGATCGACCCCGGCGTCATCACCGCCGCGAAGAAATATTTCGGCATCCGCGAAAGCGAGCGCGTGCGCTATCTCGACGGCGATGGCCGCGTTTTCCTCAACCGCAACAAGCAGCCCTTCGACCTGATCCTGTGCGACGCTTTCCACGGCGGCTACATTCCGTTCCACCTCCTGACCAAGGAATTCTTCCGCCTGGTGAAGCGCAACCTGACACCGGACGGTGCGGTCGCGGTCAACATCCATGACGGCACCAAGCTTTATGTCTCCACGATCATGACGATGCGCTCGGAATTTCCGTCGGTGCATCTGTACCCGACCGGAGAAGGCGAAGTGATCGCGGTCGGTACGCTGAAACCGCGTGACCGTGAAACCGTGGTCAGGCGTGCCAATGAATTGCAGGTCAGGTTCAAGTTCCGCTTTTCCCTGCCCGGGCTGATCGCAAAGCCGCTGGAGACGCTGGATACGTCGCAAGGCGTGATGCTGACCGACGATTTCGCACCCGCCGATCTCTACAATGCGCTGCGGACAGGCCGTCAGAAGAAGAAGCAGTAGATTCAACGGCCCCTGCCTGCGGCGAAATTTGATGACTGCGGCTTGGCAGGTATGTGCGCAGATGGGTAGTCGGATCGCCCATAAACGCTCGGCGCGATGATCATTGCCGGACCGGTCCCGGTCCTGGAGCACCCGCCGGAGCCATTGCCTTTCGCGCAGCGATCAGCCGAAGCACCCCGTAGGCCAGCGCGGCGCCGCCGGCCGCCACCCCCAGCGAGATCAGCGGCCGGTAGAACAGCCAGGCGATCGCGATGGTCAGCGGGGCGATAATGGCGGTGAGCGCCAGCGCGGCGGCGAAGGTGGTCGCCTGCATCAGATTGCCGACGAACGGCAGCACATCTGCGAGCGCAACCAGGATTCTGGTCGAGAACACGAAGCCGATGAACACCAGCATCGTGAACACGGCCCGCAGAATCCAGGTGAGCACGCGGTTCTCGTCCTGCGCGGCCTTGAACATGTCGGCGGCGGACTGGCTGCCGGTATGTGCGAGCAGGATGACGTCGCCCGCCTTGGTCGGGTAGCCCGTCAGTTCGGTGCCGGTCTGCCGCGCCACCACGCTCCCGATCCCGACCGGCACGATCCTGTAGCCGACCCGGTAATCGCCGATCCGCGGCGAGCCCGGATCGTCCGACAGATAGATCTGGCCGACCTGGATGTCGGCCGGCCGGTTCAACTTTTCCTGCACGGCGCCGGCGATCGACGGCTCGACCTCGAGCCGGGTGTCGGTGTTGAAGCGCCGGATGGCGGCCTCGCCGAGCCGGAACGCGCCGAGCGTCGCGTCGCGCGAGATCACATCGCGGTCGCGGATGGTCATCGGCGGATTTTCGTGCAGCCCCGGCTCCTTGAACTTGGAGGAGTCGATCGGCCGACCCGACCATTCGCGCTTGTAGGTGTAGGTCGTGACCGTTTCCTCGCTACCGCCGGCATTCTTGCGGGTCTCGCTCTTGCTGTCTTCTTTCCACTGATACATTGCGACGTCGCGGATCAGGCGTATGGCATCGGCGGTTAACCCGAAATCGGGATCGGAAAGCTTCGTCGAGGCCTTCATCTCGCCGGTGACATGGACAAGGAGCCCCTGGTTGGCGAGGCTGACGGGCGACGCCGCTACGTCGACGACGACGGAAGCGCCTTCGGTCAGGGAGCGCGCGGTCTGCACCGCCCGTCCCTCGTTCCAGAACAGCGCAATGCAGGCGCCGATGACAAGAAGCGGTCCAAGCACCAAGCCGATCAGCGACCCGGCGATCTTGTCGCCCCAGGAGCGTCTCGTGACTTCGGTATAGGTATCGACCGGATCGGACACAATTGCCTCTTCGGCGCTTCACCGCGCCGTTCCGTTTCCGCTAACGCGCCTCGCGCCTTTCGAGAAGCCGCACCATCTGCGCGAAGCCACGGCGCCGCGCATGATCGAGCGGCGTTACGCCCTCGCGATCCGCAATCGAAGGATTCGCGCCCGCTTCCAGAAGGAGCCGCACGATCTCGATATGGGCCGGACCGCCGTCGCCAAGGATGACGGCTTCGAGCAGCGCGGTCCAGCCGAGCCGGTTGACATGGTCGATGTCGATCGCCGTGCCGAGCAGCAGCCTGACATTCTCGACATGACCGTAATGGCACGCCGGGATCAGCGCGGTGCCGCCGTAGCGGTTGAGGCTCTTCAGGTCGGCGCCAGCGACCAGCGTCAGCCTCAGAATCTCGGTGCGGCCGTGGGCGCCGGCATAGAGATACGGACTGTCCTGGATGTCGTCCTTTGCGTTGACGTCGGCACCGGCCGTGATCAGAGCCTTCGCGGTCTCGGTGTGATTGCCATGCGTTGCGAGCAGGAGCGGCGTCCGGCCGGCGGCGTCCCGAATATCGACTTTCTCTCCTGCGGCCAGCGAGCGCCCGACGGAAGCGACGTCACCACGCGCTGCAGCCTCGAGCAGCGCACGCGCAGGACCGCCTTCGGCATGGACCCTCGACACCATCGCGGACCCGACAAACAGGGCGATCCCGACTGCGATGATCAGGAACCGGACCGATAAAAAAAGAGCGGCACAAGCGGCCGCTCTTTCGGTAATCTTCCTGGAAACCGCGGTCACGATTCCGACCGCGATCACGCCGAGGCATTCTCCTCGACCACCTTCGCCTGCACCGGTCCGGAATCCAGACCCTTGGCGTCCTCGTCGCGATCGACGAACTCGATCACCGCGACCGGCGCGGAATCGCCGTATCGGAATCCGGCCTTGATGATGCGGGTATAGCCGCCGTTGCGATCCTTGTAACGTGGGCCCATCACGTCGAACAGCTTCTTGACCATGTCGACGTCGCGCATCTGCGCGACTGCCTGGCGGCGCGCATGCAGGTCGCCGCGCTTGCCGAGCGTGATCAGCTTCTCGACAATCGGACGCAGGTCCTTCGCCTTCGGCAGCGTGGTAATGATCTGCTCGTGCTTGATCAGCGCCGCGCACATGTTCGCGAACATCGCCTTGCGGTGCTCGGCGGTGCGATTGAGCTTGCGGTGTGCATTACCGTGACGCATGGGCTTGTTTCCTTATCTTCTCCGCGTCGCGACAATCCGCCGGACGTTGTGCTCAGGTGGGCTTCCTGCGTTCGCCCAAAATGAAGCCGCTGCCGAAACGAGCCGGCAGCGGCTGTCAACTCGAACTCAGTAATGGTCCTCGAAACGCTTGGCGAGGTCGTCGATATTCTCCGGCGGCCAGCCCGGCACTTCCATGCCGAGATGCAAACCCATCTGCGCCAGCACTTCCTTGATCTCGTTGAGCGACTTGCGGCCAAAATTCGGGGTACGGAGCATCTCGGCTTCGGTCTTCTGAACGAGGTCGCCGATATAGACGATGTTGTCGTTCTTCAGGCAGTTCGCCGAACGCACCGACAGTTCGAGTTCGTCGACCTTCTTGAGGAAGGCCGGGTTGAAGGCGAGGTCCGGGATCGACTCCGCGACCACTTCCTTGCGCGGCTCCTCGAAATTCACGAACACATTGAGCTGGTCCTGCAGGATGCGCGCCGCATAGGCGAGCGAGTCCTCAGGGCTAACCGCGCCGTTGGTCTCGATCTGCAAGGTCAGCTTGTCGTAGTCGAGAATCTGGCCTTCGCGGGTATTCTCGACCTTGTAGGAAACCTTCTTCACCGGCGAATAGAGGCTGTCGACCGGGATCAGGCCAATCGGCGCATCCTCGGGACGGTTGCGCTCGGAGGTGATGTAACCCTTGCCGGTATTGACGGTAAACTCCATGCGGATTTCCGCGCCCTCGTCGAGTGTGCAGAGGACCAGGTCCGGATTGAGGATCACGATGTCGCCGACTGTGGAGATGTCGCCCGCGGTGACGACGCCGGGACCCGACTTCTTCACCACCATGCGCTTAGGACCTTCGCCCTGCATCTTGATGGCAATGTCCTTGATGTTGAGGACGATGTCGGTGACGTCCTCGCGCACGCCGGGAATCGACGAAAACTCATGCAGCACGCCGTCGATATGGACCGATTGCACGGCCGCGCCCTGCAGCGAGGACAACAAGATGCGCCGAAGCGCGTTGCCGAGCGTCAGTCCGAAGCCGCGCTCGAGCGGCTCGGCCACCAGTGTCGCCTCGCGGCGAGGGTCGGCCCCCGCCGATACCTGCAGCTTGTTCGGCCTGATCAGTTCCTGCCAATTCTTCTGGATCGTCACGTTTGCACCCATCGCCTTGACCGGCTCGGTCTTGCCCTGCGGATCCCGGGTGGTTTCAAACGAACCGGCCCCGTGAGACGTGTCGGCGACGGAGGACGTGCCATCCGGCCGCCGGGTCAGAATGTCGCTGCTCATACCCTGCGCCGCTTCCTCGGCCGACAGCCGTTATGCGGAATGGGCGTCACGTCGCGGATCGAAGTGATGGTGAAGCCCGCCGCCTGCAGCGCACGCAGCGCGCTCTCGCGACCCGAACCAGGACCCGACACCTCGACCTCCAGCGTCCGCATGCCATGCTCGGCCGCCTTCTTGGCGGCGTCTTCGCTTGCCACCTGCGCGGCATAGGGCGTCGACTTGCGCGAACCCTTGAACCCCATGGTCCCCGCCGTCGACCACGCAATGGTGTTGCCTTGCGCGTCGGTTATGGTGATCATGGTGTTGTTGAAGCTGGCGTTCACATGCGCGACGCCGGACACGATATTCTTGCGTTCCCGGCGGCGGACGCGCGTTACTTCTTTTGCCATTCTCAATCCTTTCGCAGCGCCCCCCGAAACCCGCGAATACGCGTCGCGGCCGGGAGCGACCGATCCGAAAACTACTTCTTCTTGCCGGCAATCGCCTTCGCAGGACCCTTTCGGGTGCGGGCGTTGGTATGCGTACGCTGGCCGCGAACCGGGAGGCCCTTGCGGTGACGCAGACCCCGGTAACAGCCGAGATCCATGAGGCGCTTGATGTTCATGGCCGTCTCACGGCGGAGGTCGCCCTCAACCGTGTATTCGCGGTCGATCATTTCGCGGATCTGCAGGACCTCGGCGTCGGTCAGCTGCGACACACGCCGTTCATACGGGATGTGTAGCTGCTGCATGATGTGATCGGCGGCCTGCTCGCCGATTCCATGGATATACTGAAGCGCGACGACGACGCGCTTGTTGGTCGGAATGTTGACGCCTGCAATACGGGCCACGATCTCGCTCCATGTGCCGGTAGCCTGTCAGGGCTGCCGATCAACCTCTACATTCTGTCCGTGCTTCTGATCCGTGTCGTTCGGAGGGGACCGCAAAGGACTAGCACGACACCCTGCCCCCGCCTCTCTTGGGGCCCGGCATCGTGCGTACGTTCTCCCACTGAATAACGCGCTATGTACGAATTCACCGGCGCTTCGTCAACCTCCGGCCGCGCGCGGAACGGGCTTTTGCAGCCCTGTTCCGGCCTGAATTCCTGCCTTTGACAGCCTTGTGACGCGTGCCGGCCGACTTGCCGCTCTTGGCCGCCTTCGCCTTGGAACCGGCCTTCCGACTCCGTCCCTTGACCGCCTTTTTCGCCTTGGAAGCGCCACCCCTGGATACCGTTTTGGTCGCGCTCTTGGAACCCTTGGAAGGCGTCCGGGCGGCGGTTCTGCGCGACGGCGGCTTGCGGCCGGCTGCGCGACGGCCCGGCGCGCCCCTGGCCGTCCGCTTGCGCGACGGCGCCCTCTTGCGCGGAGCCGGTGCCGCGAGCAGTTCCCCGATCGCCGCGGTGACCTCGTCAATCGCGGACATCCCGTTGGTCGCCCGGTGCAGCCCCTTCTTGCGGTAATAGTGGGACAAGGGCGCGGTCTGGGCGTGATACGCGTCGAGCCGCTTTTTCAGTGATTCGGCGTTGTCGTCGGCGCGCACCGGCTCGCCGCGGGCCTGCATCTCGGCAACACGCTTTTCTATTCGCTGCAGCAGCGCCTGGTCATCGACCTCAAGCTCGATCACCGCATCGAGCTTCAGGCCCTTTTTTGCCAGCAGCTTCTCCAGCGCCTCGGCCTGCGCCACGGTGCGTGGAAAGCCGTCCAGGATAAACCCGTCCTTTGCGTCCGGCTGCTCGATCCGCTCCTCGATGATGCCGACCACCACCTCGTCCGGCACGAGTTCACCGCGTGCCATGATGTCCTTCGCCCGCATACCGACGGGCGTTTCGGCCTTGACGGCGGCGCGCAGCATGTCTCCGGTGGAGAGCTGCACGATACCGTGCTTGTCGACCAGCCGCTGCGCCTGTGTGCCCTTGCCCGCTCCCGGCGGTCCGAGCAGGATCAGCCTCATCTTCGTCGCCCCCGCAACTTCGATTTCTTGATCAGGCCTTCATACTGATGCGCCAGCAGGTGACCCTGCACCTGTGCGACCGTGTCCATGGTCACGCTGACCACAATCAGCAGCGAGGTACCGCCGAAATAGAATGGCACCGCAGCATAGGAAATCAGGATTTCCGGAATGATGCAGACGATCGAGAGATAGATCGCGCCGACAACGGTTATGCGCGTGAGTACGTAATCGATGTATTCCGCCGTTCGCTCGCCCGGCCGGATGCCCGGGATGAACCCGCCATGCTTCTTGAGGTTTTCCGCAGTCTCGGTCGGGTTGAACACGATCGCAGTATAGAAGAACGCGAAGAACACGATCAGCGACACGTAGAGGATCAGGAACAGCGGCCGTCCGTGGCTGAGCTGGGTGGTAATGGTGGTGAGCCAGCCCGGTCCGCTGCCGGCGTTGAAATTCGCGATCGTGGTAGGCAACAGCAGCAGCGACGACGCGAAGATCGGCGGGATCACGCCGGAGGTATTGAGCTTCAACGGAAGATGAGAACTCTGACCCTCGAACATCCGATTGCCGACCTGGCGCTTCGGATACTGGATCAGCAGGCGCCGCTGCGCGCGCTCCATGAAAACGATAAAGGCGGTGACCACGAACGCCATCAGGATCACAAGCAGGATCAGCCCAGTCGACAGCGCGCCCTGGCGACCGAGTTCGAGGGTGCCGGCGATCGCCGACGGCAGTTCCGCGACGATGCCCGCCATGATGATGAGCGAAATGCCATTGCCGATGCCGCGCGAGGTGATCTGCTCGCCGAGCCACATCAGGAACATGGTGCCACCAGTCAAGGTGATGACCGTCGAGATGCGGAAGAACCAGCCCGGATCGCTGATCACATTGGCCGCGCCCTCGAGACCGATGGCGATGCCATAGGCCTGCACGGCGGCAAGAAACACGGTCAGGTAGCGGGTATATTGGTTGATCGTCTTGCGACCGGCCTCGCCCTCTTTCTTGAGGGCCTCGAGGGTCGGAGAGACCGTCGTCATCAGCTGAATGATGATCGAGGCGGAAATATACGGCATGATGTTCAGCGCAAAGATCGCCATGCGCTGGATGCCGCCGCCCGCGAACATATTGAACATGCCGAGGATGCCGCCGGCCTGGGTGCGGAAGATCTGCTCCCACTGGGTCGGGTCGATACCCGGCAGCGGAATGTAGGTACCAAGGCGGTAGACCAGCAGCGCGCCAAGCGTGAACCAGATTCGCTTTTTCAGCTCCTCGGCCTTGGCAAGCGCGGAGAAGTTGATGTTGGCCGCAAGTTGTTCCGCTGCTGAAACCATGCTCGCTCCTGAACCCGCGCTAACCCCGATGGCGCCCCGGCGACATCATATGGGGATCACGCGGGCTTTTTGCCCGCGGGCTTGGCCGGCTTTTCGGCCTTGGGGGCCTTCGCTGCGCCGTCGTCGGCCTTCTTCTTGGTCGCCGCCGGCGCGGCCTCGACGATTTTCGGCTTGTCGATGCCGGCTGCAAAGCGCGCGTTCTTGCCGCGTGGCTCCTCAGCGGCCTCCTTGGCGGGAGCCAGTATCTTCACCGAACCCCCGGCCTTTTCCACCGCCGCAACCGCCGATTTCGACGCACGCCACACCGAAAACTCGACCTTGGCCTTGATCTCGCCACCGCCAAGCAGCTTCACGCCGCCGCGGGCGCGGCTGAGGATGCCGGCCTTGACCAGGGTTTCGACATCGACCGGATTGCCGGCATCGAGCACGCCGGCATCGAGCGCAGCCTGAACGCGGCCGAGATTGATCTCGTTCAGGTCGAGCTGAAACGCGGTGTTGCGGAAACCGCGCTTTGGCAGGCGCCGATGCAATGGCATCTGGCCGCCCTCGAAGCCCTTGATGCGCACACCGCTGCGCGCGGTCTGGCCCTTGCCGCCGCGTCCACCGGTCTTTCCCTTGCCGGAGCCGATGCCGCGCCCGACGCGGGTTCGCGCCTTCGACGCGCCGGGCCGACCGGCCAGCTGGTTGAGTTTCATCGCTTACTTTCCTTCCTCGACCACGCGGACGAGATGGGCCACCTTGGCGATCATGCCGCGGGTGGACGGAGTATCCGGTACTTCCTTGGTGCGGCCGATCTTGTTCAGCCCGAGCCCGATCAGCGTCGCGCGCTGAGTGGATTCGCGGCGGATCGGGCTGCCGGTCTGCTCGACCTTGATTGTCTTGTTCGCTGCCATGACACGTTGCCTTCCGGATCGCTGTGCCGATTACTCGGCCGTCGCCTCGACACCCTCTTCGCGGCGCCGGGCCTGCAATGTCGATACCTTCATCGAGCGGCGCGCCGCCACCGAACGCGGCGAATCCTGGTTCTTCAATGCGTCGAAGGTCGCCCGAACCATGTTGTAGGGGTTGGACGAGCCGAGCGACTTCGCCACCACGTCCGCCATGCCGAGCGACTCGAACACCGCGCGCATCGGGCCGCCGGCAATGATGCCGGTACCGGCCGGCGCAGCGCGAAGCTGCACCCTGCCCGCGCCGTGACGCCCGGTCACATCGTGATGCAGCGTACGGCCCTCGCGGAGGGGCACGCGGGTCAGGCTGCGCTTCGCGGCATCCGTCGCCTTGCGAATCGCTTCCGGCACTTCTCGTGCCTTGCCATGACCGAAACCGACCCGGCCTTTCTGGTCGCCGACGACCACGAGCGCCGCGAAGCCGAAGCGCCGACCGCCCTTTACCACCTTGGCGACGCGGTTGATGTGAACGAGCTTGTCGATGAATTCCGACTCTTCCCGCTCACCGCGCTCGCGTTCCCGCCTGGGTTCTCGTGCCATTCTGTCGATCCTCTAGAAGCTCAGTCCGCCTTCACGCGCGGCGTCGGCGAGCGCCTTGATGCGCCCGTGATACATGTAACTTCCGCGGTCGAAGACCACGTTCTTGACGCCTTTCTGAGACGCGCGCTCAGCGACCAGCTTGCCGACTGCCTTCGCCGCCTCGATGTCGGCGCCGGTCTTGCCGGCCTCGCGCTGCGCCTTTTCGAGCGACGACGCGGAAGCAAGCGTCACGCCCTTGGTGTCGTCGATCACCTGCGCGTAGATATGCTTCGACGAGCGGTGCACCGTAAGGCGCATGCGGCCGTTCGCGGCCGCCTTGACGGCTCTGCGCACGCGTGCCTTTCGGCGTTCTGTGGGGGTCTTGTGTGCCATATCGAAGTGACCTTGGTCGTTACTTCTTCTTGCCTTCCTTGCGGAAGATGAACTCGTCAGCGTATCGCACGCCCTTGCCCTTGTAGGGCTCCGGCGGACGGTAGGCGCGGATTTCGGCCGCAACCTGTCCGACCTTTTTCTTGTCGATGCCGGTCACCAGGATCTCGGTCGGCTTAGGCGTCGCAACCGCGATGCCCTCCGGGATCGGATACAGCACGTCGTGGCTGTAACCGAGCGCGAGTTGCAGGTTCTTGCCCTGGACCGCCGCACGATAACCGACGCCGGTGATTTCGAGCTTGCGCTCGAAGCCCTTGGTGACGCCGGTCATGATGTTGTTCAGGTTCGCACGCGTGGTGCCCCACAGCGCGCGCGCCTCCTTCGACTCATCCTTCGGGTCGACCTTGATCTCACCCTTGTCCATGGCGACCGCAACGCGGTCATCGACTGCGAGCGAGAGGGTGCCTTTCGGGCCCTTCACGCTGATGGTCTTGCCCGACACATTGGCGGTGACGCCTGACGGGACAGGGACCGGTTTTTTGCCGACGCGCGACATCAGAACACCGTGCAGAGCAGTTCGCCGCCGACATTGGCGTCGCGGGCGGAATGATCCGCCATGACACCCTTCGGGGTCGAAAGAATGGAAATACCGAGGCCGTTATTGACCCGCGGCAGGTTCTTGACCGCGACATAGACCCGGCGGCCAGGCTTGGATACGCGGGAGATTTCGCGGATCACCGGCGTGCCATCGAAGTATTTCAGCTCGATCTCGAGTTCGTTGCGCCCGTCCTTGTGTTCCGTGGTCGAATAGCCGCGGATGTAGCCCTCGGATTTCAGCACTTCCAGCACGCGCTCGCGAAGCTTGGAAGAAGGCGACGACACCTTCTGCTTATGCCGCTCCTGCGCGTTGCGGATACGGGTGATGAGATCGCCGATCGGGTCGTTCATGGCTTTCCCCTCCTCACCAGCTCGACTTCACAAGGCCGGGGATCAGGCCCTTGTTGCCGAGCTCGCGCAGCGCAATACGCGACAGCTTGTGCTTGCGGTAATAGGCGCGTGGACGGCCCGTAACCTCGCACCGGTTGCGCACGCGCGAGGGCGCGGAATTGCGCGGCAACTCGGCGAGCTTCAGCGATGCCGCGAAACGCTCTTCCAACGGCCTGGTCTTGTCGGTGACGATCGCCTTCAGCCGCTCACGGCGGCCGCCAAACGACTTCGCCATCCGGCGCCGCCGCTTGTTCTTCTCGATCGAACTCTTCTTCGCCATCAAAGTCTCCTGACTATCCGCGTCTGAGGGCTCTCAGCCCTCACTGCCGGAAGGGGAAGTTGAATGCCGCAAGCAGCGCACGCGCCTCTTCGTCGGTGCGTGCCGTCGTGCAGATCGTGATATCCATGCCCCAGACTTCCTGGGCCTTGTCGTAGTCGATTTCCGGGAACACGATGTGTTCCTTGAGGCCAAGCGAATAATTGCCCATGCCGTCGAAGCTCTTCGGATTCAGCCCGCGGAAATCGCGAACGCGTGGCAGCGCGATATTCACCAGCCGGTCGATGAAGTCGTACATACGCGCCTTGCGCAGCGTCACCTTGGTCCCGATCGACTGGCCGTCGCGCAGCTTGAAGGTCGCGATCGACTTGCGCGATTTGGTGATCACCGCCTTCTGGCCTGCAATCAGGCCGAGATCGTTGGCCGCATTGTCGACCTTCTTGCGGTCGTTCACCCCCTCGCCGACGCCCATATTGAGGACGACCTTGGTGATCACCGGCACCTGCATCGGATTCGTGTAGCCGAAATCCTTGGTCAGCTTGGCGCGGATGTCCTTCTCGAACTGCGCCTTCAGACGCGGAACGTAGGCGCCTGCCGACGCACCCCTCTTGGCGCCCTTCTCGGACGTTTCGCCTTTTGGCATCTCGGTTTCAGCCATCGATCTCAACTCCCGAACGCCGCGCGACGCGGATTTTGCGCCCGTCGTTCATCATCTTGAAGCCGACACGGGTCGGCTTGCCGTCCTTCGGATCGGCGATCGCGATATTGGACAGGTGGATGCTCGCCTCTTTCGAGATGATGCCGCCTTCCTGCTGCGGAGTCTGGCGCTGATGGCGCTTGACCATGTTGATGCCGCGCACCAGCGCACGCCCTTCGGTCGGTTGCACCGAAATCACTTCGCCGGTGCGGCCCTTGTCGCGGCCGGCAAGCACGACGACCTTGTCGCCTTTGCGGATTTTCGCCGCCATCACAGCACCTCCGGCGCGAGCGAAATGATCTTCATATGGTTCTTGGCCCGCAATTCGCGCGGAACCGGACCAAAGATACGGGTCCCGACAGGCTCCTGCTGATTGTTGATCAGCACCGCGGCATTGCGGTCGAAGCGGATCACCGAGCCATCCGAGCGCTTGATGTCCTTCGAAATGCGCACGACGACCGCCTTCATGACGTCGCCCTTCTTCACACGGCCGCGCGGGATCGCCTCCTTCACCGATACGACGATGACATCGCCGATGGTCGCGTATTTGCGCTTCGAGCCGCCCAGCACCTTGATGCACATGACGCGGCGCGCGCCGGAATTGTCGGCAACGTCCAGGTTAGTCTGCATCTGAATCATGAGGCACCCAATCCTTCATCGGCCGTCAGCGCGGAGCCGCGCTTACAGCACCTTTTTCTTTTTCTCGCCCTGGATCACCGTCCAGCGCTTCAGCTTCGAGATCGGCTTGTGTTCCTCGATCCAGACCATGTCGCCGACCGAGTATTCGTTGGTCTCGTCATGGGCATGGAACTTGGTCGTGCGCCGCACGGTCTTTTTCAGCACCGGATGCGTAAAACGCCGCTCGACGCTGACGACGACCGTCTTGTCCTGTTTGTTGCTGACCACGAGGCCATGCAGTTGACGCTTCGGCATGATGGGCCCCTTACTTGGCTTTCTTCTGGCGCGCGACCGTCTTCAGGCGCGCGATATCGCGGCGCACCTGGCGCACGCGCGAGGTGTTTTCGAGCTGACCGGTGGCACGCTGGAAGCGCAGATTGAACTGCTCCTTCTTCAGCTTCAGCACCTCGTCGTCGATCTGATCGACGGACATGACCTTGACGTCGGCTGCCTTCATCGTCGTCACTCCGCAATGCGCTGGATGAAGCGCGTCTTGATCGGCAGCTTCGCGGCCGCGAGATGCAAGGCCTCGCGGGCGAGTGCGACCGGCACTCCATCGATCTCGAAAATGATCCGGCCGGGCTTCACGCGGGCAACCCACAGCTCCGGCGTACCCTTGCCCTTTCCCATGCGAACCTCGATCGGCTTCTTCGACACCGGCACGTCCGGGAAAATACGGATCCAGACGCGGCCGGCGCGCTTCATGTGCCGGGTCAGCGCGCGGCGTGCCGCCTCGATCTGGCGCGCGGTGATGCGTTCGGGTTCCATCGCCTTCAGGCCGAACTGACCGAAGTCGAGCGCATTGCCCGACGAGGCGACGCCGTGAATGCGTCCCTTGAAGGCCTTGCGGTATTTGGTTCGCTTGGGTTGCAGCATGACGGTTACTCGTTATCCGGCGGTCATTTCGCGCCGCGGGCGGCCCGCGTCGGCCTCGTTCATCTTCTTGTCCTGCGCCATCGAGTCGTGTTCGAGGATCTCGCCCTTGAAGATCCAGACCTTGACGCCGCAGGTGCCGTAGGTGGTGAAAGCAGTGGCCACGCCGTAATCGACGTCGGCACGCAGCGTATGCAGCGGCACCCGCCCCTCGCGATACCATTCGAGGCGCGCAATCTCGGCGCCGCCGAGGCGGCCCGAACAGTTGATGCGGATGCCTTCGGCACCCAGACGCATCGCGGTCTGCACCGCGCGCTTCATGGCGCGGCGGAACGCCACGCGGCGCTCCAGTTGCTGGGCGATCGATTCGGCAACCAGCTGCGCGTCAAGCTCGGGCTTACGGATCTCGACGATGTTGATCACCACATCCGACTGCGTGAGCTTCGCGACCGATTTGCGCAGCTTCTCGATGTCGGAGCCCTTCTTGCCGATCACGACGCCGGGACGTGCGGAATAGATCGTCACCCGGCACTTCTTGTGCGGGCGCTCGATGATGATCTTGGACACCGCCGCCTGCTTGAGCTGCTTCATCAACTCCGCACGAATCTTCATGTCCTCATGCAGCAGCGTGCCGTACTCGTTCTTGCCGGCATACCAGCGCGAGTCCCAGGTCCGGTTGATGCCGAGCCTGAGCCCGATCGGATTGATCTTCTGACCCATCCCAAATTCTCCCTAGGCCGCTTTCTGCTCGACCTGACGAACCACGATGGTCAGGTGAGAGAACGGCTTGAAAATGCGTCCCGAGCGACCGCGTCCACGCGACGCCCAGCGCTTCATGACGAGACCCTTGCCGACATGGGCTTCCGCCACGATCAGATCATCGACATCGAGGTCGTGATTGTTCTCGGCATTCGCGATCGCCGATTCCAGGCACTTCTTGACATCGACCGCGATGCGCTTGCGCGAAAACTGCAGGTCGTTGAGCGCCATTGCGACCTTCTTGCCGCGGATCAGCTGCGCAACCAGGTTCAGCTTCTGCGGCGATACCCGGATGTTGCGGGCGATCGCCTTCGCTTCGTTGTCGGGGAGCGTACGCTCGCGCGCCGGTTTGCCCATGACTTTACCCTCTCAATCCTGCTTACGCGCCGGCGCGCTTGGCCTTGCGGTCCGACGAATGGCCGTGAAACGTGCGCGTCGGCGAAAACTCGCCGAACTTGTGGCCGACCATTTCTTCGGACACCTGAACCGGCACATGTTTCTGGCCGTTATAGACACCGAAGGTCAGACCGACGAATTGCGGCAGGATGGTCGAGCGGCGGCTCCAGATCTTGATGACCTCGTGCCGTCCCGACCCGCGCGCCTTCTCCGCCTTCTTCAGCAGATAGCCGTCGACGAATGGACCCTTCCAGACCGAACGCGCCATGACGATCGTTCCCTATTTCTTTTTCTTCCGAGCGTGGCGGCTCGAAATGATGAATTTGGTGGTGGACTTGTTCTTGCGGGTCTTCTTGCCCTTGGTCGGAAAGCCCCATGGGCTGACCGGATGGCGACCACCGGAGGTGCGGCCTTCGCCGCCGCCATGCGGATGATCGACCGGGTTCATGGAGACACCGCGGTTATGCGGACGACGGCCAAGCCAGCGGGTACGTCCGGCCTTGCCGATCGAAATGTTCATGTGATCCGGATTAGAGACCGCGCCCATGGTCGCCATGCAGCGGCCATGCACCAGACGCTGCTCGCCGGAATTCAGCCGCACGATCACGTATTCGCCGTCGCGGCCGACGATCTGGGCATAAGAGCCGGCTGACCGCGCGATCTGTCCGCCCTTGCCGATCTTCAGCTCGATATTGTGCACGATGGTGCCGATCGGAATGTTTCCGGCGGGCATCGCGTTGCCGGGCTTCACGTCGACATGTTCGCCGGCCACGATCGTGTCGCCGACCGCCATGCGCTGCGCCGCCAGGATATAGGCAAGCTCGCCGTCGTCGTATTTCACCAGCGCGATGAATGCCGTGCGGTTCGGATCGTATTCCAGCCGCTCGACCCTGGCCGGCGAATCGAACTTCCTGCGCTTGAAGTCGACCACGCGGAACGTCTTCTTGTGACCGCCACCGCGAAACCGCGTGGTGATGCGGCCGTTGTTGTTGCGGCCACCGGTCGAGGGCTTGCCTTCGGTCAGCGTCTTGACCGGTGCGCCCTTATAGAGCGTGGAGCGATCGACCAGCACCAGCTGGCGCTGCCCCGGCGTGGTCGGCTTGTATTTCTTCAGTGCCATAACGCGTTCCCTGCCCCGCTTCTCAGAGGCCCGTCGTCACGTCGATGCGATGACCTTCTTCCAGGGTCACCACCGCGCGCTTGGTATTGGATTGGGTGCCGATCACACCCTTGAACGCCTTCACCTTGCCCTTGCGGACGATGGTGTTGACGCCCTTGACCTTCACGTCGAACAGCTTTTCCACCGCGTCCTTGATCTGCGGCTTGGTCGCATCGAGACGCACCTTGAACACGACCTTGTTGAACTCGGACGCGTTGGTGGACTTTTCCGTGATCACCGGAGACAGGATCACGTCGTAATGGCGCGGATCTGTGGTGCTCATTTGAAGCGCGCCTCCAGCGCGTCGAGAGCGGCCTTGGTCAGCACGAGCTTCCCGTGGCGAAGGATGTCGTAGACGTTGATCCCGGCCACCGGCAGCACATCCACATGCGGGATGTTGCGCGCGGCATTGCGGAAATTCGTATCAATCTCGGCGCCGTCGATGATCAGCGCGTTGGCGATGTCTAGCTTGGCGAAGCGTTCGTTCAGTATCCTGGTCTTGCCTTCCTGCAGCTTGGCCTCGTTGAGCACCACGATGCCGCCGTCCCTAGCCTTGGCCGAAAGCGCGTGGCGCAGAGCAAGCGAACGCACCTTCTTCGGCAGACCGATTTCGTGGCTGCGCACCACCGGTCCGAACGAACGGCCGCCGCCACGGAACAGGTTCACCCGATGCGAGCCGTGACGCGCACCGCCGGTGCCCTTCTGAGCCGCCAGCTTCTTGCCGGTGCGCGCGATCTCGGCACGGTTCTTCACCTTGTGGGTGCCGGCCCTGCGCTTCGCAAGCTGCCACACCACGCAGCGGTGGATCAGGTCCGCGCGCGGCTCAAGGCCGAAAATATCCTTGTTCAGCGTAACGGCTCCGGCATCGTCGCCGTCGAGCGAGAGCATCTTGAGTTCCATCATGCGCCCTCTTTGGTCTCGGCTTCGGATGCGGACTCGGCCGCGCCCTCCGCCGGCTTGTCGGCGGCGCCATTCGAAGCGCCTGCTTCACGGAACTTGCCTGGTTTGGGCGCGTCCTTCGGAAGCGCCTTCTTCACCGCGTCCCGCACGGTGATCCAGCCGCCCTTGTGACCGGGCACCGCGCCCTCGACGAGGATCAGGCCGCGCTCGATATCGGTCTGCACCACCTTGAGATTGAGCGTGGTCACCCGCTCGACACCGAGATGACCCGGCATCTTCTTGTTCTTGAAGGTCTTGCCCGGATCCTGGCGGCCACCGGTCGATCCGATCGAACGGTGCGAGATCGACACGCCATGCGAGGCGCGAAGACCGCCGAAATTCCAGCGCTTCATGCCGCCGGCAAAACCCTTGCCGATGGTGGTGCCGGTCACGTCGACGAACTGGCCGATCACAAAATGGTCCGCCGTGATCTCGGCACCGACCGGAATCATGCCGTCGTCACTGACGCGGAATTCCACGATCGTGTGTTTCGGCTCGACCTTGGCGACGGCGAAATTGCCGCGCTCGGCCTTCGACACGTTCTTGACCTTGCGGCTGCCGGCGCCAAGCTGCAGCGCCACATATCCGTTCCGGTCCTTGGTGCGATGACCAATCACCTGGCAACCCGCGAGTTTCAGCACCGTCACCGGCACGTGCTCGCCGGCTTCGGTGAAGACCCGTGTCATTCCGACCTTCTGTGCGACCACTCCGGTGCGCATGGCTTTGCTTCCTTAGGTCCCGCGGCTCAGAGCTTGATCTCGACGTCGACGCCGGCAGCGAGGTCGAGCTTCATCAGCGCGTCCACCGTCTGGGGAGTCGGATCGACGATGTCCAAAAGGCGCTTGTGCGTGCGCATCTCGAACTGTTCGCGGCTCTTCTTGTCGATATGTGGCGAACGGTTCACCGTGAACTTCTCGATCCTGGTCGGGAGCGGAATCGGTCCACGCACCTGCGCACCCGTGCGCTTGGCGGTGTTGACGATCTCGCGCGTCGACGCATCGAGGATGCGGTGATCGAACGCCTTGAGCCGGATCCGGATATTCTGGCCGTTCATTTGTCGTTTCTCTGCTTGGCGAGTAGCGAATGGCGAATAGCGAAGA